>JASJAX010000008.1 GCA_030066755.1 Acidimicrobiia bacterium
CCGGGCGAGCTCGCTGCGGAGGAGATCGATGCTGCGTCCGTGGGTGTCGGCGAGCAGGAATGCCCGCAACGTGCCGCGATCGGGATCGAATCGTTCGGGCCGGTTCCAGAGACGGAGGAACACCTCCTGGGTCACCTCTTCGGCCAGGCCGCGGTCTTTGATGAGGCGACGAGACAGGGCGAACACGGCTCCGCCGTGCCGCTCGTATGCGGTGGCGAGGGCGCTCTCGTCGAAGCGACCGATCGCAACGGCGAGCGCGCCGTCGGATCGCTGATCGGCTCCATCCGCCATCGGCAGGCGTTCTCCTCGGGTCGTGTTTCGGACGGCGCCGAAGCGCCGCTCGCTTGCGAGTATGGTCATCGGCCGGTTTTCTGTCCTGTCGACTTTGGGTCTACGGAGCCGTCGTCACGACCGGATGAAGTCCTCTCGATTCGGCGGACTAGCGTGTGGCCGGGAGGATGGAGCCGGACGATGGCGATCGACATCACGGTGAGCGATGCTCACCACCGTTGGCCGACCGACGGTGAGGATCGGCCGCTGATCATCGGCATGGCAGGCGGATCCGGGTCGGGCAAGACCACGATCGCCGAAGCCGTCGTTGAAACGGTTGGCGAGGACCTCGTTTCGCTGATCAAACACGATGCCTACTACCGGGATCTGGGTCACGTCGGCCTCGAGGACCGCATCAAGGTCAACTTCGACCACCCCGACTCGCTGGAGACGGAGCTCCTCATCGAGCACCTGCAGGCGTTGCGGGCGGGCCGCTCGATCGAGCGCCCGGTGTACGACTTCTCCACCCACACTCGGACCGACCGCACTGTTCGGATCGATCCGGAGCGGGTGGTGATCATCGAAGGGATCCTCGTGCTCGCCGAGCCCGAGCTACGCGAGCTGATGGATCTACGGATCTACGTGGACACAGACTCGGATTTGCGGCTGCTGCGCCGCCTGCAGCGGGATCTGATCGAACGGGGCAGAACCGTCGAGTCGGTGATCGACCAGTACCTGTCGACGGTGCGACCCATGCATCTGCAGTTCGTCGAGATCTCGAAGCGCTACGCCGACCTGATCGTGCCGGAGGGCTACAACCCCGGCGTGGTCGGCACCGTCACGTCCCTGATTCGCGACTTTCTCGCGACTCGATGAGTCGACCGGTTGGCGACTCGAGGAGTCGTTCGGTGACGGCGATCATCGCTGCGGCGAACATCGCATGGCCGTAGCCCGAGCCGTGAAACTGATCCGGGGCGAATGCGAGCTCAGGGTGCGTCTCGAATGCGGTCCACGGACCGCCCCACGCCTGGGCTTTGACGACTCCGGAATGGCGAGCCACGGCACGCTGGATCGCGTGGTCGATCGATCGGCCCCGGACGCGGGCGATGGCACGCGCCAGGGTCGGCAGGCGCGTCACCGTGCCGAGGTCGCCGACGCCGGAAACCCCCACGAGACGAGATGTAGCGCACAGTCCGCCGACGATCATGTCCATCTCCGCCTCGAAGCGCTCGATGGGCGTAGCCCGTAGGGCATCGTTGGCACCCACCGACACGAGTGCCAGGTCGGCATCCATGCGGGTCGCCACGTCCAGCTGCGACCTGAGCACGTCCCGTGCCTTGGCTCCACCCACGGCCAGGCTGATCAGCTCGACGCGGAACCGATCGCTGAGGTGCTGCGCCAGCCGCCGCGGCCATGAGGCATCGAGCGGCTCGACGCCCGGCGACGTGATCGAGCTGTCCCCGAGCACTACCAACCGCAATGGCGGCGCCGCCGGATCGCCCGTGAGCTGTGACGGGTCCTGGTTGGGAAGGCTCGGCAGATCATCCCGGTGCGCAGAGTGGAGCACCTGGGCGATCAGCACGCCGGCGCTGGTGATCGGCCGTCGCAGCAAACCCCACATGTCCAGGGAGTCTGTTGCCTTCGAGCCCGAGTCTCAAGTCAGGTGCCAGCCGAAGTGGCACGCCCACACGGCGGCGCCGGATCAGACGTTGAACCGGAAGTAGATCACGTCGCCCTCCTGCACCTCGTAGTCCTTGCCCTCGAGGCGCCACTTGCCGGCTTCCTTGGCGCCGAGTTCACCGCCGAGCGCCACGTAGTCCTCGTAGGACACCACCTCGGCTCGGATGAACCCGCGCTCGAAATCGGTGTGAATCCGGCCGGCCGCTTGTGGTGCCTTCATCCCATGGCGGAAGGTCCAGGCGCGCGCTTCTTTCTCGCCGGCGGTGAAGAAGGTGCCCAGGTCGAGGAGGTGGTACGCCGCTCGGATCACCCGATGCAGTCCCGGCTCGGTCTCCCCGATGTCGGCCAGGAACTCGGACTTGTCGGCGTCGTCCAGCAGTGCGATCTCCGCCTCGATCGCCGCGCAGATGACAACGACGTCGGCTCCCTCGGCCGCACCGTACGCTTCGACCTGCTTGACGTAGTCGTTGTCGTGATCGGACGCCTCTTCGATGTTGGCGACGTACATGGTCGGCTTCAACGTGAGGAGCTGGAGCTCCCGGATCAGCGCCAGCTCGGGCGGCTTGAGGTCGAGGGACCGTGCCGGTTTGCCCTGATCGAGGTGGTCGTCGATTCGCTGGAGCAGCTCGGCTTTGGCTGCCGCCTCCTTGTCGCCCGACTTGGCTTTCCGTTGGTTGCGATCGAGTGCGCGGGCGACGGTCGCCTCGTCGGCCAACGCCAATTCGGTGTTGATGGTGGCGATATCGTCGAGCGGGTCGATTGTCCCGGTGACGTGGGCGATGTCCGGGTCATCGAAGCACCGGACGATGTGAGCGATTGCATCGACATCGCGAATGTGCGAGAGGAACTGATTGCCGAGGCCTTCGCCCTGGGAGGCTCCGGCAACGAGACCGGCGATGTCGACGAACTCCATCACCGTCGGGACAACTGCTTCGGGTTTGGCGATCTCACCGATTGCATAGACCCGCGGATCGGGGACTGGGACTACACCCACGTTCGGATCGATGGTGCAGAACGGGTAGTTCTCCGCCGCGATCTCGGCTTTGGTGAGGGCGTTGAACAGGGTGGATTTGCCGACATTCGGCAGCCCGACGATTCCGCATTGCAATGGCATCAGCGTCCGCCCGGTTCAGTCGAAGATGACGGTTCGGTTGCCGTACACGAGAACCCGATTGTCGAGGTGGAGCCGTGTGGCGCGCGCTAGGACGACTTTCTCGAGGTCGGTGCCGGTGCGGACGAGGTCCTTCACCGAATCCCGGTGGCTCACCACGGACACGTCCTGGGCGATGATGGGGCCGTCGTCGAGTGTCTCGGTCACGTAGTGCGCCGTTGCGCCGATGATCTTGACGCCCCGCTCGTGTGCCTGGTGGTACGGCCGCGCCCCGGCGAACGCCGGGAGGAACGAGTGGTGGATGTTGATGATCCGGTTCTGATAGCCGGCCACGAAGTCCGCACTCAGAATCTGCATGTAGCGGGCGAGCACGATCACGTCGACGCCGTGGGCCTCGAGCAAACGAAGGGCCGCCGCTTCCTGCTCCGGCTTGGTCTCGGGTGTGAGGGGCAGGTGGTGGTACGGGATGCCGAAGTCGGCAGCGATATGACCGAGGTCGGCGTGGTTCGAGATCACGAGTGGAATCTCACACCGCAGCTCGCCCATCCGGTACCGGGCCAGCAGGTCGTACATGCAGTGCGCCTGCTTGCTCACGAACAACGCCACGCGGGGGCGGGCGTCGGAGAAACGGAGCGACCAGTTCATCCCGAATCGTTCGGCGATGGGGGCAAAGGCGTCGGCGAGTTCATCACGTTCGACGCCGAATCCATCGAGCTCCCATTCGACCCGCTGGAGGAAGACCCCTTCCTCTGCATCGGTGTGTTGGTCGGCGTGGATGATGTTGCCGTCGTGCTCGTAGAGGAATGCCGCGACGGTTGCGACGAGGCCCCTTTGGTCAGGGCACGACAACAGCAGCGTGGCGGTGGGGGATACGTCCGACATGACGGCGAGAGCTTACCGCCGTCGGGTTGAAGCCCGGCCGCGGAGGTGATCGGCAAATCCCTGGGAGCAGAACTACACCGGTGTAGTTTTGCCCCAGGTTGTGACGCTCACCGAAGGACTGCGCTGGGTCTGGAGGGTCGCCCTTGCGGCGGCCGTGTGCGCGCTCACCCTCGTCGGCCTTCCCGCCCCCGGCTCCACGTCGCTCGCCGAGCCGGTCGTGGTGGGCTACCCGCGCTGCGTGTCCGATGGTCCGGCGACGACGTGGATGTGGTGGGCAGGCGACGCACGGCTCGGCGTCACCAAGGAGCCGGCGATCACCATCGGTGGGGTGACGTATCGCACCGAACGTGTCGACTGTACGGGTGCAGCGGCATGCCTCCGGGCGCAGCCTGAACTGGCGGGCAAGCTCAGCACGATTGTGGGCACGAGTGGCGCAGACCGGCTCGTCGGCACGCCGGGGCGTGATCTCGTGATCGGGGGTCCCGGCGACGACGTCCTCCGAGGGAACGAAGGCGCCGACCTCCTCTGTGGTGGTCCGGGGGATGACGTGCTCAGCGGTGGCCGTGGTGACGATCGACTCCACGGTGGAGAGGGTTCCGACCGTCTCTTCGGTCGCGCCGGCGCCGATCATCTGTCCGGTGGCGCCGGCATGGACGTGCTCTACGGAAACATGGGCTTCGACGAGCTCGTCGGCGGGCAGGGTCCGGATGTGTGTATCGGCGGCTCGGGAACTGATGCGTTGACCGGGTGTCGCTCTGCGATCCAGGACACCACGTTTGGCGGAGCCCGAGTACGCGAGTACACAGTCGAGGTCGAGGCCGGCATCGGCGTCTCGCGAATCGACGTGCTCGCTGAGGTCGATCGCATCCTGGCCGACGATCGGAGCTGGATCGGCGACGGTGCCACCGGGTTCCGGAGGGTGGCGGCGAACGCCGACTTCACCGTGCTGGTGGCGTCGCCCGATACCGTCGACCGGCTGTGTGCACCGTTGGGCACCGGGGGCTACCTGTCGTGTCGCAACCGGTCGAACATCATCCTCAACGTCAATCGTTGGGTAGGGGCGACGGATTGGTGGGATGCCGGCCTGTCGACGTACCGCGAGTACCTCGTGAATCACGAAGTCGGGCACCTGCTCGGTCACGGCCACGTCGGTTGTCCATCCGATGGTGCGGTGGCTCCGGTGATGATGCAGCAAACCAAGGGCCTGGGCTCGTGTGTTGCGAACGGATGGCCGTACGTCGACGCCGGCGCTGCGACGGCATCGACGAGCGGGGAAACGGGTGAGAGCGACGACGGTAGGGTCGCCGGATGAGGGTGACGGCTGAGCGAGCTGTTCGGCTCGCGTGAGCGAAATGGACGACAACCGACTGCGGAGCCTCATCGAAGGCTCGGATCTCGATGGCCTCGTTCGCTTCATCGACGCACGGGTCGATGCCCGTGACTGGTCCGGTCTCGTCGAGGTCCGCGACCGCTGTCGCGAGGCGGTCGACCGCGGCAAGCAGGTGTGGGGTGCCGCTCACTTCGCCGAATACCGCTTGGCCCTCGATGCCCCCGGCGAGCTCGCTGCCTCCGTGGTGGTCCCGGGCGCCGGCCGTTTCGGACTCGGGCCGCTGTGGGAGGTCGCCGCCTCGACTCACCCATGGACCGAACTCGGGCCCCATCTGTCGGATCCGGCGTCGCGAGCGTTCGTTGCCCACGAACGTGCGATCCGCGGCGAACGACTCCAGGCACCCGATATCGATCCCAGGATCGTGGACGTCCCGCACCATCTGGAACCGTGGGAGCCGCGGTATCCGGTCGCGGTTTATCGGAGCGATCGTGCGGACTTCCCGGAGCGAGACGTGCCCGAACTCGATTGGCTCGAGCTGCCGCGGGTTGTCGAGCGGGGCGAGCCGGACGAGGCAGTTGATGGTCTCCTCGAGCTCGTTCGCCCGTGGATCGATGACTCGAGCGGACGCGGCGAAGGCATTGCTCTCGAAGGTTCTGCCCCCGATGCGATTCGAGCCCTCGGACCACGCCGGGTGCGCGCCGCCGAGGTGGGGTTCGCTGATGCCCTCGCCGTCATGGTCTGGACGGGCGCAAGCGGAGGGGCGTACGGACGGCGACGCGGTACCCCCGCAGGTCGGGCGGCGGCGTGGTGGGCGGTTGCGTCGGTCCTGGGTATGGAAGACGACTGGCCGCCGGACCCCGCAGCGCTCGGTCGTGAAGCGGCGACCTTGCGTTGGTGGATCTGGGACCCAGGTGATCGAGTCGGAGGCTGGAACTTCCACCTAGCAATAGAGGACCCCGAGGAAGGCCTGGCATGGGCCGTCACCGCCGTGGACTGGAAGTAGGGACCAGTCGTCGGTCATCAGTCATCGGTCGTCAGTGGCTCGGTTCTGACATCCGACGACTGACGACTCCGAGCGGCGCGTTACATCGATCGGTATGCGGCGCCCCGATGACTTGGACAGGATTGCCGCGGCGCTAGTCGATATTCGGCTCGGCGAAGAACTCCATCATCGCGCCCTGGTCGACGAGCAACCATCCCGGGCGGGCGGCGTCGAGGAGGTTCGTCACGTCGCTGAGGGCCGGGATCATCAGCCGGGTCAGTTCGCCGTAGGTTGGAATGAACCAATACGCGTTCTCACCGATAGGTAACGACCGGAGACGTGCGCTCTGATTGGTGCTCGACGTATCGAAGTCGACCTCGTCGGGGGTGTAGATGGCCTGGCGAGCGTCGTCGGAGTACCTGCACATCAGGTCGAACTCGATCGTCTGGTCGTCGATCGTGACGACCCGGCCGTACCAGATGCCATCCGGGAGTACGTCGCTACCCGGAGCACATCCGCTCCCGTCACCGTCGTCGGTGCCGAGTGGTTGGTTCGGTCCGAAGCTGCCGTAGTCGGCGGCGATGGTCGAGTACTCGGCGACGTTCTCCGAGTCGGCGTCCGACAACACGACCGAACCCGGGGGATACGGAGACGTCGTCGTCGGCGTTGCAGTCGTCGGCGCTGCAGTCGTCGGCGCCGCAGTCGCCGGCGGGAGAGCCGTGGTCGCCGTGGGCGCGGTGGTCGTCACGATGGTGTCGACCGTCGTCGGAGCGGACTCCGACGGTGGGGTAGTGGTCTCGACGGCCGCTGCGTCGCCACACGCGGCGATGATGCAGGTGACCACGAGCCCGATCTTCCAGATTCTGCGCATTCGCCTGTTTCGGCACGGAGGCGTGCTCGCTTGAATTGCGGCGCATGCGGCGAAGCCCGTCGTGGTTGTCAAACCTTCAGACGTGAGGCGCGACTTCCGTCGAGAGCTGTTCCATGAGCTCGAGCTGTCGGTTGAAGGACAACGTGTGGAGGAACGAGCGCGCCATGAACTCGACCTTCACGTCGACTGCAGCTCGAATGGCATGGAGCTGCGCCACGATGTAGTCGCTGGGACCGACAAAGGCCGCTCGCTCAGCGAGTTTCGACTGCATGTCCGGGGTGAGCGGAGGAGCAACGGGGTTCGCGCCGGACCGGGTCGCCGAGGGACCCATGTCTCGGTACTTCCAGGTGAGGTGCCAGATGTGGTCTCCGGCGTCATCCCAGCCTGCGGCAGCCGAAGGAGCCGGGTACAAGATCGAGTAGTGGAGGAACCGGAAGTCATCGGGGTCGCGGCCGACCTTCCGGAGTTCGTCAAGCGCCCACCCGACCTGCTCGATGAAGCGGGGGACCGGTGCGTTACCGAAGAAGCCGTCGGCCTGACGAGCGGCCCGTCGCACTGCCGCTTCTGCCCCGCCGCCGATGATGACGGGTAGGCGAGCTGATGGAGTCGGCCGGACGGCGAGTTCTGGGAGTTGGTAGACGTCCCCTTGGTGCGAGAACACCTCGCCGCTCCATGCCCGGGGCAGGATGTCGAGGATCTCCGACATGGCCCGGCCCCTTTTACGGAGATCAGCATCGAACGCCGCAAACTCGACGTCGGACCAACCGAGGCCGAGGCCCAACGTGAACCGGCCATTGGAGAGCAGCGACACGGTGGCGGCGTCCTCGGCGATGCGAAGCGGGTGATGAAGTGGCGCCAGCAGCACCCCGGTGCCGATTTCGATCCGTTCGGTGACCATGGCCATCGCCGCCGACACCGGGAACAGTGACGGCATGTAGCCGTCGTCGACGAAGTGGTGTTCGGTGGTCCACACCGAGGAGTATCCGAGCGCTTCGGCCCGTCGGGTCAGCTCGATCGTTTCGTCGTAGGCACGCTGCCAGTCTGTCTCGCCAGGTCGTGCTTGCGCGCTGAGAAGGCCGAAGCCGAGTGGCACGGTGCGTTACGCGGTTGCGAGGTGCGGGTGCGCCTGCTCGTGGTCGTCAACGACGACGGCGAAGTGCAGGCCTTCCTCCGACGAGTGCAGGAGGTACATGGCCTCGATGTTGACGCCGGTTGCCGCGAGCGCCTCAGCCATGTCGGCGAGGGCGCCGGGTTGGTCATGGAGGATCGCACTCACCACGCGCCGCTCGTCGAATGACAAGCCGGCCTCGGTCAACACACGTCGGGCGGCCGGATGGTCGTCGACGACCAGCTTGACCATGCCTTCTTCACCATCGGTGAAGGCGGCGAGGGTGTCGATGTTGACCCCAGCGGTGCTGAGCTCACGGGCCAGCGTTGCCAGCTGCCCGGGCCGATTCGCGAGCTTGACGGAGAATTCGATCATGGCTCCACAATACGCATTCGGGTCGCAGACTGCACGGCGCGACAAGCGGGCTTTTCGCGATCTGCCATTCGATCCGGGACCCTCGACTCTGATCGCCGACGTCTCGGCGAGAGAGGGTGGAGCTGAACGGAGGTGGACATGCGGATCGCACTGACGCTCCTGGCGGTGGTGGTCGTGGTGACGACGGCGTGCAGCGACGACACCGGGAGGAGTGAACCGCGGCTCGTGCCGCTGACGGCCGAGGATGCGGGGGCCACGATCGAGGTAGCGGTGGGCGATCACCTGCAGGTGGAACTCGAGTCGAACGCCTCAACGGGATTCTCCTGGGTCAACGAGACCGAAGAGACGGCGACGCTGGTCGCAGTGTGCGAGCCGGAGATCGTCGAGGAATCGGATGTGGTCGGTGCGCCGGGCATGATGCAGTGCATGTTCGAGGCGCGGGCGGCGGGGCAGGCCTCCATCGAGTTGGCGTACCGGCGCGCCTGGGAGGACGAAGCTGAGCCAGAGCGAGTCTTCCAAGTGACCGTCGTGGTGAAGGACCAGTAGTCGGTCGTCAGTCGTCAGTCGTCAGAACGAGTGACGCAACTCGGGGACACATCGTTTCCTCCAGAAACCGCTTGCGTACTCGGCTCGAACAATCGAACATATGTTCGATCATGGTGGGGTACGCCGAACTGCATTGCCATACGAACTACAGCTTCCTCGACGGGGCCTCGCACCCCCATGAGCTGGTGGCCGAAGCCGTGCGTCTCGGCTACGAGGCGCTCGCCATCACCGACCACGACGGTTTCCGCGGCGTCGTCAAAGTCCACCAAGCCGCCCAACACTTCGGCCTCCCGGTCGTCTACGGCACCGAGATAGGAATGCCTCGGGGGTCCGAGGCAGTCACAGGTCGCACGTCACAGGTCGCAAGCAGAGCGAAGTCTCGGGGCTCGGGACCTGAGACTCGAGACTTGGGACCTGAGACTCGAGACTTGGGACCTGAGACTCAGCGTCGAGGCCGAATACGTCGTATGCACGGTTCGAAGCCGACCAACTTGCCGCCGACGGACCACCTCGTCGTGCTCGCACCGAACCCCGACGGATACGCAGCGCTCAGCCGGTTCGTCACGCGGGGGCAGTTTCGAGGAGAGAAGGACCGGCCGGTCTACGACTACGCGGAGCTCGCCGAGGCGGCACGTCACGGCAATCTGGTCGCGTTCACGGGGTGCTGGCAAGGTGCCGTGCCGCGTGCGGCCGCAATCGGCGATCTCGACGGGGCGATCGAGGCGGCCGCCCGGCTCCGCGAGATCTTCCCCGACCGCCTCTACGTGGAGCTGTGGCATCACGCCATGCCGGAGGATGACTTGCGCAACGATGTGCTCGCCGAGGTCGCGGCAAAGCTCCGTCTTCCGACGGTTGCGACGAACAACGTGCACTATGCCGATCGAAGAGACGCCGACCTGTCGGAAGTCCTCGCCGCGATCGGAGGACGTCGCGATCTCGACGCAGCCGACGGCTTTCGTCCGGCAACCGACGAGCGCTATCTGAAAACCATCGAGACGATGAACGAGCGGTTCCGTCGGTATCCCGGTGCGGTGGCGCGAGCTGCGGAACTCGGCAAGTCGCTGGCGTTCGACCTCAACCTGGTCTCGCCCGAACTCCCGGACTTCCCGATGCCGGGTCATTTCATCGACGAAGCCGCATACCTTCGACATCTGGTCCTCGAAGGTGCGCAAGAGGTGTACCCCGGCACCGGTGAATTCGGCATCGACCCCACGGCCCGAGCACGCCTCGAGCACGAGCTGGGGGTCATCGAGGACCTCGGATTCGCCGGGTTCTTCCTCGTTGCCTGGGACATCGTCGAGTTCGCCCGATCGAAGGACATCTACTGCCAGATTCGTGGATCGGGAGCCGACTCCGCGGTGTGCCGCTGCATTGGGCTCACCCGGGTCGATCCAATCCGGCTCCACTTGCCGTTCGAGCGTTTCCTCTCATCGGAGCGTGGGCGACCTCCCGACATCGACATCGACTTCGAGGCGGAACGCCGCGAAGAAGTGATCCAGTACTGCTATCAGCGATACGGCCGGGAGCGAGCCGCAATGGTGTCGAACGTGATCACCTATCGGGCGCGGTCGGTGCTTCAGGACGTCGGGAAGTCGTTCGGTCTCACTCAGGCGCAGGTCAACGCACTCACCAAGTACCTGGATACCCGGAGCCCGAAGGCCATCAGGAGCGAAGTCGAACTCCCGGCCGGCTTGACGACCGAGTTGATCTACGACGTGTGCCATCGGCTCGATGGTTTCCCTCGCCATCTCGGTATCCACTCTGGTGGGATGGTGGTCGCCAAGCGGCCGCTATGGGAGGTGGTTCCGCTCGAGTGGGGCCGAATGGAAGATCGGTCGGTTCTGCAATGGGACAAGGACGATTGCGCTGCCATGGGCGTCGTGAAGTTCGATCTGCTCGCGCTTGGAGCACTGAACGGCCTTCACCTCTCCGTTGACGCTATCCGCGAGGTCCACGGGGTCGATATCGATCTGGCGACGATTCCACAGGAGCCGGTGATCTACGACATGCTCACTCGAGCCGACACCGTCGGAGTGTTCCAGGTGGAGTCCCGGGCGCAGATGGCGACCCTTCCAAAGATGAAGCCGCGTACCTTCTACGACCTCGCCATCGAGGTCGCATTGATTCGACCCGGTCCGATCCAGGGTCACTCGGTGCATCCGTTCCTCCGGCGCCGCAACGGCGAGGAACCGGTGCGCTATCCCCATCCGCTGGCGCAACCGATTCTCGAGAAGACACTCGGGGTCCCGGTCTTCCAGGAGCAACTCATGGAGCTGGCACGCATCTGTGCAGGCTTCACCGCAGGACAGTCCGATCGGCTCCGGCAGGCAATGACCCACAAACGTTCTGACGAAGCGATGGCCAAGCTGCGTGACGAGGTCTACGAGGGAATGGAGCGCAACGGGGTCACCGGGGGCGCTGCCGACGAGATCTGGGAGAAGCTCCAAGGGTTTGCGGCGTTCGGCTTCCCTGAGTCGCATTCCGTGTCGTTTGCCTACATCGTCTATGCCTCCTCGTGGCTCAAGTACCACTGGCCGGCGGAGTTCTTCATGGGTCTGCTCAACGCTCAGCCCATGGGCTTCTACAGCCCCAACTCATTGGTGCAGGACGCCATGCACCACGGGGTCATCGTGCTGCCCCCCGACATCAATCAGTCCTGGTACGACTGCACCATCGAGCCCCATCCCAGCGATCATCACGAGGTCGAGTACCTCGGCATGCGCTGGCGCCATGGCAGCGGGGCCGCATCAGATCCGGCCCGGATGCCGGTGGCGCTTCGGATCGGCCTGCGGTACGTGCGCAATCTCGGCGACGCCGAGATCACCCGAATCGAAGCGGCACGGATGGCGGCCGGCCCGTTCTCCTCAGCCGAGGACCTCGCCCATCGCACCGGCCTACCGCTCGACGCACTCGAGACGTTGGCGGCGTCTGGTGCCCTTGTTCCGCTCGGCATCGGGCGTCGGGAGGGAATCTGGGCATCAGGTGCGCTCGCCGAGGTTGGTCCGGATCGTCTCCCCCTTGCGTCGGGCGCCGAAGCTCCTGCGCTCCCTGAGATGGATCTGCACGAGGAGATGCAGGCCGATCTGTGGTCGACCGGGATCTCAGTGCGTCACCCGGTTGCGTTCCTGCGGGATCGGTTCGATCGGGAGGGGTGTCTGACGGTCGCTCAGGCGCTGCAACTCCGCAAACACGGCACCAGGGCCAAGGTGGGTGGTCTCATCACGCATCGGCAGCGCCCGGGGACCGCCAACGGGGTTCGATTCCTCAATCTCGAAGACGAGACGGGATTGCTCAACGTCGTCATCCTGCCGCCCGTCTGGGACGCGAACTACGAGATCGCTCGTAAGGCCATCGGGGTCGTGATCGAAGGCATCGTCGAGTACCGCGACGGCGTCACGAACCTCGTCGCCCATCGATTCGCTCATTGGCCCGTGGAAGGTGTGACGAGCCGAGACTTCAGGTAGGCGAGGTCTCAAGTCTCAGGTCGCAAGTCGCAGGTCTGGCTACTGAGTACTCGCTACCCATTGGTTCGAGCGAACGGGGCTACCGTCAGGACTGTTGTCAGCTGAAGCAAGGGGACGGTCATGTTGAGCCATGAGGTTGAGTACCAGGTCTTTGGGGACGATCTGCAGTTCGTCGAGATCGAGCTCGATCCGACCGAGTCCGTCGTGGCCGAGGCCGGGGCGATGATGTACCTCGACGAGGGCATCACGTTCGACACGAAGATGGGCGATGGATCCGAACCTGACCAAGGGTTCATGGGCAAGCTCAAGTCGGCCGGCAAACGTGCGATCACCGGCGAGTCCGTGTTCATGACCCACTTCACCAATGCCGGCATGGGCAAGCAGAAGGTGGCGTTTGCGGCACCGTATCCCGGGAAGATCGTTCCGGTGGACCTCGCCGAGATGGGCGGGCGCATCATCTGTCAGAAGGATGCCTTCTTGTGTGCCGCAATGGGCACCAAGATCGGCATCGTCTTCAATCGCAAATTGGGCACAGGGCTCTTTGGTGGCGAGGGGTTCATCCTGCAGGATCTGCAGGGCGACGGTCTCGCGTTCCTCCATGCCGGCGGCACGATCATCGAGAAGCGCCTCACCGGGGAGAAGTTGCGGGTCGATACCGGCTGTCTCGTCGCTTTCGAGCCGACGGTCGACTACTCGATTGAGCGTGCGGGCAAACTGAAGTCGCAGGTGTTCGGCGGCGAGGGCTTGTTCCTCGCCACGCTCACCGGCCACGGGCGCGTCTGGTTGCAGTCGTTGCCCTTCTCGCGACTTGCCGATCGGATTGCACCCATCGGCGGCGGTTCCGGCCAGGACGAGGGTTCGGTGATCGGCGGTCTCTCGAATCTCTTCGAGCGGTAGCGCTCACGTGATCGACGCCATTCGGAGACGAGCGAAACGGCGTCCCTCGCCGGCGGAGCGCCGGCTGGGCTACGCAGTGGCCGTCGTCGTTCAGGCGGTGATGCTCTATGTCGCCAATCAACTGCTCGAATGGGACTGGCCGTCGTTCCTCACCGATGACTATGCAGACGTGCTGCCGTGGCTCTCGGCATCGCTGATCGTCGGGATCGTGGTGAATGGCCTGTACCTGGCGTTTGATCCGCCATGGTTCCGCAGTGTCGGCCAGCTCGTCGAGAATGTGTTCAGCGTCGTGGTCACGGTGCGCTTCCTCCAGGTGTTCCCGTTCGACTTCGTCACGTGGGACACCGACTGGAGCTGGCTGGTTCGCGTGATTCTCTGGGTCGCGATCATCGGTGTGACGATCGGCAGCATCGTTGAGCTCTCGAGGCTCGCCCGGCTCAATGCCGGTGCGGGCAAGCGATGAGGGCGAGGGTGCCGTCATGACCGATGCACCGAAGCCGCACGTCGTCCAGCTGCGACTGGTCGTAGAGGCGGAGGACTTCGATGCCGCGGTGGCGTTCTATCGCGACACTCTCGGCCTGGAACCCGAGTTCGACATCGAGAGCGACGGGGGTGCGCACGTCGTCGCTCTCCAGGTCGGCCGTGCCACGCTCGAGCTCGTCAACCCGCCACAGCGCCGCCTCATCGACGACCTCGAGGTCGGTCGTGACGCGAGCGGCAAGTTCCGGGTCGCGTTCGAGGTCACGGACACACGGTCCGCTACTGACCTCGCAGTGGCGGGGGGTGCCGAACTCATTGCCGCCCCGACCGAGACACCGTGGCGTTCCCTCAACTCGCGCCTCGAAGCCCCCGCCGGCCTGCAAATCACCCTCTTCGAGGAGCTGGAGGAGAGTAGCGAGTAGCGAGTAGCGAGTAGCGAGTACTCAGACTGGCGACTGGCGACTGGCGACTGGCAACTGGCGACTGGCGCCGAAGGCGCCCCAAAGGCCCTTTGTCCCTGGTACGACGCGTAGGTTTTACAGAAGATCAAATCTGCGCTGTGCGTGGGTACACGCCGCATCGGAGCATCGGAAGGGATCCCGTCACAAGGAGTGGCTGATGGCTATTGAGGTACGGAAGGTCGTTCTCGAGAGTGTGAGTGACGCATCGGGCTTGGCCGAGCTCATCGACAAGGGTGTGTTCGAGGCGGACGGCGTCATCGCCGTCGTCGGCAAGACCGAGGGCAACGGCGGCGTCAACGACTTCACCCGGATCCTCGCCGATCAGGCATTCCGCAAGGTGTTGATGGAGCGGGGGACCCGTCCCGAAGAGGAAGTTGCCGAGATCCCGATGGTGTGGTCCGGGGGCACCGACGGCATCCTGTGTCCCCATGCGACCGTGTTTGCGCGTGTCGACGACAAGGAACCGGCCTCGGATGAACCGCGGCTGGCCGTGGGCTACGCCATGAGCGACACGATCCTCCCGGAGGACATCGGCCGGCCCGCCATGGTGGAGAAGGTAGCCGAGGGCGTGCGGCGAGCCATGGGCGAAGCCGGCATCACGGATCCGGCCGACGTGCATTACGTCCAGACGAAGACTCCGTTGCTCGTCATGGAGACGATCAACGATGCGAAGGCACGAGGCCACACCGTGTTCACCGAGGATCCGCTGGAGTCGATGAACGTGTCCAACGGCACGTCGGCACTCGGCATTGCCGTTGCGCTCGGTGAGATCGATATGCCGTCGGCCGAGCAGATCGGCCATGACCTCAGCCTGTTCTCGTCGGTGGCCTCGTGCTCGTCCGGCGTCGAACTCGATCAAGCCCAGACCGTCGTCGTGGGGAATGCGCCCGGCGCCGGTGGCCGGTATCGCATCGGCCACGACGTCATGAACGATGCGCTCGACTTCGAAGGGGTGTACCGAGCGATCCGCAACGCAGGCCTCGACCTGCCCGACCGTGCTCGGCCCGAGGACCTCGATGGACGTCTCGTCAATGTCTTCGCCAAGTGTGAGGCCGACCCCACCTCCCGCCTGCGAGGGCGGCGCCAAGTGTCCCTCGACGACTCCGACGTGCACCACCACCGCCACATCAAGGGTGCAGTCGGCGGTGTGATCGCCGCTGCCATCAACGATGCGGCAGTGTTCGTCTCGGTGGCGGCACTCCATCAAGGTCCATCGGGTGGCGGACCCGTCGCCGCGATCGTCGATCTCGGCTGATTGGTGACCGCACCGGCGGTTGAGCAGGCGGCACCGCCGGCACTCGTTGAGGTGCCGGCGGTGGCCAGCCTCGCCGTGAGAGCCCTGGTCGCCGGACGACGCAGACGGTTCGGGGTGCTTGGAGCCTCGACCCACGCTGTGTGGCTCGACGGAGGTCACGACGTGCTCGTGCTTTCGACCCGCGATGCGACCCGGCTGCCCAACAGCGTGGAGCTGCCCTTCGATGCAGACCGAGCGTTGATGGCGAGTATTCCGCCCGGCGACACGATGCAGGTCGGCGGCGGTTTTGTCACCGGTGGACCGCTGACCGTGCGCGTCGTTCGTTGGTGGGATCCGCGGCTCGTTCTGGCGCCCGTCGCGCCGGGTGTGCTCGAGCGTCGTCTCAACGGCCTACCGGGCGAGGTCCCCGGGATCGACTCAGAGCCGCTGGCGTGTGCGATCCGGGCCCGGTGCCCCACCGGCGTACTCGACGCAGCAACCGAGCTGCTCGGTCTCGGGGACGGGTTGACCCCGGAGGCCGACGACATGGTGGCCGGCACACTGGCCGGAACTCGGTGTCTCGGTCACGCACTCGGTA
The DNA here is from genome assembly GCA_030066755.1 of Acidimicrobiia bacterium. Classification (GTDB taxonomy): domain Bacteria; phylum Actinomycetota; class Acidimicrobiia; order Spongiisociales; family UBA5794; genus JASJAX01. The sequence goes on from JASJAX010000008.1 coordinate 16,290, forward strand.
TGCGACGAAGCGTGGCTGCGCTCGACGCCGTTGCTCCGGTGCTGATGGCGACCGCAATGGCTCGTACGACGACGTTCTCGGCCGCCTTGCTTCGGCACGCGCTGCGGGGCGAGGTTGCGGCTCCCGCTGCAGCTTTCCTCCGCGCCTTGGCCGGCCGTGGAGACGTTGTCGCTGCCCACACGCAATTGAGAAAGGTTGGACACTCGTCCGGTCGGGCGCTGGCGGCGGGCATCGTTCTCGCCGGGCGCACGCTGATCGCGACCGCATGATTGAAGGAGATGCCAGATGATCGCTCGGGTCGAGGTTCAGCCCGGTCGGTACCACGACTCGGTGCGCCTGATGCAGGCCAGCAAGGTGTTGCAGGAGCTTCCCGGGATCGCCGACGCCCTCGTTGCCATGGGGACCGAGCTGAACCTCAGTCTCCTCGCCGACATGGGTTTCGATGCCGACGCTGCGGCGGGTGCGGGTCCGAATGACCTGTTGCTCGCGGTCAGGGCGGAGAACGACCAGGTGATGGAAGCCGCCCGACTCGCGCTCGAAGCCGCGTTGTCCGCGAAGCCGGTTGCGTCCGGGGGTCTGGATGGACCGGAGCCGCGCACCGTAGGTTCCGTAGCCGCACGAAGCGACGCGAACGTGGCATTGCTGTCGATGCCGGGAGAGCATGTGTTCGTCGAAGCGATGGACGCGCTCGACGCCGGCCTCCACGTGATGATCTTCAGCGACAACGTTCCTCTCGAGCAGGAGATTGCGCTGAAGGCCGCCGCCTCCAACCGGGGGCTGCTCGTCATGGGGCCGGATTGCGGCACGGCCATCGTCGGCGGTGTTGGCCTCGGGTTTGCCAATGCGATGCAACCCGGACCGGTCGGCATCGTGGGTGCTTCAGGCACGGGCATTCAAGAGCTGTGCTGCCTGCTCGACGACGCCGACGTCGGCGTCACCCATGCACTCGGTACCGGCAGTCGAGACCTCTCTGAGTCCGTGGGCGCAGTCTCCACTCTGCAGGCGCTCAGCGCACTCGACACCCATCCACCAACGGAGCTGATCGTGGTGATCTCGAAGCCCCCCGCGGCGTCCGTTGCAGCGCGAGTCCGGGGAGCAGCCGCTGCTTGCAGTACGCCCACTGTCGTCACCTTCATGGGAGAAACCACGATCGAAGAGGGCGCTGCCGAGGTGTTGATGCGGCTCGGGGTCCCCGAGCCTGCGTATCGCTCGTGGGACTCCGGAGGTGGTCCGGTGCGACAGGGAACGATCCGAGGGCTGTTCTCCGGAGGAACGCTCCGCGACGAAGCGAGGTTCATCGCCATGGCCGAAGTCGGCGAGGTCGGCACGGTCGAAACCGCAGACGGTCACTGTTTCGTCGACTATGGGGACGACGAGTACACCAAGGGTCGTGCCCACCCAATGATCGACCAAACGGTGCGGCTCGATCGGCTGGCTGCCGCTGCCGATGATGCAACCATCGGCGTCATCCTGATGGACGTCGTGCTCGGCTACGGCGCCAACCCGGACCCGGCATCCGAGCTCACCCCGATGATCCAGCGGGCAACGGACGCAGGAGCCGCCGTGGTGGTGTCGCTCTGCGGCACGCGGGGCGACCCGCAAGGCCGAGACGAGCAAGCCGCCGCACTCAACGGCGCCGGAGCGTCGGTGTGGCTCTCCAATGCCGCGGCCGCCCGTGAAGCCGTGCGCGTCTTCGCGGCGACGAACGGAGGCACGACGTGAGCGATCTCGACCAACTCCTCGACACTGAGGCATCGGTTGCAGCAGTCGGCACCGAGATGCTCGCTGCGGCCATCGATCAGCAGGGTGCCGCAGTTCACCGTGCCGATTGGCAACCACCGACACCGGGAACCGCGGCCGCGCTGGCGCGGCTCGCAGCAGGTGGGAGTACGGCCGAAGCGAACTCGACCGCCTTGACCCGAATGCTGGCCGTTCGGCCACAACTCACCGACGTCAGCACGGCGATCGAGGTGATCCCGGGCATGACCGAGCGGACGTTCCTCCACGCCGGTCCACCTCTCGAATGGGAACGCGCCAGCGGGCCGACGCGCGGAGCCCTCATCGGCGCCCTCATCTACGAGGGTCTGGCAGCCGATCCAAGTGAAGCTGAGGCGATTGCGGCGGCCGGCGAGATCGAGCTGTCACCGTGCCATCATCATTCGGCCGTTGGACCGATGGCCGGCGTCACGTCTGCGTCGATGCCGGTTGCGGTGGTCGAAGATGCTGCCGGCGATGGTGTGGCGTACTCAACGCTCAACGAAGGACTCGGGAAGGTCCTTCGATACGGTGCGTTCGCCGCGGAAGTCATTGAACGGTTGCGCTGGATGCAAGAGGTCCTCGGACCCGTACTCGGCGCAGCCCTGCGCAGCAGGGGACCGATCGGCCTCCAGTCGTTGATCGCGCAAGCGCTGCAGATGGGCGACGACGGCCACAATCGCAATCGGGCCGTGACCTCGCTGTTCCTGCGTGAGATCGGAGGTGCGCTCGTCGACGGAGCGGACGCTCCGGTGACCGACCGCAAGGCCGTCTTCGAGTTCATCGACGGCAACGACCACTTCATGCTCAATCTCGTCATGGCCGCCGGGAAGCTCGGGTCCGACGCCGCCGCCGGCGTAGCGGCATCGAGCTTGGTGACCGTCATGGCTCGGAACGGAACCGACTTCGGGGTTCGGCTGTCGGGAACGGGGGATGCCTGGTTCACGGCGCCGGCTCCGCCGGTTGATGGGCTCTACCTCGGCGCCTTCACGGAAGATGACGCCAGCCCGGACATCGGAGACTCGACGATCACGGAGACGGTCGGTCTCGGAGGCTTTGCGATGGCGGCGGCCCCGGCCATCGTCGGCTTTGTCGGCGGCACGGCTGCAGGCGCCGTTCGTCGCACCCTGGCGATGTACGAGATCACGCTCGGAGAGCACCCGGCGTATCAGATCCCCATGCTCGAGTTCCGTGGAACCCCCGTCGGGATCGATGCGGCGCTCGTTGTGCGGACCGGAATCCGACCTCAGATCAACACGGGGGTTGCCGGCAAGGTCCCGGGCACCGGCATGGTCGGTGCCGGGTTGGTTGAAGCCCCCATGGAATGCTTTACAGAAGGTATAACTGCCCTAGCGGAGAGATTGGAGTAGGCGTCATCATGCCAGCGAAGGCTCCACCAGGCTTCACTGATTGCGTTTGCATCCTCAATCGGGTTGGGAGGAGATTTCCGTGGTGATTGCGCACGAGTTCGCATACGAACGTCCGACGACGCTCGAGGAAGCCACACGGGTGTTGACGGAACACTCCGGGTCGGTACGGCTCTTGGCTGGAGGCACCGATCTCGTCGCTTGGTTGCGCGACGACGCGGTCGCTCCGGATCTCGTGGTCGACATCAAAGCGATCCCCGGTCTCGACACCATCGAGCTCGATGGTGACGAGCTTCACGTCGGATCGCTCGTGACCTTCACGGACTTGATCGAGTCCGAAGTAGTTGCCGAGCATGCTCCGTTGCTCATCGAAATGGCTGAGACCGTCGCGTCTCCCGGTATCCGGAATCGGGCCACCATGGTCGGCAATATCTGCTCGGCGGTCCCGTCGTGCGACGCGGGGCCGGTACTGATGGCCTACGACACGACCGTACATCTCATCGGACCGGGCGGCGCCCGGTCCGTTTCGATTGACGACTGGTTCATCGGTCTGCGTGAGACGGCGTGTTCCGACGACGAGGTGGTCACCCACTTGACCCTTGCGCTGCGGCCGCACGGCGGGGTGTATGTGAAGCTGATGCGCTACGGCGGAGAAGACCTCGCTCAGGCAGCCGTCGGCATCGTCGAGTACCCCGGCCACGAATACCGCGTCGCGTTTGGCGCAGTCGCCCCAACACCGATTCGGGCGCACCGCATCGAAGAAGTGCTTCGAGGGAAGCCGCTCGGTGAGGAAGTGATCGCTGATGCCGTGGCGTTGGTCCGCGACGAGATCAGCCCGATCACCGACATGCGAGCCACCGCGGAGTACCGGGCACGGATGTGCGAGGTGATGCTCGAACGGGGGCTGGCCGCCTCCCACGAGCGACTCGAAGGCGCGGGACCTGCCTACGGCACTCGACTGATCTGAGAGGACGGCTATGGAGCTATCACTGAACGTCAACAACGAGGAGTGGGCCCTCGACGTTGCTCCGGCAGACGTCCTCCTCGACGTGTTGCGGGAGCGGGTTGGTACGAAGAGCCCGAAGATCGGGTGTGAGCGCGGCGACTGCGGCTCGTGCACGATTCTGATCGACGGCCGCTCAGTGCGGAGTTGCCTGGTGCTCGCCGTCGAGGCCGAGGGACACGAGATCACCACGGTTGAAGGCATCGGCGCTGATCACCTGAGCGAGTTGCAGAACCTCTTCATCTCGAACAATTCCTTCCAATGCGGATTCTGCGCTCCGGGAATCGTGTTGTCCGCCACCGAACTGTTGGCACGCAACCCATCGCCGAGTCGCCATGACGTCCAGGAGGCCCTGTCGGGCAACCTGTGTCGCTGCACCGGGTACGAGCCGATCATCGAGGCGGTCCTGGCTGCGGGTGAGCGGAACGAGGAGGTGTCCGCATGACGACGACGTATCCGTTCGAAGCCGATTCGGTCGACGATGCGCTGACGGCCGTGGGCACGCCGGCGGTACGGATCGACGGCCTCGACAAGATCAGTGGAGCGGCACAGTTCGTCGATGATCTCGACTTCGGGCCCGACCTGCTGCACGGTGCGGTCGTCGAAAGCCCGCATGCGTACGCCCGGATCGTTTCGATCGACACGAGCGCGGCCGAAGCGGCGCCGGGTGTCGTCAAGGTCATCACCGGCGAGGACTTCCCGTACAACTTCGGCATGTACATGGAGGATCGGTACATCTTCGCCCAGCACCATGTGCGCTTCGTCGGCGAGCAGGTCGCCGGTGTGATTGCCCGGACGCATCGCCAGGCGGTTCGAGCAGCCAAGCTGGTGGAGGTCGAATACGAGGTGCTCGAGCCCCTGCTCGATCCCAAGGAGGCGGTCGCTGAAGACGCCCCGCTGATTCACCCGAACCTCGGTGACTACGCGCACGTGCCGTGGTTCTTCCCGAAGGCCGACACCAACATCGCCCACTGGCGAAAGATCCGCAAAGGTGACACGGAGAAGGCGTTCGCTGAGGCCGACTACGTACTCGAAGACACCTATCGAGTGCCTCGCTACGCGCATTGCGCTATCGAGCCCCATGTCACAGTCGGCAAACTCGATCATGCAGGCCGACTGACGGTGTGGACGGCGTCGCAGTCGCCACACACGCAGCGGCACCTCTTCGCCGAAGCGCTGGCGCCACTCGGATTCGCCCACAAGGACGTACGGGTCATCACCCCGTACGTCGGGGGCGGATTCGGGGGGAAGGCCGGCGTGTCGATGGAGATCATCGGCGCAGCAATGGCGACGGCCGTCAAGGGGCACCCGGTCAAGCTGCGGTTCACCCGCGAGCAGGAGTTCTACAACACCTATCAACGTCAAGGTGTGGTCGCCGAACTCAAGGTCGGCGTGATGAACAACGGCACGATCACTGCGGTCGAGCACAAGCTCTACTGGGACGCCGGCGCGTACGTCGAGTACGGCGCCAACGTCGTCAACGCCGCCGGTCTGTCGGCAACCGGGCCATATCGCGTCCCGAACATCAGCAACGATTCGTTGTGTGTGTACACCAACCTGCCACCGGGTGGTCCGTACCGCGGATTCGGGTACTCCGAATTCCACTTCGGTCTCGAGTCGCACATGGATCGCATCGCCGAAGCGATCGGAATGGATCCGGTTGATTTCCGCCGCAAGAACGCCATCGTCGAAGGCGACGAACTGTCGTACGGCGGCCATATGAACCCGTCGGGAATGATCGAAGCGATCGACAAGACGGCAGCGGCGATCGAGTGGGGCGTCGACGAGGAGTCGAAGAACCCGAACACCATCATGGGCAAGGGGGTCGCCCTGTTCTGGAAGGCCCCGGCGATGCCCCCGAACGCGTCGTCGGCGTCGTTCCTCAAGTTCAACGAGGACGGCAGCGTCAACGTGAGCGTGTCGGGCATGGAACTCGGTCAGGGGTACCTCACGGTGATGGCCCAGATCGCAGCTGAGATCCTTGGGCTGCCCGTCGAGATGGTCCGGGTCGAGACGCCCGACACGGATCGCAATCCGTACGAGTGGCAGACCGTGGCATCGCACGTGACCTGGAGCTCAGGTCTCGCCGTCGAGAAGGCTGCGATCGAAGCACGCGCCAAGATCTTCGAGGTCATCCACGAGGTCTACGGCTTCGAGGACGAGACGCTCTACCTCGAAGATCAGAAGGTGAAGTGCACCACGGATCCGGAGTTCGCCAAACCGCTCCGCGAGTTCGTGATCGACGGTATCCAAACCGACGACGGCACCTGGCGGGGTGGTCCGATCATCGCCAGCGGCAAGTTCATGCCGGAGTTCACGAATGCGAACAGCGATCCGGAGACCGGTCAGGGTGGCCACCCCAACGTGCACTACACGGTTGGTGCGTGCGGCGTCCTGATCGAGATCGACAAGGAGACCGGCCGGATCTGGGTGCGTAAGGCGGCGCTCGCGGTCGATGCCGGGAAAGCCATCAACCCCGATCTGGTGAAGGGTCAGATCACCGGCGGCCTGGTGCAGGGACTGGCAACCGTCCTGTACGAGGACATGCGCTTCGATGACGACGGCCGGCTCATGAACCCGAACTTCACCGACTACAAGATCCCGACGTCGTTCGACATTCCTGACGAGATGATCCCGATCATCGTCGAGGTCCCTCAGCCGGACGGCCCGTTTGGCGCCCGTGGCGTGGGCGAGCACACGATGATTGCCGCCGCACCCGTGATTGCGAACGCGGTCTACAACGCCCTCGGCGTCCGGATCAAGTCCATGCCCATCACCCAGGAGAAGATCGCGCTGGCCGTAACCGACCGGCACCACAACTGAGTCAAACCGAAGGAGAAGGAGCTGCATGTCCGTCGACCTAGAGAAGATCCTTCGACCGGTTGACACCCCGATGAAGCCGTACGAGCCCAAGTACATGCTCTTGGCGAGCGGCGAAGCGGTGGTCGTCCGCCAGGTCGAACGTGACGAGATTCCCGATCTCTTGAAACACGTGGAGCCGCTCCTTCACGTGGAGCGCGACTTCTACGACGTGGTGGCGGCTCGGGTCTACTCCGAACTGCTGGCCCACTACCGGCACCGCTACCAGGACCAATACGTCCTCGCCGTCCAGATCGACGGCGAGCTCGCCGCCATCGTCAACGGACGCCAGGTCACGCCGAAGCTCGGTATGTCCCTGCACACGTTGGCCTTGCGGCGCGGCCTCCGGGTCGGGGCGCACGCGTTTGCCGCCAAGATGGAGTACCACATCGACACGCTCGGCCACGACGAGGTGCTCATCGTCGCCGAGTCTCCGATCGGATTCCGTCGCTGGATGATCGAGTACAAGCTCGAGAAGCGATTCGACATCCCACACGAACTCGGTGGCGTGCCCTCGTGGGCGCTGACCCGCGAGTTGTTCGATCGGGCACGGTCGAGCCTCGTTGTAGGTCGCCGGCCGGTTCCCGATGAGCTGCTCGACAAGGCCATGGCGGCGATCTTGCCGCCGTCGGATCCGCCGACGCCACCGCTCGATCCGCTCGCCGCCACCCGGTCGATGTACGACCCCACCGCGACCTCGTTGATGGCGCAGCGCTGGGAGATGGAAGGGAGGTCGGCCGATGCGTGACGTGTATGTCGCCGGGATCGGGATCACGACCTTCACCCGGCTCGAATACCCGTTGTCGGAGATCGCGTCGTATGCGTCGATGATGGCCTTGAAGGACGCCGGCGTCACCGAGGTCGATCAGGTCTACGTCGCCAACATGGGGAGCCCTCGGGTGAACCACCAGACGGCCCTGGCCAGTGCGGTCGTCGACAGCCTGAGCCTGATGCCTGCAGGTGCGGCCGCGATCGAAAACGGGCCGGCCTCCGGCGCATCGGCCATCAAGGCCGGCTTCCAGGCGGTGGCATCGGGGATGGAGGACGTCGTTCTCGTCGCCGGCGTCGAACGGATGCGTGAGGTCAACAACCTCGAGGCCACGGACTTCGTCGCCACGCTGACGCATCCGCTCGCCGAGTACATCTACGGCGTCACTCTGCCGGCACACGCGGCGATGTTCACTCGGATGTACATGGACCGGTACGGCGTCACGGAACGCCATCTCGCCATGGTCGGCGTGAAGAACCAGAACGCAGCGCTCAACAACGTCTGGGCGCACCTGCAGCAGGAGATCACTCTCGAGGGAATCCTCGACTCGCCCGAAGCGATGACGAACAACCCGTACGTGGCCGAGCCGCTCCGGTTCTTCGACGCATGCCCGGTCTCCGACGGCGGGGCCGCCTTGGTGCTCGTCAGCGAGGAGAAAGCGCGAGAGCTGGGCCGTCCAATGATCAGGATCACCGGTGTTGGGCAAGCCACGGACACGCACGCAGTGTTCGAACGAGAGGATCCGACGGATCTGCTCGCCGTCCGCAAGGCGGCAAAGGATGCGTTCGCAATGGCCGGTCTCAGCCCATCGGACGTCGACGTGGCCGAACTCCACGATGCGTTCACCATCCTCGAGATCGTCGAGAGTGAAGAGGTGGGCTTCTTCCCGAAGGGAGAAGGCCACATCGCCCTGGAGAAGGGAGAGACCGCCCTCGGCGGTTCGATTCCGATCAATGTCGGCGGAGGTCTCAAGGGCCGCGGTCATCCGGTCGGCGCCACAGGCGTCGCGCAGGCGTGGGAGATCGTCACCCAGCTGCGTGGCGACGGCGAAGCCCGACAGGTGGAAGGTGCCCGCATCGGGTTCACCTGCAACTTCGGCGGTTTCGGCAACAACGTGGTGTGTCTCACCTTCGTGAGGGAGGACTGATGGCTCGCGAGATCTACGCCTACAAGTGCCGCCTGTGCGGGACGCTCCACTACCCGTTCCGCATGGTGTGCAAGGAGTGCAAGCAGAACGACTTCTTCGAGTTCGACACCGTGCCGCTCCCGAAGGCGGGCACGCTCGTGACTTGGACGCGGGTGTACAACCTCCCGGCCCAGTACGAGGTGGCCACGCTCGGTCTCGGCATCGTCGAACTCGAGAACGGCATGCGGATGCTCGGACAGCTGGAGATCAGTGAGCCCGAGCTCGGTATGGCAGTGATCGGCAACGTCGAAGTGGTGCGGAAGGAGCCGTACGACGACTACTACGGGATGGTGTTCAGGGCAGCCTGAGCGATAGGAAGCGTTGGGCAAACAGACAGCAAGCGGGAGAGGAAGGGTCTATGCAACTCACGATGCAGAAGAAGGTGGTGCTGGGTCTCCAGCACACCATCGCCATGTTCGGAGCAACGGTGCTTGTACCGCTGCTCACCGGGCTGAACCCCTCGGTGGCACTGATCGCCGCAGGTGTCGGAACGTTGCTGTTCCACCTGGTGACGAAGCAGATGGTTCCGGTGTTCCTCGGATCGTCGTTCGCGTTCATTCCACCGATCGTGCTCGGCGTCGAACGCGGCTACTCATGGGCGGCCATCGGAGCCGGCATTGTCGGTGCGGCGGTGATCTATCTCACGATGTCCATCATCGTCACGTTCGTCGGCCATGACATCGTGCGGCGGATCTTCCCGCCGATCGTCACCGGACCGGTCATCACGGTGATCGGTATCACCTTGGCTCCGGTTGCCATCGGGATGGCCGAAGGAACCTGGTGGTTGGCCATTGTCACGCTGGCGGCGACGTTGATCGCGGCGGTGTTCTTCAAGGGCCTGTTCAAGATGCTGCCCATCTTGACGGGAGCCATCGTCGGCTACCTGACGGCGGCGATCTTCCTCGAGGAGTTCGACTTCTCGCCGGTAGGGGACGCCGACTGGATCGGATGGCCGGAATTCACGTGGGGTCTCGGCAACATCGAATGGGCGGCGATCGCCCTCATTGCCCCGATCGCATTCGTGACGATGATCGAGCACGTCGGCGACATCCTCGCCAACGGCCGGGTGGTTGGGAAGGACTTCTTCGACGAGCCTGGGCTCAACCGGACACTGTTGGGCGACGGTATCGCCACCATGTTTGCCGGGCTGGTTGGCGGTCCGCCGAACACGACGTATTCGGAGAACACCGGTGTCCTGGCCGTGACCAAGGTCTACGACCCGTTCATCATTCGCATCGGCGCAGTGTTCGCCATCCTGCTGGGTCTGATCCCGAAGCTGGCGGCGATCCTCCAGACCGTGCCGGTTGCGGTGCTCGGTGGCCTCTCGATCGTGCTGTTCGGCATGATCGCTGCCGTCGGCATGCGCACGCTGGTCGAAGCGCAGGTCGACTTCAAGAAGAGCCGCAACATGATCGTGGTCGGCCTCATCCTGGTCTTCGGCCTCGGTGTCAGTGGATTGTCGACGCCGCTCGCCATCGGTGATGTGGCGATCTCGGGTCTCGCGCTGGCCGCCGTCATCGGTGTCGCCGCAAACCTGATCCTGCCGTTGACCGAGGAGGACGAGGAAGTCGCACTGCCCGCCGACGAAATGGTGTCGTAGCGCGCAAACAAGAATGTCCCGTCACGGAGAAGGGGAACCGGGCACCGGTTCCCCTTCTCGCGTCGCGAACTAGCGGGCGACGTTTCCGGCTCGCCACGGTTCGTCGAGTTCGACAACCGTGGCGCCGGAGGGAGCGTTCTCGAGTAACTCCAATGCGGACGAGATGACCCGGCGTTGGCGATCCCGATCGCCGGATGCCCCCAAGGGTCGTCCCATCGGATGTTGCGTGATCAGCGTGCGGGGGAGACGCATGACCTCGGCGACGTGCTTGAACGCACGCACGAACACCGACACCGTCGGAATCCCAGCACTCTCGAAGGCTCTGGCGACGTGTCCGACCGACACGTGGCACACCGGTCAGACGGGAACGAGCAACAGGACATCGATCGCATCGGACTGCAGCTGTTCGACCCAGCCCGGGATTGCCTGCTTCCGGAGCCGGCCCTGTGAGGTCGCACCGGTGAAGGAGTACATCGGCGAGCTGAGTTCACCGATGACCCCGTCGGCTTCGAGCGATTGCAGGATGCTGAGCGGGAATGCCACCTCTCGATCGTGCGACACACTGCGGACGTCATACCCACCATGGCGAACGCGTAGGTCGGTTGGTTCGAGGTCGGTTGGGATCGCAGAGAATTCCGGGGTGTCGCGTAGGAACTCACCGATTCGCTCCTCCGCTTCAGCCTGCGTCATGTTCTCCACACCGAACGGCTTCGGGTCGTCGCCCTCGGCGAAATGGCCCGAGCTCGTGAGCACTCCGACACGGCTCTCCGCCACGGGCTTCGCAAGCGGAGTGAACGGGGCATCGTCATACGCGTGGTTGCGACCGCTGCCCTCGTACCCACGGCGCTGCCACTCGAACACGAGCTGATGAATCGGGCTGATGTCGCCGTCGTCGAGACTGTGACCTACTTGCCACAACAGCTGGCGGAAGAACTCCCCGGCATCGTCGTCGGTGAGGGACTTCAGGAACTTGAAGGTGAGGTCGGACCGGGAGCCGTAGCTGAAGGAGTTCTTGAACTCTTCCAAGGTCTCGGCTGCGGGCGTGGCGTTCTCGTCGTTCATGGTCGGGACGGTAATCGCCCGTTGTCCGCCGGCGCCGACAACCCGCCTCCCCAGGGTGTGCGGGCACTACGCTGGCGGTGCCGGACCGGTGCTGCAGGGGAGACCAGATGCGGGTCGTGATCGTAGGTGCCGGCCACGACGGCGCGTACCTCGCGGAACGACTCGTGGCCGAGGGCCAGGACGTGGTCGTCATCGAAATCGATGAGGCAAAGGCTGCCGCGCTGCAAGATCGACTCGACGTCCTCGTCATTGCCGGCAACGGGGCAAGCCCTGCCGTACTCAAGGACGCAGGAATCGAACAGGCCGGTCTCTTTCTGGCGGTTTCCGACCGCGATGGCGCCAACGTGATGGCGTGCCATTCGGCGAAGAACCTCGGGGCACGTCGCACGGTCGCACGGGTGGAGCACCCTGACCTGCGTGAGGTTTCGCCGGGACTCGGGGTCGACGTCATCATCGATGCCCGCCAATCGGTGTCGCGTGAAGCTGCCGAGTTGGTCCGGTACATGGGGGTGTCCGAGATCGAACCGTTGGCGCAGGGGAGGTTGATGCTCGTCGGTGCCCGGATTCGTGTCGAGAGCCCTGCGCTCGGCAGAACGGTTGCCGAACTCCGATCGGAGTCCGCCGTTGATTGGGCCCTTGCAGCGCTGGTGAAGAACGGCGAAACCAAGGTCGGTCGCGGCAACGTCGTCTTCGACGAGGGCGATCACGCGGTGATGGTCGTGCATCCAGAGAACGTCAGGAAGGTAATGAACCTGATGGGCATCCCGCAGGTGCGCCCGCGCCGGTCGGTGGTGCTCGGTGGGACGAGTATCGCCGCATTGACTGCCGAGCGGATCCTGGCCCAAGGTCACGATGTGCTCATCGTCGAGCGTGACGCAGAACGGTGTGCGCTCCTCGCCAAGGAGTCGCGCGCACTCGTCCTCCAGGGTGATCCGGCGGACTCCGATGTGCTCGAACGGCTCGATCTCGGGTCCCACGATGTCGTGCTCGGGATGAGCGGCTACGACCAGGTGAATCTCATGGGCTGCATGCTGGCGAAGGCCATGGGAGCCGGGGCGACCATTGCCCGATTCGGCAAGGCGAGGTTGGCCCGTCTGCTCAAAGATGTCGGCGTCGACTCGATCGTGTCGTCACGGGTTGCCGCCGCCGACGCCATTCTCCGCTTCGTTCGCCGCGACCAGATCCTGTCGGTCTCAACGTTCATGGACACCGACGCAGAACTCATCGAGATCGAGGTCCAAGAGGGGACACCGGCGGCCGGGCAGACGGTGCAGGGCATGCAGATGCCGGACGGCACGGTGCTGGCGGGGGTCGTTCGCGGGGGGACGGCGACCATCCCGACGGGAGCCACCCGGATCGAGGTGGGGGATCGGGTTGTGGTGCTCGCCGATCGGTCATCGATTGACATGGCAGAAGGGTTGTTCCTGCAGTGACCGCGCCGGGTTGGCTCGAGCGGTCCACACACCCGCCTCGCGGGAGACGCCTCATGTACGTCATCGGGGCCGTCATCACTGCGTCGGCGCTCGGCACGGTGCCTGCCATCCTGACCGGAGTCGTCTACCGGGAATGGGACGACGTCCTCGGCCTTCTTCTCGCCGCCGTTTGTATGGCAGCGATCGGGGTGTCTGCGTGGCGAGGCTTCGGTCGTTCCGGACGGATGAGCACGCGCGAAGGTCTTGCGGTCGTCGGGTTGTCGTGGTTCGCCATGGTCGTGGTGGGCACCCTTCCGTATTTCTTCACCCAGTCGATCGGCGGCGTGACCAACACGTTCTTTGAGACCGCCGCAGGATTCACGACGACCGGCGCATCCATCCTGCCGGATCCCGGCGTGCTCTCCCACGCCATGCTGATCTGGCGAGCAACGACGCAATGGGTCGGCGGCATGGGAATCATCGTGTTGTTCGTCGCAGTGCTGCCCTTGCTCGGTGTCGGTGGTGTGGAGCTGGCGCGTGCCGAATCGCCGGGCCCGGAACCGGACCGCCTCACGCCGCGATTCCAGGACACTGCGAAGCGACTGTGGCTGATCTACGTCGGGCTCACCGCAGGGTTGTTCGTGTTGCTGGCGCTCGGCGACATGTCGATGTTCGAGGCGATCGCGCATTCGCTGACCACCATCTCGACCGGCGGGTTCAGCACCGAGCCGGGTTCAATCGGAGCGTTCAGTGCGTACTCCCAGTGGATGATCGCGCTCTTCATCTTTGTGTCGGCGACCTCGTTTGCACTGCACTATCGGGCGAAATGGCGTCCGGCGCGGTACGTGGAGAACGCCGAGTTCCGCCTCTACGCAGGCACGATCCTCACTGCGTCGATCCTCATCGCGCTCGGCCTGGCGTCCGACCTCGCAATCGGCGACACGATCCGTGACGCGGTCTTCAGCGCCCTGACGTTGGTCACGGGAACGGGATTCGCGACGAGCGACTTCGGGCAGTGGACCGCAGGACTGCAGATCCTCGCTGTCTCCCTGATGTTCCTCGGGGGGATGGCCGGATCGACCGCCGGGGCGGTGAAGACCTATCGCATGGGTGTGCTCTACAAGTCGTCGGCGGCGAGTCTGAAGAAGCTGGCGTATCCATCGGCCGTGATCGTGCCCCGATTCGGTGGGCGGCCGATTCCCGACTCGATCGTGCGCAACATCCAGCTCTTCTTCCTGTTCTACATGATCACCTTCGTCACCGGGACGGTGCTGTTGGCGCTCATCGATGCCGCTGCCGGCAACCAGGCAAGTCTCGTGACCACCACCACGGCGGTGGTGTCGGCGATCGGCAACATCGGGCCGGGACTTGCGGAGGTCGGGCCGGGCGGGACCTATCTCGTGATCTCCGACGCAGGGAAGTGGCTCTTGAGCTTCCTGATGATCGTCGGCCGCCTGGAGATCTTCCCAGTCGTACTCCTCTTCACCCGGTTCTTGTGGAAATAGTCTCAGGTCTCAGGTCTCAGGTCACAAGCCTGACGTGGGACGTGGGACTTGGGACTTGTGACCCGGCCCTAGCCGAGCACCGTCGCCGCGGCCTTGATTGCTGCATCAATGTCATCCGTGGTGACGTGGAGGTTCGTGACGGCCCGGATGGTGTCGTGGGTGAGGGCCAGGGCGGCCACGCCGTTGTCGAGCCACGCAGCTTCGAACTTCGCGGCCGACATCGCCGTGACGCGGAAGTAGACCATGTTCGTGGCGACCGTGTCGAGATCGACTTCGACACCGGGTTGCTCGGCAAGGCCGACGGCGAGGCGGCGAGCGTTCGCGTGGTCGTCGGCGAGGCGCTCTCGATGGTGCTCGACTGCGTAGAGAGCTCCGGCCGCCATCATGCCGGCCTGCCGAAATCCGCCACCGAACATCTGCTTGAAACGTCGCGCCCGGTCGACGATGGCTTTGCTTCCGGCAAGGGCTGAGCCCATCGGTGCGCCCAGCCCTTTCGAGAAGCAGACGCTGACCGTGTCGAACCCTGCGGAGTACTCGGCCTCGGAGACCCCGGTCGCTGCCGTGGCGTTCCAGAGTCGAGCTCCATCGAGGTGCGTTGCCAGCCCGAGTCCCCGAGCCGTCTCGGTGACGTTGGTGAGTCGTGCGAGCGGCCAGACGGTCCCTCCGGCAGCGTTGTGGGTGTTCTCCGCCGCGACGAGCGTCACCGGCTGAAAGAGCGAGGCCGGCATCGATGCCGGGATCTCAGGTACTGCGGATCGAACCTGATCCGCGGTGAACGTGCCGGCCTCGCCGTCGAGCTGCTGGATGGTCAATCCCGAGATGGCGTTCGCCGCGCCGAGCTCGTGAAGGTCGATGTGGGCGTCCTTCGAAGCGAGGACGACATCGCCGGGTGACGTGTGGGCTCGCAGTGCCGTTTGATTCGCCATCGTTCCGGTCGGCGTGAACATGGCATCGTCCTTGCCGAGGACCTCAGCAACCCGAGCCTCGAGCGCCAGCACCGTCGGGTCGTCGTGGTAGACGTCGTCCCCGACTTCAGCGTCGGCAATCACCCGCCGCATCGCGTCGGTAGGCCGGGTAACAGTGTCGGAACGGAGATCGATCATGAGGAGAGTCTCAAGTCTCAGGTCTCAAGTCGCAAGTCGCGCCTGGATCTGCGGTCTGTGTCCTCACGGTCCTGGTGGTCTGTGGTCGAGGGTCTTGTGAAGGGTGGTCGTGTGCGCTAATGGTCGACGTGAATGCGCAACTTCCGGAACCTCAATGTGTGGCAACAGGCACGAACGTTGACACTCGAGGTCTTCGCCCTCTCAGAGCGTCTCCCGGACGTGGACCGCTACGGCTTGGCAGCCCAGTTACGGCGATCAGCAAACTCGATTGGTGCCAACATCGCCGAGGGGGCAGGCCGCCCGACGCGACGGGATTATGCACGGTTCCTCGCCCAGGCCATGGCGAGCAGCAATGAGCTAGAGCACCACCTCTCGATCGTTGATGGAGCAGGCTTGATCAACGGCGAGGATGTGGCGCCGTTGATCGATCGATGCGACCAAGTTCGGAGGAGGCTGGTCAATCTCCGCTCGAGGATCCTGGCCGAAACCTAGGACCAAGCCGGTCGAGACCCTCGGCTTGGGACCTGGGACCTGGGACTTGTGACCTGGGACTTGGGACCTGGGACCTGCGCTGCCGAGTAGCCTCGCGCGGCTATGTCCGTTCCGTCATCTACCGCCCCGAGCGGTCTTCGTGAGGCGCTGCGTGAGGGCTTTCGCCTGATCGGCACGTTCATCAGGAACGGGCCGGTGTCGTACGCACTGGCGGCCGGTGGTGCGGCGCTGTTTGCTGCGGCGATCGTTGCGGCGGCATTCGTGATCGGCGATGTCACCGATTCGCTGATCCTGCCGGTGCTCGATGAGGGTGTGTCGAGTGAGGGTCTGCTGTGGCCGGCCATCGCCGCCGTCGTCGGCGTTGCGACGTGGAAGGCTGCCGGGATCACGCTGCGCCGCACCGCGGCCGGATGGTTGCAGTTCCGGGCACAGACCGACGCACGGATCGGTCTCATCGATCGGCTCCTCCGCACGGAGCTTCGGTGGTACCACCGTCAATCCGTCGGTGACCTGCTGTCGGTGACGGAAACCGACGCTCGGGAGGCGACCTTCATCCTCGCTCCGCTGCCGTATGCAACCGGAGCCACCCTTCTCCTGATCGGGACCGTGGTCATGATCTTCGTGCTCGATCCGATCATCGCCCTGGTCACGCTCGGGTCGCTCGGTTCGATCATTGCTGTCGACATTCGTGGGAGCTGGTCGTCGTTCGAGGCGTTCCAGGATGTGCAGCGGTTGCGCGGCAACGTCTCGCAGGTGGGTCACGAGAGCTTCGACGGAGCTCTCACCGTCAAGGCCCTCGGGCGCGAGGCGGTCGAGACGCGCAGGTTTGAAGCGGCGTCCGAGGAGCTCCGCGACCGGATCATCGACGTGAACCGGGTGTTCTCCACGTATCGAGTCATCGTTGAGGCAATGCTGTCGGCCGTTGCCGTTCTCGTGCTGATCGTCGGCGCGTTCCGGACACGTGCCGGCGCGGTGACGCCCGGCGATCTGGTGACGGTTGCCTACTTGCTCACCTTGCTCTTCATCCCGATTCGCATCGTGGGCTTCGTTGTCTGGGACATGTCGCATGCCCTTGCCGGGTGGCGGCGGGTCCAGCGGATTCACGAGTCCGCTGAGTTGGTTGCCTACGGAGGGCTCGATCACCGTGGCGATCCGACCGGAGCCGAGGTCGCCGGCGAGGCGGTGGCCTTCACCTACGGCGGCGATGAGGTCATCCTCGACGGGGTCGAGCTCATCATTCCACCCGGGCAGGTCGTCGCCGTGGTTGGGCCGACGGGAGCCGGCAAGACCACGTTGGTGACCCTGCTGGCTCGCCTGTGGGATCCAACCAGTGGACAGATCACCCTGGACGGGCGTGATCTCCGGGACTTCGCAAGGTCGGCGCTTCCCGGGGAGGTGGCCTTCGTCGCGCAGGACGCGTTCCTGTTCGACGATTCGGTAGCCGGCAACATCAGATTCGGTACGGACGCCTCGCAAACGGACGTCGACCAGGCTGCGGCGCTGGCCGGCGCAACGAGTTTCATCGACGAACTCCCGGATGGCTACGGAACTCAACTCGGAGAACGAGGCACGTCGTTGTCGGGCGGGCAACGACAGCGAGTTGCGCTGGCCCGGGCACTTGTCCGACGGCCGCGGTTGCTCATCATGGATGACGCCACGTCGGCCGTCGACCCGTCGGTGGAGACGCAGATCCTCAAGGGCCTGCGCGATGCTGAGTTGCCGTCGACCGTGGTCATCGTGGCGTATCGACGCTCGAGCATCATGCTCGCCGACGAGGTCATCTTCCTCGATGAGGGCCGCATCGTTGGCCACGGGACCCACGCCGAGTTGATGGCGACGACGCCGGGATATGCGCAGATCCTCGAGGCCTATGAGGTCGACGCCGTGCGACGCGCCGAAGAGAACTCGCAGCCATGACCGCACGATCCCAAGAGCTCACCACCACTGCCGCCCTCCGTCGGCTCTTGGTGGAGGCGCCCCCGATGCGGCGGGGCTTGATCGTGACGCTGTTGCTTGCGGCGCTCGGAACCGGAACCCAGATCATCGTTCCGGTGGTCGTGCAGCAGATCGTCGACTACGAGCTCCTCGATCCCGCCGGCGTCGACGTCGCCGGCGCGGTTCGGCGCGGTCTGGTTGCGCTCGTCATGATGTTCGCGGCAGTCTTCGTGCGGCGAGCGTCGCTGCTGCGCCTCGTGACTGCGGCATCGACAGGATTGTCCGAGCTGCGGGTCAAGACGTTCCGCCACCTCCATCAGCTGTCCATTCTCCACGTGGAATCCGAACGCCGCGGCGTGCTCGTTGCGAGAGTGACGAGTGACCCGGCGTCCATTCAGGACTTCATGGATTGGGGAGGCGTCGGGATGGTGATCGGCGCTGCCCAGGTCCTGCTGGCGATGGCCGTGATGCTGATCTACGGATGGCAGCTCGCCGTCATGGTGTTCGTCGGCGTGCTCATCTACGCCGTGCTCCTGGCATGGTTTCAGCGGATTCTGCAACGTGCTCATGACCAGGTCCGACTGCGGATCGCCGAGTCGTTGGCGACGATGGGTGAGGCGATCAGCGGTCTCCCGGTGGTACGGGCGTACGGTGCCGAGTCGGCGACGCTGGACAAGGTGGAGGCGGTGCTCGAGGAGCAGTTCCGGGCCGAGTTCAAGACCGGGCGGCTGGGCGCGTTCCTCTTCTCGAGCGCGGAGTTGTTTGCCGGGCTGATCACTGCCGTCGTCATCCTCGTCGGGGTCGTTGCGGGTGGAGGTTGGGGAATGTCTGCCGGGACCCTCCTGGCCTTCTTGTTCCTGGTGACGCTGCTGGTCGAGCCCGTGCAGACGTTGGTGGAGACGCTGGATCAGGCGCAGTCCGCCGCCGCCGGGGTTCGACGAATCCTCAACGTGTTGGACGAGGCGATCGATGTTCCTGATCCCGTCGACGGGGTGGTGCTTCCCGATGAACGCCTCGACCTCGAGTTCGAAGGCGTTCGATTCCGCTATCCGACCGGCGACGACGTGCTCCACGACATCTCGGTGCGTGTTCGGGCCGGCAGCCGGATTGCAGTGGTCGGCGAGACCGGATCGGGTAAATCGACCTTCGTGAAGCTCGCCACCCGGCTCCTCGACCCGACGGCGGGTGAGGTTCGCCTCGGTGACGTCCCGCTGACGAGAGTCACGTTCGACAGCCTCCGGGACCACGTGATCTTCGTGCCACAGGAGGGCTTCCTCTTCGACACGACGATCGCCGACAACGTGCGGTACGGGAAGCCGGGAGCGACCGCTGCCGAGGTTCAGGCGGCGTTCGAGCAACTCGAGCTCGGTGACTGGCTCGCCGGTTTGCCGGACGGCCTCCGGACCCGTGTCGGTGAGCGGGGCGGGCAGCTCTCGGCGGGGGAGCGCCAGCTCGTCGCGCTGGTTCGTGCCTGGATCGCCGATCCCGAGCTCCTCATCCTCGACGAGGCGACCTCGGCGGTGGATCCTGCACTCGAGGTGCGGCTTCGCAGGGCGATCGAGCATCTGACGGAACATCGCACGTCGATCACGGTTGCGCACCGGCTGTCGACGGCCGAGGCGAGCGACGAGGTGCTCGTCTTCGACGGGGGCCGTATCGTCGAGCGAGGCAGCCATCACGACTTAGCGGACAGTGGGGGGGTCTACGCGGCGCTGCACGCCGACTGGATGAGTTCGACGGGCTAGGACGTTCGCCGGGCTACAAGATCCGTTTCGCCACGATCTCCTTCATGATCTCGGTGGTCCCGCCGCCGATGCTGAGGATCCGATTGTCCCGGTAGAGCCGCTCCACCAGGTACTCGCGCATGTAGCCGTAGCCGCCGAAGATCTGAACGGCCTCGTGGGTGACGAAGTCGCTCGCCTCCGTCGAGAAGATCTTCGCCATCGACACCTCAGTCACCTGGTCTTCACCCTCGGCCATCCGCGCCGCAACCCGGTAGGTGTACTCGCGACTCACCTCGACCTTGGTCGCCATGTCCACGAGCTTGTGGCGGAGCACTTGGAATCCGGCAAGGGGCCGACCGAACGCCTCACGTTCAGTCACGTACGCGAGGCACGCCTGCAACGCCAGCTCAGCTGTGATGTTGGCAACGATCGACATCTGGAGCCGTTCCTTCTGGAAGTTCTCCATGATGGCGATGAACCCCATGTTCTCCGGCCCGATGAGGTTGGCTCTCGGCACCCGGCAGTCGTCGAAGAACAGCTCTGCGGTGTCGGATGCCCACCAGCCCATCTTCTTCAACGGCTCGGATCGGCTGAACCCCGGCGTCTCCGCTTCGATGACGAGGAGGGAGATGCCGCTGTGGCCCTCGCCACCCGTGCGAACCGCAACCGTGTACTGGTCGGCCCGGCAGCCACTTGTGATGAAGGTCTTGGCGCCGTTGACGAGGTACTCGTCGCCGTAGCGCACCGCCGTCGTGCTGAGGCCGGCGACGTCCGATCCGCCGCCCGGTTCGGTCACCGCGAGCGCAGCGATCCGCTCGCCGGAGAGCACGCTCGGGAGAAACCGTTCCTTCTGCTCGTCTGTACCGAACTTCAGGATCGGGGGGAGCGCGATGTGCAACGACCCCAGGCTCGCCCCGAGGCCTCCGGAGCCGGATCGAGCGATCTCCTCCCAAGCAACGACCTGCATGAAGAGGTCGCCCGGGGAGCCGCCGTACTCGGCGGGATAGCCGACTCCGAGGATCCCGATCTCGGCCGCCCGCCGGTAGAGATCACGGGGGAAGGTTCCCGCCTCCTCCCATTCATCGACGTTGGGAAGGATCTCTGCAGCGACCCATTGCCGGGCCGTTCGGCGGATCAACTCGTGGTCGTCGGTGAAGTAGCGGTCGAACCCCATCAGGCGGGGAGCTCCCACTCCTTGCCCTTGAAGTGCCTGGGTTGGAGCACAAACGCCAGATCGCCGCGAACCGCCGGGAGGCGGCTCCAGCTGTCGACGAGCAGGTCAATACCAACAATGGTTCCGGTCTTGACCGTGACGGCTCCACCGGTCAGGTGATACGCCAATGCGCTCCATGTCGGCTCGTGGCCTACCAGCATGAGTGAGTCGTGGTCGTCCGACGTGCCCCTCGCGACATCGAGGGCGCCGCTGGGAGACGTCCCGTACAACGCATCGGTCACCTCGACGCTGGTGGGCCAGTCGCCGGCTTCGACGGCCAGTTCCAGCGTGGTGCGTGCGCGAACCGCTGACGACGTGATCGCGTGGTCGGGCACGAGATCGGAGCGTGCAAGGACCAAGCCCATGGTCTTGGCGGCCTTCACGCCGCGTTTGCTCAGAGGCCGCTCATGGTCCGACCCGAACGGGGCGTCCCAGTCGGACTTGCCGTGGCGAAACAGGATCAGTCGTCGCATGATCTCCCGCTAAGTTCGGAGTTGATGATCGAGTATCGCACCAATGTCGACGGCATCACACCGGATCAGCTCGAGGGGCCGTTCTTCGTCGGGTGGCCGAATCCTCCGAGCCCGGCCACCCATCTCCGTGTGCTCGACGGCAGCGCCCATGTCGTGGTGGCCGTGGACGAGTCGAACCAGCAGGTTGTCGGGTTCATCAACGCCATCACCGATGGCGTCTTCATGGCGTTCATCCCCCTGCTCGAGGTCGTACCCGAGTACCAGGGGCGCGGCATCGGGAGCGAGCTGGTACGCCGGCTCCTGGAGCTACTCGATGGTTTCTACACCGTGGATGCGATGACCGACCCCGAGCTGCAGCCCTTCTACCGCCACCTCGGGCTCGAAGCGGCACACGGTGTTGCGCTGCGTGATTACGAGCGTCAGTCGGGGGAGTGAGCTCGGTCAGCCGGCGGTGCCGATGGCGAGGAGATGTGGGCTGACACCGATGATGCTCGGTTCGCTCGCGACACGATCCATCAGGTCGAGCAGCTTGGCACGCCGCTGCGGGTCGGCGAGCCGGTCCGCGAAATCGGGCGCCAGCCAAGCGATGCCCTCGACCGCATGAACCGCCACGTGTTCGAAGCCGGCGTCGACGAGTTCCTGGGTGAGCTCGTCGGCGAGGTGGAAGTAGGCCGTCGTGAAGTAGGCCGGGTCGTTGGTCGGGTTGTGGTGTCGACCCGTCGCGATCGCCTCCTCGACCATGACCGAGAACGCCGGGTCGTCGATGAATCCCCGGTCGAGACCGTCGATGGTGGAGGCGAACCGTCCGATCGCAGCTGCGGCGATCACTCCTCCCGGGCGTACCACCCGATGCGCCTCGGCTAGGGCCGCAAGTCGGTGACCACGCTCCTGCAGGTGGTAGAGCGGCCCCATCAAGAGCACAGCGTTGGCCGTATCGGTCTCGAGCGCGACCGCCCTCGCATCGGCGACGGTCGCCGAGGCGAGCATCACCCCGGAAGCTGCGGCACGTTCGAGTGCTTGGTCGACGTGGTGGGGGACCGGGTCGATCGCGTGCACGGTGTAGCCGCGCTGGGCGAGCCACACGGAGTAGACCCCAGGCCCGCTTCCGATGTCGACGATGGTGGCCGGTGGCGCAGGGAGTGTGCGCTCCAGGAGATGCTGCGTGCGGAGCCGTTCCAGGATTCCGAACGACTCCTCGGCGAGTCGTGACGACTCGTCGTACCGGTCGTAGTGGGCGATGATCTCCGGTGGCGTGATCGGTGGGTCCTGCTCGACCATCGTCAGCCTCCCGCGGACCATGCCAGCAGCAGCTGGCCGACGTAGTAGAGCGGGAGTCCGGTCAGACGGTTGATGCGACCCGGGGTGACGAAACGGTCCCGCGCAACGTAGATGTCGGACACGTAGAAGAGGGCGGCACCCATCAGGATCCTCCAGTCCGCTGCAGAACCCTGGGTTCCGGCGGCCGTCAGCAACATCGCAGAGATCACCGCCATGTAGGCGATCACCGGGATGCGCATCGCATCATCGAGATGTGGCAACAGCCAGGGAGCGATCACGATGGCGGCGGCTCCGGTAACGATCACGCCGGCGATCATCCAGCCCGGGGATTGACCGCGGACGACGAAGGCAACCACGTACGCCACGTGCCCGAAGAGAAACGAGACGAGACCGAGCAGAAAGGCCCGGTCGCTGCGAAACGTCAGGAGCAGATCCCCTGTCCACGACAGCAGGAGGCCGATGACGACCAGAGTGCCGAAAGTCGAGTCGAAGGCGCCGGCGACGATGGCAACGGCGATGAATCCGGTCGATGCGGCCATCTTGGCAACCCGAGACCGCTCACGTGAGTGCGGCTCCAGCGCAAGCGTCACCCCGGTGGCGACGATGGTGACGACGGCAGCCAACCAGCCCATGGGCAGATCAGGCCTCGGCCTCGGTCATCCAGCCTGCCGGATATGCAGTCACGAGTCCGTGCTCGTTGATCGTGAGGTCTGCTGAGTAGGCCCCGCTTCGGTAGCGATAGCGGCGCTCGGCGAGGCGCTCGTAGGTCTGCGTGACCTTCTCGATGTCGCGTTGGGGGAAGTCGATGCGTATCGCCGTGATCTGGGCAGACTCCCCGACCTCGAGCGCCAGGCGTTTGATCGGCAACGTGTTCGTCCCGGGCGTGAAGCCGAGATCGACGTCGGTCGCCCCGTACATCTCGAGTACCGGGGTATCACCCGCCGACCAGGTGCCGGAGCCATCGGTCGTCAACGCGAGTGTCCGATCGTTTTCGCCACCGTGGACGTTGATGCCGACGGAGATGGGCTGCCATGCATGGTCGGTGGCGATCGTGTAGCGGATCTCGTACGGAGCCGAGTCGTCGACGAGCAACACCGTGCCGGCCAGCCGATGCCCCGTCGCCGTGTCGTCGAGCGTGCAATGCTCGTAGCTCGTCCGGTCGATGCGTCGCCACAGGATTCGTGCCATGGAGCGAGCATATCGTCCCTGCCATCAGACTCGGTGACAGGGATACCATGGGCCGACGACCGGCTGATCGAAAGGACACGGCCTTGGCGATGGATGCGAAGCTTGAAGCCGCCTACAACGCACAGATCACCATGGAGTACGGCTCGGCGTATGCCTACCTCGCCATGGGAGCCTGGCTCGAGGCGGAGGGTCTTCCCGGCATGGCGCTGTGGATGCGCCTGCAAGCCGACGAGGAGACCGAACACGCGCTGAAGTTCTACCAGTTCGTGCTCGACCGCGGTGGACGAGTCGAGCTCGGAGCGATCGATGCCCCGGTGGCCGACTTCGAACGGCCCCTCGACGTCTTCCGGAGATCCCTCCAGCAGGAGCAGGCAGTCACGGCGTCGATCAACGAGCTCTACGCACTGGCGGTCCAGTCGAACGACTTCGCGTCGATTCCTTTGCTCGATTGGTTCGTCAACGAGCAGGTCGAGGAAGAAGCCACCGTGCAGCAGATCATCGATGATCTCGAGCGCGCCGGCGACGCCGGCCACACCCTGCTCATGCTCGATCGAGAACTCGGAGCTCGCCAGCCCGAGGAGGATTGAGCTACAGCCGCTCCACGACGTAGTCGACGGCCGCGGTGAGGATTTCCGCATCCTTCGGAGGCACGTTCGGGAACGTTGCGAACCGGAGTTGGTTGAGGCCCAGCTTGCGATACGAGCCGGTGTCGACGATGCCGTTTGCCCGCAGCACGCCGCCGACCGTATCGGCTGAGATGTGGTCCGGGAAGTTCACGGTCGCCACGGTCGGGCTGCGATGGGCCGGGTCGGCAACGAACGGCCAGGCGTATTCGGATGCCTCGGCCCACGAGTAGATGTGTCCCGACGTGGTTGCGGCGCGCTCCGCTGCCCAGCTGAGCCCGCCGAGCTGCAGCATCCACTCGACTTGCTCGGCCAACAGATAGAGGGTGGCGATCGCCGGCGTGTTGTAGGTCTGGTCCTTGCGGGAGTTGTCGAGAGCGATCCGCAGATCGAGGAAGGCCGGGCACCACCGTTCCGACGCAGCGAGTTCCTCGATCCGAACCACGGCCGCTGGGCTCATGAGCGAAATCCACAGCCCGCCGTCGGATCCGAGCGCCTTCTGCGGCGAGAAGTAGTAGGCGTCGAAAGTCGCTGGGTCCGTCTCGATCGCACCGGCTGCCGACGTGGCGTCGACGAGGACCATGGCATCGCCGTCCGTTGGCCGCACGATCGGCATGGCGACCCCGGTCGAGGTCTCGTTGTGGGTGAGGGCATAGGCGTCGACATCGCTGTTGGCGACGGGCATGGGGTGCGTCCCGACTGGCGACTCGATGACCTCCGGATCGTCGAGGTGAGGCGCCGCGCGGACGACATCGACGAATTTCGAAGAGAACACGCCGAACGCACAGTGCTGGCTGCGACGTCGGATCAAGCCAAACGAGGCTGCATCCCAGAAGGCGGTCGCTCCACCGATACCCATCACAACCTCGTAGTCGTTCGGCAGGTCGTACAGGCGCCGCAACCCCGTCTTGACCCGGTGCACGAGCTGCTTGACCGGTGCTTGGCGGTGGCTGGTGCCCATGATCGAGGTGCCGGAGATGCCAAGGCCAACCAACGCTTCGGAGCGAACGCGAGAGGGACCGGCGCCGAAGCGCCCGTCGGCAGGTATCAGGTCGTCGGGGAGTTTGATGTCGGGGTGCGTATCCATGGTCCTGCGATTCGGTAGGGTGCGGGCCGCAGTACATATGCCGTACCCGCAGGAGGGTAGTGACCATGAGCACCTCGCCGATCTCCGGGGTCTCCCAAAGAGCCAGCAACGTCGCCGTGTCGGCCACGATGGCGATCACCGCCAAGGCCAACGAGCTGAAGGCACAAGGCCGTCCGGTCATCGGCTACGGCGCCGGCGAGCCCGACTTCCCGACGCCCCGGTACATCGTGGAGGCTGCGCTCGAGGCGGCCGGTGACGAGCGGTATCACCACTACACCGCCGCCGCGGGGCTGGCATCACTCAAAGACGCCGTCGCCGCAAAGACGATGCGGGATTCTGGTTTCGCGGTCGATCCGAGCCAGGTCGTCATCACCAACGGCGGCAAGCACGCCGTGTATGCCACCTGCCAAGCCTTGATCGACGCCGGGGACGAGGTCCTTCTCCCGGCTCCGTACTGGGTGAGCTATCCCGAGATGGTCAAGCTCGCCGACGGCGTCCCGGTTGAGATCGCAACCGACGAGACGACCAACTTCCAGGTCACCGTCGACCAGCTCGAAGCCGCTCGAACGGACAAGACGAAGATGTTGGTGTTCGTGTCGCCGTCGAACCCGACCGGGTCGGTCTACGCCCCTGATGCGATCGCCGCGATCGGTGCCTGGGCGGCCGAACACGGTATCTGGGTGATGACGGACGAGATCTACGAGCACCTCGTCTACGGGGACACACAGTTCGCCTCGCTTCCGGTGGTTGCCCCAGAGGCGGCGGACCGTACCGTGATCGTCAACGGCGTCGCCAAGACGTATGCGATGACCGGGTGGCGGGTCGGCTGGATGATCGCTCCGGCGGAGGTCGCCAAGGCCGGTATGAAGCTCCAGTCGCACATGACGTCGAACGTCAACAACATCGCCCAGATCGCAGCACTGGCTGCCGTGTCCGGGCCGCTCGACGCCGTCCATGAGATGCGAGATGCGTTCGACCGGCGGCGTCGCAAGATGTTCGACATCCTCTCGGGGATCGACGGCGTGGTGTGCCCGGAGCCGCAAGGTGCGTTCTACGCCTTCCCCTCGCTCCGGGGTCTCCTGGGGCGGCCGCTCAACGGACGAACCGCCGACACCACGCTCGACCTCGCGGCGCTGCTGCTCGAGGAGATCGAGATCGCGATCGTGCCTGGAGAGGCATTCGGCGCACCCGGCTATGCCCGCTTCTCGTTTGCCATGAGCGACGACGACATGGTGGAAGGGCTCACCCGGCTCGCCGACCTGGTTGCGAAGGGGTAGGAGAGGTCCCCGTGGACCTCGATGCCTTCATTGCCACCCACGGTCCGAGGACTGTGGTCGAAGCGATCGAGTGGCTCGAGGCCAACGGTTTCCACCGGACTCGTGCGATCGGGGGTGCCGATACGAGCTTCGGCAACGTGTCGGTGACCTACGTTCGCGATGCGACCACGGTGCTGATGGTCCGTGACCGGGGCCAGTGGTCGTGCGATCTGCGGTTCGACGACATCGACCAACCGTTCGATCTGGGCTTGATCGCCGCAGCGCGACGCGGCGATGTGTCATGGACGTACCGGCCCCACGTCGAGGGTGAGCCGATGGCGATACTCCTCACGGGCGACATCGATTGGCCTGCGGAGCTGGATGCCGGGTTGGCGTGGGTCGCCGCAGATCGATCTGCCCCCGGTGCGTTGATTGCGGAACGGGAGCGTCGGTCAGAGCAGCTCAGAGCTCGTTTCCCCTGGGCCCCATAGGCGGTGTCTCGAGTCGATCTGCGAGGGTCGTTCACCGGGAAACGATCCGTGACGTCGCTCAGATCAGCGCTTCGATCTCACGGGCGATCGACTCCCAGGCAGGGCCTGCGACGTCGATCAAGGAGAAGTGGTCCGCTCCGGTGAGTTCGTGGAACACGATGGCGTCGCCCGAGTCGGCGGCCCGGCCCACGTAGTCCTCGCTCAAGCGGATCGGCACCGACTGGTCACCATCGCCGTGAACGATGAGTTGCCGAACCCCCATGGGGAGGAGTGCCGCAGGGTTGGCGGAAGCGTACGTGTCGGGATCCTCGTCCGGACCACGGTGAAGGAAGTGTTCTACGGCGTCGTCCCCGATGCCGGCGGAGTATGCCGCAGCGAGGTCGGTCACGGGGGCGAGTCCGACGGCTCCGCGTGGCATCACCTGCGGGATTGCTCCGGGAGCGTTTGGGCCGAGGCCGGTGCGTGCCGCCATCCAGAGGGCGAGATGGCCACCCGCCGAGTGACCAAGGGTGACGACTGCCCCGGTGTCGATGGGGAACGACGCAGCGAGATCCGACAGGAAGTCCACGGCCCGGGCGGCGTCTTCGAACGTCGCAGGCCAACCGCCGCCGGTGCCGGTGCGGCGGTACTCGATGTTCCAGGTCGCCCAGCCGCGACGTGTCAGATCGACGGCGATTCCGTCCATCAGGTCCCGCGTCCACACCTCCCGCCAGAACCCGCCGTGCACGATCACGACCAGTGGGAATGGGCCGTCGCCGTCGGGGAGCCGGAGATCGCCGACCTGTTGGTCCTCGGTGCCGTAGGCGAGCGTTTCGAAGGGCAGCGCCGCGCGCCACACGAGGTGGGCGAGCGCATCCTGATACCCGCGGAGTCCCCGTCCGAAGATCTGGTGAACGCAGGCCGGTGCCGTTACCGACTGGCGGCGCCAGTCCTCGCGGGCATGGATGTTGGAGATGTGCACTTCCACCGTCGGGAGGTCGATGGCCGTGATCGCATCGTGGATCGCATACGACGAGTGCGAGAGCGCTCCGGCGTTGACGATCACCCCGTCGACGTGACCCCGAGCCGAGTGGAGCCGATCGATGATGGCACCCTCATGATTCGACTGAAAAGTCTCGACTCCGATATCGAGGTCGGCGCCCCACGCAACGACACGATCCTCGAGCTCGCCGAGCGTGGTCGTTCCGTAGATGGCGGGCTCACGGGTGCCGAGCAGGTTCAGATTCGGTCCGTTGATCATGAGGACGCGCTGCATGGTTCCACGGTAATGGGAGCGACGGTGATTGCGGTGTCGCTCAGCCGGCGGGGGAGAGGTGCTCGGCTTCGAGTGATCTGCCGAGAGCCAGCGTCGCCGAATCGAGCGAACCGCGTTCCAGCTGGGCCTCGGTGGCAAGCGTCTCGAGGACCGCATCCGCCGTTCGTTGCAGGGTGATGGACGGGTCCATGTCCTGGAGGGCTCCTGCGGTGGCTGGATCCCACTCGAGCTCCAGCGCGTCGTACACCGGGAGCAGGGCATCGCGGATGAGCCTGCCGTCGGAGACCACGATGACCCCGCCGATGTGTGCGGCGCTGCGGGCGAGACGCTGACCGACGCCCATGACCTTGCGACCTCCGGCATGAATCGAGTACTCACCAGGGCAGTACTCGCCGGGGAGTTCACCGATGAACGCCGTAATGCCCAGACGCTCGAAGGAGCGTTGGAGAACGCTCGACAGCAGGCCGAAACGATCGTGGATGCCGCTCCGCGGGTCGTCGGTCGGGATCGACCATGAGAATGCGAGGGTGCCCTCGTGGAAGACCGCAGCTCGTCCCCCGGCGAGCCGCTCCACAGCGGCGAACCCCATGGATCGAGTTGCGGCAACCGCTGCGGGATACCCGGGGCTGATCACGTCGCGCTTCCCGAACGCCATGACTCGTCCCGGGAGATGCAGCCGGAAGGTCTCGCCGAGTTCGCCTTCCGAGACACGCAGGAGCAGGGCGCGTGACAGTGCAGTGTCGAGACCGGGCGACAGTGGTTCGGAGTCCTGGACAACGGTGATCGTGCGCATCAGCGGCGGAGCGTACCCCCACAGCGAGGCCAATCCCCCGAACGGACCGGCGAAGCCATTTGGCTTCGCCGGTCCGCGTCTAACCTCCCGGCGCGGGAACCGTTCAACGACCTGAGAGAGTTCGACACCTCATGAGGCGTCTCGCCACGATCATCGTGCTCGCACTGCTCGTCGCATCCTGCGGCGAAGGCGGTCTGCTCGACGGGGTCGGTGACCGTGCTCAAGATGCGGTGGTCGGGTCGCAGGTGGCGACCACCACGACCCTTCCGGACACCGGGAACGGGCTCGTTCTGAGGTTCCGCGAGGCCATCGAAATGGCGTGGTGGAACGATGGGATACCGGATCAACGTATTGGCGAGCCTTCGTTCACCCAGGGTGTTGTGTGGGGACGGGCCGAGGCCAGAGTGATCCAGGCGAGCCGTGCTGAGATCGCGGCCGCACTTCCGGGGATCCAGTTCCCGCGACTCGTTGCCGAGGACATCGGATGGGCGACGAGCCAGCTCGTGTTCGACGTTGCCTCGGCCCAGCTCGATCCGGGCACCTCAGCGCAGTTCGGCCTTTGGGCGACCGAGCCGTACTCGCTCGATCAGAGCGCGGCGGCGGTGCTGCGAGTGGGCCGGCCGGCCGAGAGCGCTCTGCGGGGCGAGATCATTCCGGAGGTCGTCAGCGACGGGTTGTCGCTCAACTGGGTGGTTGGGGACTACCGCTACGAGCTGTTCTGCCAATCGACGCTGGCAGAGGAGTACTGCATGCAGATGGCGCGTTCGCTCACCCCGCTCGCCGACCTGGTTCCGGTCGTCGAAGGCTGAGCCGGCCGTCGTCCAGCTCCCACACGGATCCTAAGCTCCCCCAGGACCGCCGAGAAGGGACCCCTTCGTGTTCAACCAGAGTGGCTGGTGGTCGTACGTGCGCTACGACGAAGACCAGGATCGCCCGACGATGGATCGGGCGCTCCTTCGGCGCGTCTTCGGGTATGCCGCCGCGTATCGGGCGCAAATCACGGTCGTCGTCGTCACGATCTTCCTGATCTCGTACCTCACGGTGTTGCAGCCCCGGGTCGTGCGATCGCTGATCGACACGGCGATCCCGAACGAGGACCTCCAGCTCGTGACGTGGCTCGGGTTGGCGTTGATCGGAATTGCCCTCGGGAACGGCGTCATCGGTGTGCTCCAACGGCGAGCTTCCGCATCGATGGGTGAAGGGATCATCTACGACCTTCGCCGTGAGCTGTTTGGCCATCTGCAACGGATGTCCCTTGGCTTCTTCACGGCCACTCGGACCGGCGAGGTCATGAGTCGCCTGAACAACGACGTCGTCGGCGCACAACAAGCGGTGACCGGCACCTTTGTCACCCTGCTCGCCAACGTGGTGTCCACCGTCATGGTGCTGATCGCGATGGCGCAACTGGAGTGGCGGCTGACCGTGCTGTCGGTCGCCATCCTGCCGCTGTTCATCGGCGTGTCGCGCCGCGTGGGCCGCATGCTCCGCCAGGTGCGGCGAGACCAGATGGAGCAGAACGCAGCGATGACCGGGCACATGCAGGAGACGCTCAACGTCTCCGGTGCGCTGTTGGTGAAACTGTTCGGACGGACCCGGCGCGAGGATGCCCGGTTCGCTGAGCACGCCGGCAAGGTGCGGGACCTGGGGGTGCGCCAAGCGACGATCGGCCGCTGGTTCTTCATGGCCCTCGGCGTGATGTCGGCGCTCGGCACCGCCATCGTGTATTGGCTCGGCACGGTCATGGTGATCAACGGCACGATCACCGTGGGGACGCTGGTGGCGCTGGCGCTCTATCTCGGCTCCCTGTACGGGCCGATGTCGGGGCTCTCCAATGCTCGCGTCGAGTTGGCTACGTCGTTGGTGTCGTTCGAACGGGTCTTCGAAGTCATCGACATGCCGCGCGACATCACCGATCCGGCCGACCCGGTGCAGGTTTCCGAGGTGCGCGGCGAGGTGGCGTTCGACGATGTCTGGTTCTCGTACACAGGGAACGGAGCGCAGGGCCTCGAAGCAGTGAAGCGGTACACGTGGCGCGGCGTCACCGAAGGTCCCGATGCGGGGACGGCCCCGATCGACGACGGCTGGGCCTTGCAGGGGGTTTCGTTCGGGATCGAGCCCGGGGAACTCGTGGCGCTCGTCGGGCCGAGCGGGGCAGGCAA
The DNA here is from genome assembly GCA_030066755.1 of Acidimicrobiia bacterium. Taxonomy (GTDB): domain Bacteria; phylum Actinomycetota; class Acidimicrobiia; order Spongiisociales; family UBA5794; genus JASJAX01. The sequence continues at coordinate 47,878 of JASJAX010000008.1, forward strand.
GACCACGACGACGTATCTCGTGCCTCGCTTGTACGACGTCGGTCGTGGCGCAGTGCGCATCGACGGCGTCGACGTGCGCGACCTGACCCTGGAGTCGCTTGCGGGCGCGATCGGAGTCGTGACGCAGGAGAGCTACCTCTTCCATGACACGATCGCCGCCAACCTCCGGTACGCGCGACCCGACGCAACGGAAGAGGAAATCCGGGCGGCCGCGTCTGCGGCGAACATCGCTGAGCTGATCGAAGGCCTGCCTGAGGCCTACGAGACCGTCGTTGGGGAGCGCGGCTACCGCCTCTCCGGAGGTGAGAAGCAGCGCATTGCCATCGCTCGCGTCATCCTCAAGGATCCGCGCATCCTCATCCTGGACGAGGCGACCTCCCATCTCGACGCTCGATCGGAGTCGTTGATCCAGCAAGCGTTGGAGCGGGTGATGGAGGGCCGGACGTCGCTCGTGATCGCCCATCGGCTGTCCACCGTGTTGTCCGCCGATCGGATCGTCGTGATCGACCAGGGCACGGTGGTTGAGACCGGCACACACGCAGAGCTCCTCGATCGGGACGGTCTCTACGCAGAGCTCTACCGCACGCAGTTTGCGACCGAGCCGGCGGCCATCGGCGACGGCACGTGAACGGGCCGCTCCGGCTGCTGGCGCTCGCCTTGCTGATCATGGCGGCCGGGTGCGCCGAGGACGACGGTGCCGACCGACGAGGGTCCGACGAGTCGACGATGCCGCCTGCGACGGTCGGGCAGGCCGACTCAACGAAGCTGGCCGCTTCGACCGAAGAATGCGCACACGTCGTCGCAGTCGACGTGAGCGGCGCTGCGTCCGGTTACACCTTCTCCGTGACGGTCTCCTCGACGGAGACGGGGTGGGACAAGTACGCCGACGCGTGGGTCGTCAAGGACGTCGACGGCACGGTCTACGGCGAGCGGGTCCTGGCGCATCCCCACGTCGAGGAGCAGCCGTTCACCCGGTCCCTCAGCGGGGTCGCCGTTCCGGATGACGTCGCTGAAGTCGTCGTCGCGGCACGTGATTCGCTCCTCGGCTTCTGCGGCGACGAGATGACCGTGCAACTCGGAGGCCGCGGATGAGTGCTACCTACCCGGTGTGGGACGGACGGGATTGGGTTGACCTGCCGGTGGCCGAGAGTGGGGGAGAGGCGGTGGTGGTGCCCAACGTCGCTGCGTTGGTGTATCGAGGCAACGAGCAGCGGGAGATCCTGCTGCAACGGCGAGACAAACCACGGGAGGCCGTTCGCGGTCGTCTCGAGTTGCCGGGAGGCCGATGGCGAGCCGGGGAGTCTCCCGACGCGGCGTTGGTTCGGGAGGTCGAGGAAGAATCCGGCGTGCGGCTCACCTCCGTCGGCGGTGCGTTCACGCGACCGAGGCTCGCCGAGCACGTGGCGTTCTCGATTGCGCGACCCCTGGCGGTCGTCAACGGCCTGGAGGGTGCCTATCCGGCACTGCACGTCCTGTTCGAGTGCCAGGGGGAAGGCGAGCCACGAGCACAGCCCGGCGAGACCACAGATCCGAGATGGTGGAGCCTGGCGGACGCTGAGGCGCACCTGGCTGCGGCTCCCGACGACTTCGTCTGGCACACACGAGCCATGCTTCACGCTGCGTTCGGCTGGTCCGGCGCCTGATTGGTTTCCCTCAGGCCGAGTCGCGAAGGAACGCAACGATGTGGTCCCCGATCAGGTCCCCCTGATCCTCCTGGAGGAAGTGGCCGGCTTCATCGATGCGGATGAGCTCGCGAGCGCCCGGAACACGTTCGACCCAACGTTCGCCGACGCGAGGCGAGAAGATCGGATCGGCCGTCCCGAAGATCACCGCCGCCGGCCGGGTCCACTCGGTCAGCGCCTGGCGGACCCGCTGCATCTCGTCTGCGCCCTCGTCGCCGGGAGCGATGGGGACGATCAGGGGAAACCGGTGCGCTCCCACTTTCGATGCGGCGTCGGGGAACGGCGCCTCGTACGCAGCGAAGACCTGGGGAGACCACTGTGTGATGGCCGAACGTTGCATGATCATGCCGACGGGCAGATCCGGGTTGGCCTCGACGAACGATCGCCATTGCAGGAAGGCCGGCGGTGGCGTCGCACCGGAGAAGAGCCCGGTGTTCATGATGACGAGGCGCCCGAATCGATCGGGGTAGTCGACGGCGAGGCGGAGGCCGATCGGTCCGCCCCAGTCCTGGACGACGGCGCACGCATCGGCGACGTCGAGCCGCTCCAGGAGTTCGGCCATGAAACTCACGTGCCGATCGAAGGTGTAGAAGGCGGGATCGGTCGGCGTGTCCGACTTCCCGAAGCCCGGGTAGTCGGGAGCGATGGCCCGGAATCCGCCCGCAACGAGCTTCCGGATGATCTTCCGGTAGAGGAACGACCAGGTGGGCTCCCCGTGGAAGAGCACAACGGGCGGCCCGGAGCCTTCGTCGAGGTAGTGGACGTCGACACCCTCGATCGTTTCGTAACGTGCTTCGAAGTCGAAATCCGGGAGGTCGGCGAACCGGTCCGGGTCGGGCCGGATCGTCTCCCAGCTCATGCCGGGTCGTCCCCGTTCGAGGATCCACCGTCTTTCATCGGCGGCGGGAGTACGAGCACCGGGCGGCCGGACTCAGCCATGACCCGTGCTGAGACCGACTCCCAGGCCGACTGGTCGAAGATCTTCCTCGTCGAGCCGAGTACCACGACATCCGCGTCGACGTCGTCGGCGAGCTGCGAGATCATCGCTGCCGGGTCCTCACCCTCGAGGAAGACCACGTCTGAGCTGATCCCCGCTGCGCGCAGCGCACTCACGACCGGCTCCGTGATCCGCTTGCCACGCTCCTCGACGTAGCGCGAGATCAGCTCCTCGTCCTCTCGGAGGAGGACGCCGCCATCGTCGCCATCGTCCAGCGGATGCCACTCCTCGGACCGAAGATGTTCGAGGAACGTGCGGGGCACTTCGATCACGGTCGTGACGGAAACGCGGCCGTTCGATCCGATCAGTGTCGAGGTGAACTCCACCGCTGGGCCGGGACTGAGGACCCCGGTCGTCGCGATCAGGACGTGCATGGCGTCATCCTAGATTCGGTCTTGGCCTTCCCGCCCGGCGAGGCTGGGGATAGCTGGCAGGCCACCGGTAGGGTCGTGATCCCAACCACAGGAGCGCTCGTGACCACGCCTGCCCCGGCCCCGGAAACCCTGAACAAGGTGCTGTGGAGCATCCCCAATGTCCTGTGCCTCATTGGTTCTCGATCGGGCGACGAATGGAACGGCATGACGCAATCGTGGGTGACCCAGGTGGCGATGGAACCGGTGTTGGTTGCCGTGTCGATCGATGTCAAGGCTGTGACCAATCGGCTCATCAAGGAGAGCGGGTCCTTCTCGATCAACCTGTGGGACCGTGCCGACACCCGGCCGTTCGTCAAGTTCTCGAAGCCGGCCACGAAGGAGGGCATGACCCTCAACGGACGCCCGGTCCGAGAGGGTTGGACCGGGGTTCCGATCTTCGAAGAGGCCGTTGTGTGGATGGAGTGTTCGGTGTGGCAGACCATCGACTGCGGTACGCACGACCTCTTCATCGGCGAGATCATCGATGCTGCATTCCGTGACGACGTCGAGGATCCCCTCGTGGCCCGGATGGAAGACACCCGGATGAAGTACGGCGGAGTCAAACGCGGAGGACATTGAGCGGCGGCTAACGCCGCCGGTCGCCCGGGTTTCGGTGCGACGACGGCTCGGACGCGGCAGACCTGCTCTTGTCTTCGCTGAGGTCGAGTCTCAAGTCGCAAGTCTCAAGTCAGGCATCGGGCGGACCTGAGACCTGTGACCTGTGACCTGTGACCTGGGACCTGAGACCTGGGACCTGAGACCTGGGACGAAGAACGACCTGCGACCTGAGACTCAGTCTTCCACCTCGTAACCGGGGTGGCCGTGGTCGATCCAGCTCTGGAAGGCTTCGTCGTTGGGGACGTCTCGTTCTTGGCGGCGGGCCAGGATGAAGCGGTGGTGGAGGAAGTCGCAGTAGGCCTGAACCAGGTCGGCCTCGCCCTCGCGCGTTTCTGCCAATCGCAGCATCAACGGTTCGAAGACGTCGACGCGCCACCTGATTGCGGCGATCGCTTTGCCGGTAGCGGAGGTGCTGCCGAGCCTGGCCTCGTGATACTGCAGGTCCGACAGGATCTGACGGGCCTGGTTCTCCGATGCCTCGATGCGGGTGAGCTCGCGGAGACGATTGGAATGGAAGTTCCGTCCGCCCACTGCGATCTTGACGACGACACGGTCGCCACCGGAAGGATCGGGCGTGAGGTCCACATCCTCTGCGTCGAATCCAAGGTCGTTGAGGCGCCCGATCCGCTCACCGATTCGATACCGCTCATCTGGACCGATGACGATGTCGTGCTGGAGCTCGGTCCACAGGGCGGCGTAGCGCTCGGCAACGTCTTCACCGAGGTTGAGATCGGCGTCGTCGACTTCGGTGCCTTGGGAGGCCGCGATATCGGCCATTCCGCCGGCAACGTTCATGATCATGATTTCGATGTCCTCGCGACGTTGACCCGCGGTCATCGTCTCGTAGAGCCGACTCGTTTCGGCGTCGATCATGATCGCCTCGATCTGGTTGGCGTCGTAGCGGTACAACACGTTGGACAGCGAACAGTCGCCCCAGAAGCAGCCGGTGAGATGGAGCTGTACCAGGAGGCCGGCGAACGCGTCGAGCATCTGATTGCGGCGAGCTCCGAACCCGGAACCCTGGACAAGTTCGCGATACGGGAACGCGTGGTCCACGTACCGGGTGATGACGGCACCCGCTCCTTCGATCGACCCGTCGAGCCAGTGCCGATCAACGACGCCGACGGGGCGGGCGACCGGCCGGATCCTCGTGGACAGCCTGCGGAGTGTTTCGAACTCGTGATAGGCCAGGTCCCGCGGCAATTCCTTGATGGCATAGAGACCTTCGGTGTACGCCACGAACTGCACGGGATGCCGGTGGATGCCCGTCGGAATCGTGACCAGTCGTTCATGGTCCCAGTCGTCGATCGGGCGGTCCCAGTCCAGATCGAGGAAGTCCGGGTTGCCGGGTCGGATGTGCAGCTTTGGTGTTCCCACGTCCGTAAGTCTGGCGCATCCCGGGTCGCAGGGGAGCGATAGCGCGGAGCTGCACCGTATCCTCCCGTTCGTGGAGCTTCCCGAACGTATCGAAGTCGAGGGTGGCGACGAGGTCATCCTCACCTGGGCGGATGGACACGTCGGTCGTCTGTCCGCAGCGGAGCTGCGTGCCGCCTGCCAGTGTGCGTCGTGCCGTGAGCCGGATGGCATGCGTCGAACAACGGAAGTCTTGGCCGGGGCGGTTCCCGTCACGATCGCCGAAGCCAAACTCGTCGGTGGATATGCGATCAACTTCGTCTTTGCCCCGGAAGGCCACGGGACTGGGATCTATCCCTTCACCGGGTTGCGGAGCCTCAGCGAAGCGATGCAGGAAGCGGCTGACACCGGGGACACCAGTACGTGAGTCGTTCCCCGGCAGGGAGCCCGTCCATCTCGACCGGTGTCCGGCAACGGCGGCACGGCTTGCCACCTCGTCCGTAGACCCAGAGTGTGGCTCCGGGGCCGCGACGTCCCGTCGTAGACCGGTTGGGTCGATCCTTGTTGGCGATCAGCAGCCGGCGAGCGCGCTGCCCGAGCCTCTGCAGCGTGTCGTCGTCGAGCATGGCCGCCGGTGTCGCCGGATTGATACGTTCGAGGTAGAGCGTTTCGGACTTGTAGACGTTCCCGACTCCAGCCATCACGGTCTGGTTGAGGAGGAGGTCGGCTGCCGTCGCTGCTTCCGCGGCACGGGCCCGTCCGACAACGCGGTCCCAGTCGATCACATCGTGAATCAGGTCCGGCCCCAGATGGCGAAGCGCCGCCTCGACCTCTGCGTCCGGGGCAATCTGAACGGTCGGCGCCGCGAAACACACGGCAACCCAGTCGGTCGATTCGAGAACGACCCTCGCCTTGCCCGCAGAGGTGCGCCATCGTTCATCGGGTCGGTACCGGTGCCACGATCCGGTCATCTGGAGATGGGTACGCAGCGACCAGCCATGGTCGAACCCGATGATCAGGTGTTTGCCTCGTGCCCGTACCGAATCGACGACGTGGTCGACGAGGCGTTTGCCGTGAGCGATGACTGCCCGATGGGATCCGGCGACCTTGCGGATCGATTGGCCCTCGAGCACGGCCAGCTTGGTTGCCGCCTGATGCAGCGTGTCGCCCTCAGGCACGGTTCACCGCCGCTTCGTGCGCAGGGTCAACCCCTTGTAGCCGGTGGCGAATCCGGCTGCGGCGAGGGCGGCCGCGTACCGACCGGTGGCTGCGGCGTCTCCATCGATCATCTCGAGCGACATCCTGCGGTACCGGTCACGGGCGAGATCGGCGAGCGCGTTGGCAATTGCGTCGGTGTCCGGATCCTCGAAGGTCGTGACTCGTTTGCCGCCCCGTTCGACGTAGGCGGCGAGCGTTCCCTCGACGAGGATCACATGGGCTCCAGCACGTCGTGCCGCCCGGCCACTCTCGCCGGCGTCCGGCCACGGCAGCGAAGCACCGTAGGGATTCGCCGGATCGGTCGCCGACAGCACTTGGATCCCGCTGTCGGCCTCGCCCCGGAGGCGATCGATTGCACCGGGCAAACCGAACTGCGCTCCGCCGAGCCCCTCGATGAAGTACCCACGACGGGTCCGACCGGCGTCCTCCATCGCCGCGAGAACCGGGTACAGACCCGAGAACCCACCGGGGATGCCCTCGGCGAGCACGCCATCGCGGGTGACGATGCCGTGGCGTTCCAGCAGGTTCTCGGCAACGGCCTTGGCCCGCACCTCGTTGGCAGGCGGAATGTCGTCGATGAGGTCGGCAGTGAGATACCAGCGACCGGTGCCCGCAGGGGGCGTGGCGCTCGAGACAGTGCGGCCGGATCGCCCGCGTTTCCCGGAGCCGCCGAGGAACGCTCGCAACGGCGCCAGCGTGTCGTTGGTGACCTCGCCCGACCAGACCAGGTCCCAGATCGCATCGAGAACCATGGCCGGGTCGCCCCCCTCGCCGGCCACATACAGCTCGCGGAAGAACGACGCACCACGCTTGGAGAGGTGATGTCGGAGCCGGTCGTGGATCGTTCCCTCGGGTCGCTCCTCGTCCGGAGGCGGAGCCCACAGCAAGGGAACCTGATCTCGCAAGACGAGACTCATCCTGCCGTCACGTTTGCCGAGCGAACCGCGTCCGAGCCAGACGACGTCACCGGACGCAAGGAGCTCATCCATGAGGCGGGTGTCGTACGCCATTCGTGCGGACAGCACATCGGTCTCGAGCGTGCTGGCAGGGATCGCAGCGGCCTGGATCTGACGGACGACCTCGAGCAATCGGCCGCTGTGACCCACGGTCGTGCCGATTCCCTGCCATGCAGGGAGGAACCTCCCGAGGGCGGCCGCATCAACGGGTTCGACCTCCCGGCGAAGCACAGCGAGGGACCTGCGGCGCAGGCGACGGAGGACGTCGACGTCGACCCACTCCTGTCCCGTGCCGCCGGGTCGATACGCTCCAGCGGCCACCCGGCCCTTGGTCTGGAGCCGCTCGAGGACCTCGGTGACCACGGCGGGGGGCAGTCCGAGGTCGGTGGCCGCTTGATCGGCGACGAAGGGTCCATGCGTCCGTGCAAAACGACCGACGACGTCCCCGAGTGGGTCGGCAACGGGGTCCAGCCACGTCGAGGCGACGCCGGCTGGGGGAGTGACACCGAGAGCATCGCGCAGCCGGGCGAGGTCCTCAACGGCGGCGAAGCGGCTGTCGCCACGAATCCGCACCGAAACGATGCGGCGGGTGCGTTCGAGTTCGACGAGCCACTCCGTGCTGGGAGCGTTCCCGCTGCGAGCCGCGATCTCCTCGGCAGTGAGCGGACCGAGGCTACGGAGTGTGTCGGCCAGGTCGTCCATGGTGCGGATGTGTCGATCCTCGGCGAGCCGCTGAAGCTCCAACTCGACGTCGGCGATGACTGCCGGATCGAGCAGTTCGCGAAGCTGAGGGTCGCCGAGCAGCTCACGAAGCAAGGATCGATCGAGAGTGAGCGCTGCGGCCCGCCGCTCGGCGATCGGCGCGTCGTACTCGTACATGAACGACGCAATGAAGTCGAACATCAACGACGTTGCGAACGGTGAGGGTCCGCTGAGCGAAACCTCGCGGATACGTACTTTGCGTTGCGACACGTCGCCGAGCACTTCGCGGAGAGCCGGCAGATCGAAGTAGTCCTGAAGCACCTCGCGGTAGGTCTCGAGGATCACCGGGAAGGTGCCGAACTGGCGGGCGACGTCGAGCAGACTTGCCGCCTTGCGGCGTTGGAGCCAGAGCGGCGTGCGCGAACCGGGACGTCGCCGGGGGAGCAGCAGGGCACGGGCGGCCGCTTCGCGGAACTTGGAGCTGAACAGCGCCGAATCGCCAACCTCCTCCAGGACGAGCTCCTCGATCTCGTCGGGCCCGATGATCAACTCGTCGGTGCTCGGCGGTTCGTCGACATCGGGGAAGCGGAAGATGATCCCGTCATCCGACCAGATGACGTCGACTTCGGTCCCGTGGGTGTCTCGGTATCGGCGGCGTGCCGCCAGCGCCCACGGGGCATGGACCCGTGCGCCGAACGGGGACAGGACGACAACCCGCCAGTCGCCGATCTCGTCCCGGAACTGTTCGAACACGATCGTGCGGTCCGTCGGCAGCGCACCGGTGGCTTCCATCTCGTCGGCCAGGAACTGGGCCAGGTTGCCCGCCGCCCACTCGTCGAGGCGGTACCGCTCGTGGAGCGTCGCCTCCGCCTCCGATCGGTCCATGGCGCCAACTTCTCGCACGAAGGCCCCGACGGCGCGACCCAGCTCGAGCGGGCGCCCCGGGGCGTCTCCGTGCCAGAAGGGGAGCTTGGCCGCAGGTTCGCCGGGTGCCGGGGCAACGATGACACGATCGTGGGTGATCTCACTGATCTTCCACGTCGAGGAGCCGAGCACGAAGACCTCGCCGGGTCGGCTCTCGTAGACCATCTCCTCGTCCAACTCGCCGACTCTGCCTCCTTCGGGCAACGTGACGGTGTAGAGCCCCCGGTCGGGAATCGTCCCCGGATTGGTGACCGCGAGCATGCGGGCGTTGCTGCGGGCCTCCAGTCGGCCTTCGACCCGGTCCCACACGATGCGGGGTCTGAGCTCAGCGAAGTCATCCGACGGATAGCGCCCCGAGAGCATGTCGAGCACAGCGTCGAACGAGCTGCGGGGCAGATCGCGATAGGGCCCGGCACCACGGACCAACGTGTACAGCTCGTCGGTGCCGGTGGGCTCGACGGCGACGGTCGCCACGACGTGTTGCGCCAGCACATCGAGCGGGTTCGCAGGGATTCGGGTGGCTTCGATGGCGCCCTGGTTCATCCGTTCGACGACGACGGCCGTCTCGAGCAGGTCGCCCCGGTGCTTCGGGAAGATGCGGGCGACCGACGCCGCTCCGACCTGGTGACCGGCACGTCCGACCCGTTGGAGTCCCCGAGCGACCGAAGTCGGCGATTCGACCAACACAACGAGGTCGACGGCCGCCATGTCGATCCCGAGCTCGAGGGTCGACGTCGCCACGACGCCGCGCAGCTCTCCTCGCTTGAGGCGGCCTTCGATCTCGACCCGCTGCTCACGCGAGACCGACCCGTGATGCGATTGCACGAGCTCTTCGCCCGCAAGACGGTTCAGCTCGGCGGCCAGACGTTCGGCAAGCCCGCGGGAGTTGACGAACAGGAGCGTTGATCGATGGTCGAGGATGAGGCGAAGGAGGCGAGGGTAGACGGCCGGCCAGATCGACCGGCGGGCGCCGTCGTCGGCCTCGGCGGCTTCGACATCCTCCGTGACGGTCTGCTCCGGCCGAGTCATGTCCTCGACGGGCACCACGATCTGCAGGTCGAGCTGCTTGTCCCACGGAGCGTCGACGATCGTGACGGGGCGGGCCTCCCATTGGCCTTTGGCGTCGACCATGCCGCCGCCCAGGAACTCGGCGATGGCCTCGAGCGGTCGCTGGGTGGCAGACAGCCCGATGCGCTGTGGGGGAGCGGTGGTCAGGTCCGCAAGCCGCTCGAGGCTCAGGCTGAGGTGCGCGCCACGTTTGGTCGCCGCTACCGAGTGGATCTCGTCGATGATCACGGTCTCCACCGATGCCAGGATGCTGCGAGCCTGCGACGTCAGCATCAGGTAGAGCGATTCGGGAGTTGTGATCAGGATGTCGGGAGGGTGGCGGAGCATCGCCTGACGATCGGCCGACGGCGTGTCGCCGGTACGCATGGCAGTGGTGATACGCGGGGGAGCCTCTCCGAGCCGTTCGGCGGCGAGTTGGATGCCGGTGAGCGGCGCCCGCAGGTTGCGCTCGATGTCGTAGGCCAGTGCCTTCATCGGCGAGATGTAGAGCACTCGGCAGCGCTCCTTCTCCGGCGGCATCGGTGCCGCGGCGAGGCGGTCGATGGCCCAGAGGAACGCCGCCAGCGTCTTGCCGGACCCGGTGGGGGCGTGGATCAGTGTGTGGTCGCCGCGTGCGATCGATTCCCACCCGTGGCGCTGTGCGTCGGTCGGCGCGGCAAACGAGGCGTCGAACCACGCCCGCGTTGCGGCAGAGAAGCCTGCTCGTACGTCCCCAGCAGTCACCCGGCGAGGGTACAGGGAGCGTGTGACGAAAACGGCGGCCGACGGTGGGGTCGATCACGTGTCGAAGGGCAAACCGTGGTTCCGACATTGATTCGAAACGCTGAACAGGCGTTTTGCAGAAACCCTCAACCACCACTCGAAGCTTGCGTGCAAGCGAATGACAAAATCGTCTTACTGTCGGTCGTGCGCGTAAGACGGGGCTCAGGCCTCGCAGGCGAGGCGTTTCAATGTCAGATGGGGCGGGAGACCTGGGTCCCAAGTCGCAAGTCGCAAGTCGCATGTCCCAAGTCCCAAGTCCCAAGTCCCAATGCGCCGTCTGCCGGACCCGAGACCTGAGACCTGAGACCTGAGACTTGAGACCTCTGCCGACGTGAGACCTGTGCCGACGTGAGACCTCTGCCGACGTGAGACCTCTGCCGGCCGTAGGATCGGTGCCACGCGTTCCCGAGGAGTGTCACCAATGAAGCTGGGTCTGTCGGTCGGGTACTGGTCGGCGGGTCCGCCCCATGGTGTCGAAGATCAGATCGCAGCGGCCGAACGGCTGGGTTTCGACGCGATGTGGACGGCCGAAGCCTACGGATCCGATGCGCTCACACCCCTGGCGTGGTGGGGAGCGACGACGGAGCGGATTCGGCTCGGCACCGGGATCGTGCAGATGTCGGCGAGGACACCTGCGGCGACCGCCATGGCAGCGATGACGCTCGATCACCTCAGCGGCGGACGAATGATCCTCGGTCTCGGCGTGAGCGGCCCGCAGGTCGTCGAGGGCTGGTACGGCCAGCCGTATCCCAAGCCACTGGCCCGCACCCGTGAGTACGTCGAGATCGTGCGGCGCATCTTCGCTCGCGAGGCTCCGGTCGAATACGACGGTGCCTTCTACCAGCTCCCGCTCGAGGGAGGAACCGGGCTGGGTAAGGCGCTGAAGAGCACGCTGCATCCCTACCGAACCGATATCCCGATCTTCCTCGCCGCCGAGGGCCCGAAGAACGTCGCACTGTCGGCCGAGATCTGCGACGGCTGGTTGCCGCTGTTCTTCTCCCCGGGCGACGACGGTTTCTACCGCCGTGCCCTCCAGGAGGGTTTCGACGCTGGTGGCCATCGTTCCTGGGACGACTTCGAGGTTCACGCGGTCGTTCCGGTCGTTCCCAATCCGGATGTCGACGCTGCGGCCGACATGATCCGGCCGATGCTGGCGCTCTACATCGGCGGCATGGGTTCCAAGGACCGCAACTTCCACAAGGACGTGTTCGTGCGAATGGGATTCGAGGCGGAGTGCGAGACCATTCAGGATCACTACCTGGCCGGTCGCAAGTCGGACGCGATCGCTGCGGTGCCCACCAGCATGGTCGAGGCCATGTCGCTCGTAGGATCCCCCGACAAGATTCGTGACGAGTTGGCGAGGTGGGAGGAGTCGGTGGTGACGACGATGATCATCCAGGGTCCGCCGCCGTTGCTGGAGATGATCGCCGGTCTCGTCGGCTGAGCGTCAGTCCTCGGCTGCCCGCTCAGGAAGCACGAGCACTCCGTCCGAATCGACGTAGACCCACTCACCCGGGACGAACTCCACGCCGAGGAACGACACCGGCACGTCCTGTTCGCCCTCGCCTCGCTTGACGCTGCGCCGAGGGTGCGCTTCGAGGGCCCGCACGCCGAGTTCCATCCGGCGTAGGTCCGCACTGTCGCGCACGCAGCCGTTGACGATGACGCCGGACCAGCCGTTGACGATGGCCAGCGCTCCCAGACGATCACCGAGCAGCGCACAGTTCCGTGAGCCGCCGCCGTCCACGACGAGCACCGCCCCATCTCCCTGGTCTTCCAGAGTCGTTCGCACGAGTGAGTTGTCCTCGAAGCAGCGAACGGTCCGAATGAAGCCGGAGAACGCGACCCGACCGCCGTAGTCACGGAGGCCCGGCGTTGCGATCGAAGCCTCGGGGTGGGCATCGGACAGATCAGCCGTCGTCACGCGCATGGGTCCATTGTGCCAGCGGAGCGCTCCGTGTGGGGTAGCGTCGGGTCGATTCCATCTCGGAGGGCGCTCATCGACATCGCGGTCAATCTCGTCGAGACCTATCTGCGTCTCACCGGCTACCTGACGTTGTCCGAGTTCGAGGTCCAACGCCGGGACGCGGACGGCGAGTTCCGCACCGTCACCGATGTCGACATCATGGCGATGCGCCTTCCGGGGTCGATCTACGTCGGAGATCCCCACAACGCCGATGAGGGCGACCTCCTGTTGCTGGAGGATCCGGTGCTCGACCTCGAAGACGACTGTATCGATGTGATCATCGGCGAGGTCAAGCAAGGCGAGGCAGATCTGAATCCCGGCATCACCGACCACGTGGTGCTCCACTCCATGCTCCGGCGTGTCGAGTGGATCTACGACGAGCCACTGACGGAAGTGGTGCAGCGGATTCAGGAACACTTGGTCCACCACTCGCCAGCGCGCGGCGGGGGCCGGGTGCGAACCCGGATCGTGGCGTTCGGCCGCGCCCGGGTGTCCGGGCTCAACGTCATCACCCATTCACACGTCGTGTCGACGCTGCTTCGCTTCTTCGAGGAGCACGAAGCGGCGTTTCGCCCGATTCAGTTCAAGGAGCCTGCGCCTGCGTTCCTCCGGCTGCTCCTGAAGGCGGGTTTCTCGATCGACCGCAGCGGTGGGTTCGACGACGCATAGCGCCGTCGACGATCACTTCCGCGAGGCCGTCTTCACAAACGTCAGGGCGCGCTCCGGGGAGACAGGGTTCGACGCGATGCCGTGGCGTTTGATGGCCGTGCCGGCAATGACCCCGTCGGCGACGCCCAAGATGTCAATCACCGTATCGGTCGTCACTCCCGATCCGACGAAGATCGGGGTTCCGTCTGCGGCATCCTTCACAACCCGGATGTCATTCATCGCAGGTGGGCGTCCGGTCCCCGTGCCGGACACGATGATGGCGTCGGCGCCACCGCGCTCTGCAAGGTCCCGGGTCGCCAGGTCGAGCGACAGGCCTGGCGGGGGTGTGGCGTGTTTCACGAAGACGTCCGCCATCACCGCGACGTCGGGTGCGATCTCCTTGCGGAGGCGCGCCACTTCGGCCGCCTTGCCGATGATCGGGCCCTGATCGGTCGACATCATTCCGGACAACACGTTGACCCGGATGAATCGGGCCCCGGTCGCTGCGGCGACGGCGAGGGCCCCGAGCGCATCGTTGCGCAGGACATTCACGCCGATAGGCACGTCGAACTCGCGGGCGATGTCGGCGACGGCTCTGGTCATGGCCGCAATGGTCACCTTGGGAGCATCGTCGGCGTAGAACGGGGCGTCGCCGAAGTTCTCGATCATCAAACCGTCGAACCCGACCCTGCGCAGGATCCGACCGTCGGCGATCGCCGCATCGATGAGCGCGTCGACGTCGCCTTCGAACCCTGGGGACCCGGGCAACGGGCCCAGGTGGATCATGCCGATGAGTCGTGGCAGCACGATCGAATCAGTACGCACGAACGACTTGCAACGCCGTTTCGGCGTCATCGCCGATCGCCTTGAGGCCGGTATCGGCGACATCGAGACGGTGGACGGCGACCCGGCACCACTCACCAGCGATCCCCTTGATCACCTGCTCGGTGTCGTCGGGTCCGTAGACATAGCGGGCATATCGGGGCCCCATCAGCTCGACGCGAATGCCTTGCTCCGGGTACGTCTCGCCGGCCTCGGAGAACGCCCAGGGCAAGAGGCGGTGGGCCAGCCACGCGATGTGCCGGATCCGGGGTGTGTCGGCGGTCGGGTCTTCTTCGTCCTCGGCGAGGGTGATGCGCCCCTCCATTGCCGCCTTGATGTCGAGTCCGTGCGCCCACGTCTCCATGAGCCGCAGCGTGGCGAATGCTTTGGCGCTCGCCGAGCTGTAGACCCACGGGACACGGTCCTTCGGATCCATTCGCGAGAGGGCGTCGACCACGCTTGCGCGGCCGTTGCGCCACCACTCGATGATCTCCTGGTACCGCTTGCCGCGGCCTTGCTCGACCCCACGCTTGGTCCACTCGTCGATATCGGTGATGTCTGCGGCATCGACAAACGCCTGGCCTTCGGAGATGGCCTGGGCCGCGAAGGTCTCCGTGTATGCGAGGTGGCAGACGGTGTCCATGATCGACCAGCCGGTCGCCGGGGTGGGGAGCTTCCAATCGCGCTCATGAATACGCTGGAGAAACTGATCCAGCGACTGCTCCTCGGCTACCAGGTCGGAGAGAATCTCGCGCATAGGTGCGACATTTTAGGGCGTGTCGGGACCCTCATCTTCCGACGCTTCGCTGTTGAGCCGATCGACGAGTCTGCGGAGCTTCCCCAGGTGGCGCCGGTCGAAGTGCAACTGGACGCGAGGCAGCTCGACGTGGTCGTCGTCGTTGATCTCGGCGGCCGTTGGTTCGATCTTCTCGATCGAGCCGGACACCACGATGTCGGCGAACTCGTCGTTGATCGTTGCGATCAATCCGTCGCTCGGTTCGCTCTTGAGCCGCAAGACGAGCCGGCCGTTCACGTACCGCTGAGAGTGGTAGTTGTCGTAGAAACTCAGGATCTCCTTGCAGGCCGTGTCGATGCTCGTGGTGTAGGTGAACAAGCTGCGGTCGTCCGGGGCGATCATGCCCTGGGCCTCGAGCATGCCGACCAGGTCGAGCCACTTCTCCCAGTAGCCGGTGCCCTCGGCTTCGAGCAGCACGATCGGGTGCATGTCCGACTTGCCGGTCTGGATCAGCGTGAGCAACTCGAAGGTCTCGTCCTGGGTTCCGAAGCCACCCGGGAAGAGCACGAATGCGTCTGACTCCTTCACGAAGATCAGCTTCCGAGTGAAGAAGTACTTGAAGTTGATGAGGCGGCTCTCGTGGACGTACGGGTTGGCTTCGGCCTCGAACGGAAGTCGGATGTTGACACCGAATCCGTACTCGGTTCCGGCTCCGAGGTTCCCGGCCTCCATGATCCCGGGCCCGGCGCCGGTGATCACCATCCAGCGGTGCTCGTCCGTCATCCGGCGGGCGAATTCGGCAGCGATCTTGTAGTTCGGGTCCTCGGGTGAGGTCCGCGCCGAGCCGTACATCGTGACCTTGGGGATGTGCCGGTACCGCGAGAACACCAGGAACGAGTACCGCAGTTCCTTGAGTGCGCTGTTGACCAGCTTGAGGTCTCCCCGGTCGGTGTCGTCTCGCAGCATCTTCAGCCCCGACACCATCATCTCTGCGATGAGCTCTTCGTCCTGATCGGGACCATCCGGGTCGTCCGTTGCATCACGGACCAGCTCCACCAGACGGCGGTCGAGATCTTCGTCTCCCAAGCGGTAAGGGCGCATGTCGCTGACGCTACTACCGGCTCGAGCCTTTTCGGTCGCACCGGCCGAACGATTCGCCCTCCGGTGATACCGTTCCGCCGATGCGCCACGTGATCTGGGATTGGAACGGCACGCTGCTCGACGACCTCGAGATCGTCGTCGCCGCCGTCAATGACTCCTTGGCGTTGTTCGACGCGGCGCCGATCGACCCCGACGGCTATCGGGATCACTACACGAGGCCGGTATACCGCTTCTACGAACGGCTCCTCGAGCGGGAGGTGACGGCAGCTGAGTGGGAGCGGATCGATGTCACCTTCCACGACTCCTACCGGCGGCGGCTCACGGCATCTCGGCTCACGGACGACGCTCTGGATGCACTGGGCCTTGCCGCAGACAGGGGTGCGTCGCAGTCGTTGCTGTCGATGTGGTGGCATGACGAGCTGGTGCCCGCAGCGAACGACTGGGATGTTGCTCGCTACATGACGCGCATCGATGGCAATCGTGGCGAAGCCGGAGAGACGAAGGCGCGGCACCTCGCCAAACACCTCGCGGCGCTCAACGGTGACACCTCGGCCATCGAGCCCACGAGCGTCCTGGTGATCGGCGACAGTCTCGACGATGCGGTGGCGGCGCAGGAGGTCGGGGTGCCGTGCGTGCTCTACGACGGTGGGTCGCACCACCGGCGTGAGCTCGATGCGGCCGGTGTGCCGGTGGCGCAGAGCCTCGTCGCTGCGCTCCAACTCGGCGGCGTCGTCTGAACCGCCGTCCCTCCAGACCGTGAGCCGACCGGACTAGCGTGAGGGTATGGCGGATTTGCCCACTCTCATCGGTGAGACCGACATCCAGCAGCGCGTTGGCGAACTCGCCGATGAGATCAACGAGGCGTACGCGGACACCGACCTGCTGGTGCTGGTCGGCGTGCTGAAGGGCTCGTTCATGTTCCTCTCCGACCTGGCGAAGCGGCTCCGGGTACCCCACCGGGTTGAGTTCATCGCCGTGTCGAGTTACGGGGATCGCGAATCTGAGGAGCACACGGGTGCGGTCCGGCTGATCATGGACGTGCGCCACGATTTGGCCGGTGCCGACGTGCTCATTGTCGAGGACATCGTCGACACCGGGCACACGATCGTCTACCTCAAGGAGCTCCTGCAGGCACGTCACCCGAAGTCGCTTCGGCTCTGCACGCTGCTCCACAAGCCGGATCGCACAGAGGCGGACGTCGAGATCGAATACCTCGGCTTCACGATCCCCGATGTGTGGGTCGTCGGGTTCGGCCTCGACTACGCCGAACGCCACCGTACGTTGCCGTACGTCGCGGAACTCCCGCCCGACCAGCGCTGATACGTCGTCGGGCGACGTAGGTCGCAGTACGTCGTACGGCTGAGCCGGAGGCTCGGCGAGCTGATCAGTCCCGGTAGTTCACGTACTGCAGCGGGAGCCGGTAGTCGAGTCCCTTCACGAGTGCGATGACGGTCTGGAGATCGTCGCGTTTCTTGCCCTGAACCCGCAGCTGGTCGCCCTGGATCTGAACCTGGACCTTGAGCTTGGCGTCGCGGATGTGCTTGGAAAGCTCTTTCGCGGCGTCCTGGGCGATGCCCTGGTTCAACGTGAACTCCGCTCGTACCCGACCCCCGGCGGCCGGCTTCGGATCGCCGCCGGCGAGGGACTTCAGCGATACCGACCGTTTCACCAGCCGACCCTTCACCACGTCGATGGCGGCGTCGAGCCGGCCGTCGGAGGCCGACTCGATCACGATGGCATCGTCCGAGATCTGCACGGTGGTGTTCGTGCCCTTGAAGTCGAACCGGTTCACGATCTCACGGTTGGCTTGATCGACTGCGTTGCGGACTTCCTGCATGTCGACTTTGGAGACGATATCGAAGGCTGGCATGGCGGGGAGCGTAGCCTGATGGCCGCACCATCAGGCTGGTTATCAGCGTGGGGCCAGCTCGGACGACTGGACGGCCCGCGCCGCCTGGACGGCACCGGCGTGCATTGCGGGTTCGAGCTCGGCGCCACCGAGCCACGTCACTGCAAACCCGGCAAAGAAGGCGTCGCCGGCTCCGTTGGTGTCGACGACCTCGCCGGATTCGACCGGCACCGCCGGCATGTCCACCCAGCCGTGCTCGGCAGTGAGCCCCGTTGCGCCGGCGCTGCCGTGCGTGCAGACGACGGTCGTCGTTCCCGCCTCGATCCGACGCTCCATGAAGCCGCGCCAAGCGTCGAGGCGGTTGGACGTGAGCTGGAGATGGGCAGCGCCCTCGATGAAGTCGGTGTAATGCGGGTTGTCCGCTTCGTAGTCATGGAGATCGCACCAATAACCGATGCCCGCGTCAGCGAGGATCGGGAGCAGTGGCCGAGCCGCGTTGACGATCGTGACGGCGCACAGGTCGACGTCGTGCAGCAGCGGAGACACGAAGCCGGGGTCGACCGAAAGCCGCTGCAAGCCCCCGTTGGCGAAGATCGAGATCCGCTCGCCCTTGCCGTCCATCAAGTTCACGTGGCGCACGGTCCCGGTTGGATCCGGGGCGGTCACGAAGTCGACGCCGGCGCGATCCATGTAGGCGGTGATCCGCCGCCCCGGGTCGTCGTCGCCGATCATGCCCCACAGGGTGACGTCGACGCCGAGGGTCCGGAGGTTCAGCGCCTTGCCGGCTCCGCTCGATCCCACGGTTTCGTGGTAGCCGTTGCTGAACACCGTCGCCGGTTCCGGAGCCGGGAACCGATCGACGTACACCATCGTGTTCCACGCCACGCCACCGAGGACGAGAGCGCGCATACCGTCGGCAGTCACGTCAGCGGTAGGCAGGCCCGGCTGGTCCACGCCGCACGACGGCCGCCCATACCGTGTCGTAGTGATCACGATCGAACGGGTCGATGTGGGGAAGCACGAACTCCTCCCATGAACGGCGGAGTGGGTCCGCAGCGCTGTTGTAGACGCGCAGTCCGGCCGGAATCCGATCGAGCACGGTCCGCAGGCTCATCGGCGTCTCGACCCGCGTGCGAGCGTCGGTCGAGGTGAACGACGCGTTGACCTCGACGGCCAGTTTGGCGATCAGCTCGCGAAACTCGACCTTGAGGCCGGGATGCCGGCGATCGAGCATGGACGTCAGCTGGTCCTCAGCGGGGAAGTCCTTCTCCCAAATGATCCAGCGGTCGGCGAAGGCCTTGTTCAGTGTCTGCGTTCCGGCGTAGTCGCGTAGGTCCGTCGGGTTGAGCGTGCCGAACACTCGGACGTCATCGCGCAGGCGCACGAGTTCGCCGGTCGGAAGCTCGAGCGCGCGATGTCGATCGAGGAGACCGTGCAGCGCAAACAACGTCTCGGCGCCGGCGGCATTGAGCTCCGAGAGGTTGATGAGCGCCGGGCCTCGCAATGCGCGGGTGATGTCGCCGTCCTCCCAGCGGGATTCCGTGCCGCCCTTGCCGTCCCCGTGCAGCTTGACCGACCCGATGAGGGTGATGTCACGGACCTCCCCGGTCAGCGGGATCCGATAGTGGGGCATGTGCAGCAACGCGGCGAACTGCTCGAGATCGTGGTCTTTCCCGGTTCCCATGTGTCCGCGAAGTGCGAGATGTAGGGGGGTGTCCGCAAAGGCGCCGCGGCGAACCTGTTCGAGCTGCGCCAACCGGTACAGCATCCCGAGGTCGACGTAGTACGGGTCGGGCTCGGGAATGTGCGCCGCACGGAGTTCAGCGTCGGACAGGTCCTTGGGTAGGGCGACCGTCTCGAGCTCGATGGGCGGGCCCTCGCCGGTCGGATCGGTGAAGGTCACGATGTCAGACATTGCTGCTCCTTGCGGATGTTGGTTCGTAGATGTTGCGTTCTGATGAATGGGCCCACCAGGTGTCGCCACCGGTGGTTGCCAGGGTCTTGTAGAGGGTGGAGCGCACGCCACCAACCATGGCGGCGGCGAGCTCTCGGGGTTGCTCGACGACCTGATTGCGGGAGTAGGCGGCTTGCACCGTCTCATCGCCGATGCCGATGCCGAGCACGACGGCACCAGTGTGTTCGACCGCTTCGACGGAGTCGGCGAGATCCTGGACAGACCCGCGGGTCATACCATCGGCAAGGACGACGAGGATTCGGGTCGACACCTTGCGATTGGCGAGTCGCATCGCGGCGTACTGAACGTTGAACTCGTCGACGTTTGCGGCCTTGTCGAACATCGAGATCGGCGGTGCCTTCTCGGTATCTCGCCTGACCGTCCGGCTGGCTTCTTGCGGTGTGGCTGCCATGTAGAACAACCCAGCCAGCAACTCCTCGGCGGATCGCCACCGGGCGTCGAACGGTTTGACCAAGTAGTGATTGACGGTGCGCGTCAGTCGCTCGGCCGCGCCCCCTTGGCTCCGCCTCAGCGCGCCGGTCGCAGCATGGCGGCGTTCCGAGAACGACTTCTCGGTGTCGTCGGCCGCGGCGGCAAAGGCTCGATTGAAGAGCGCGACCTCGAAGTCGATCTGCAACTCGTCGCAGAGCCGCGCCAGGGTGATGGCTCCGAGGGTTGCAGCCGCAAGGGCCCAGGGAGTCTTGCGACCGGCCTCGAGCGGGCGAGGCTGGAGCATGCTCGCCGAGCCGTCGACGAGGAGGCTGACGCCGTACGAACGCTTGGTCGGCAGGTCGCGTCGCTCGAACATGCGCTCATAGAGACCGCCGCCCAGGAGGAGCGCCGCATACGGAGACAAGTCGCCGGCATCGAAACCGGAACGGAGGCCGCGTCGCTGGTTGGCGAGGAAGAGGGGATAGAGCTCGCCCGACACCCGGCGTTGCGCCACCTCCCACTCCTGTGACGCCCGGGCGATGAGTTCACGACCGTCGGCGCCGAACTGTGCAAACCGCTCCGGGAAGGACGCGACGACCAGCTTGCCGCCCTGGCCGGTCGGCAGGTAGACGGTGGGCGACTCGCTCACCTTGACCAGCTGATCCGTCGCCGGGTCACCGGCCATCTCTGCGTCACCCCGGCGACCGTGTTGCGCCGACACGGTCTGGGCCGCCTGACGGGTCTGGTCGTAACTCTCCGCATCCTGGAGGGGCGGAGTGACGATGCGGACTGCGTCGACCGACTCGGACATCGAGGCGGCGTCGGCTTCCGACATGAGGGTCCGGTCGGACTTGGAAGCGTCCGCACCGGTTTCGGTGAGGAGCTGGTGAACTCGGGCGACTTCCAGCAGCTCGAGCGCAAGGCCGCCGACATCCCACGGGTCGTCGGTTTCGGCGAGGCGTTCGATCCACGCCATGGCGTCATCGAGCGCCGCCGCAACATGCGGGGCGACCCGCCGTTGCAGCATGTCTCGGTCGGCGTAATCGCCGCCGAGCATGAAGCACGCCAACGCGAACTGTCCCAACGGCCGTGCGTCCCGCATCGCATCGGTCATCGCCGCGCGATAGAGGTCGCCCAGCACCGATCGTGCTCCCTCGTACGCTGCGAAGTAGCGCCGTTCCTGCCGGGCGTCTTCGAGCGAGAGGAACATCGCCTCGGCTGCGGCCCCACCAGCTTCGTGGAGCGCCTCGAGGAGCGGAACGGCAACGGCGTCGAGCAACGCGGCCGAAGGCTCCTCGGCGATCGGTTCCGGCTCGACGTCGAGTTCCTCGGCGTCATCGTCGAAGTCGAAGAGCCCGAGCGGTCCGTCAATCCGCTCTGGCGCCGTGTCTTCGACCTCGGGCGGCGTCGGCAGCCAGGACGGCGGGATCGGCCGCTTCTCCTCGAAGTCGGTCGCGACGAGGTGCACCGCTTCATGCAACGCCGACGCCAACGCCACCTCGGTGGGCGTCACCGGGGCGCTGCGGGCGTAGGCCGCCTGGAACACGCCCGGGTCGATCACGATCTCGTTCTCGTCCGCTGCGGCCTGCGAACCGAGCCGCACCGTGAGCTCTTCGTTCCCGGAAAGCGTCCTGGCAAACCGGGTCACGGCCGGCGCTACCCGCTGATAGCGCGCAACTACGGCCTCGATCACCCGTTCGTCGGGCGGCAAGACCTCGTTGAGCACCGATTGCGTACGGTCGCGCATAACCGGCTGATTGTCTCATGGCTGTCAAGTAGCGGGGACGCGTGACGACAAGACGCCGTCGCCGAGGTCTCAGGTCTCAGGTCTCAGGTCTCAGGTCTCAGGTCTCAAGTACGTGTCACCGGCTACGTTGGCTTCATGGACGATCTCCAAGTGACGCCCGACCACTTCATTCCGGCCAATGAGCTGGAGTGGCGGTTTGACACGTCTGGGGGGCCTGGGGGGCAGCATGCGAACAAGGCTGCCACTCGGGTCGAGCTGCGTTTCGACCTCGGCCGGAGCGAGGTGTTTCCTGCCGATATGCGGCGACACATGCTCGACCAGCTCGGCAGTCGGGTTCGTGACGGCGTGGTCACGGTGTCCGTCGACGAGTCTCGCTCGCAGTACCGGAATCGGGTGACGGCCCGCCGGCGACTCGCCGAGCTTCTCGCCGAGTCGATGCGGATGCCGACTGCGAGGCGCCCGACACGTCCGAGCCGGGCCGCGAAGCGCCGTCGTAGCGAAGCCAAGCGGCGGAGATCGGAAACGAAACGATTGCGGCGTCGCCCGGAGCTCGACTGAACGCTACGGGGTGACCACCGAAACGGTGAGCGATCCGTCGAGTCCGCTGGGACGCTCGCCTCTCGCAAAGCTGGCAGCGAGCTTCAGCTCGTAATCGCCCGGCGTTGCATCGGCGGCGTCGACGAAGAACCGAACCACGTCGGTCTCGCCGTCCTCGAGCGATGCATCGTGGTGCAGGCTCGTCGTCGACCCGTACCCCGGGTAGGTGATCGGCAGTGCTGCTTCGGCCCCAACGACGACCGAGAACCGCTCGACGACAGGAGCGAGGCCGGAGTAGGCGACCTCCACCCACATGCCGGCACCGGCGGTGACTTCGACCGCATCAGTCACTTGAGCAACATCGGTGCCCCGGTAAACGGTTGTTGGAACCTTGACGTTGTGAATCGACGACTGGCGGCGTCGGCCGCCATCCCACGACGCCTCGAGTTGGAGCTTGAAGCCGTTCGCTCTGGTCGCCTTCGATGACTCCGGCACGTGGACCTGGATCGCCGTGTAGTCGATCTCGCCGTCCATCAGGTGCGGTGATTGGTACGGGCCGCTGTACGTTGCGGTGTTCTCCGGGTAACCGAACTCCGCAGCGTCGGTGCGCCGGACGACGACCCGGAAGTTCTCGAGATCGCCTTTGGCGCGCCAGGTGAAGGCCAACCACACGGTGTCGCCGACAACGACGGCGGCGGAGCGTTCTTGAATGAGTTCGACCTTGCCGGGCCGATCCGCACTTGCGGGAGCCGCCAGCGACACCACCAGGCCGGTCAGCAGGAGGCAGATCGTCAAGCGTCGCATCTCAGCCCTCCCCGCACACGGTGTCGAACGCCACGGAGACCCGCTGACGCAGCTCGGCGTCGTCATCGAGTGTTGCCTTGAAGTCGTCATAGACGGCGCGGTCGACGCCAGATTCCGCCAACAACGAAGTCAGTTCGGCGTCGATGTCGACCGCCTCGTCGAATGCGAAACGCGGTACATCACAGAGCCAGGCCGCCTCCACGGCGACCACCTCATCGGAGAACGACGTTCCCCCGCACGCGCTGAGCAGGGCGGCGAGAACGAGGCCGGCGATTGCACTTCGACGCATGGCAAAACCTCGGATCGCTTTGCACTCCTGTCGGCAAAAACCCCTGGCAGGAAAGGACTCATCGGTGGGTGCGCGACGGGTTGGGGCGCCGCCGTCTCTACACTCGAGTCGATGCATTTCGACCTCACCACACTGCCCAACGGCCTCCGTGTGATCTCCCAGGACATGCCCTCCGTTCGCTCGGTTTCGGTCGGCATGTGGGTTGACGCCGGAAGCCGCGATGAAAACCCCGTTGAAGCCGGCGCCAGCCATTTCCTCGAACACCTGTTGTTCAAGGGGAGTGACCGCCTCTCGGCCCAAGCGATCGCCGAAGCATTCGACGCCGTCGGCGCCCAACACAACGCGTTCACGTCCAAGGAGTACACCTCGTACTGGGCGAAGCTGCGCGACGCCGACCTGCCGCTTGCGACGGAGATCCTCTCCGAGATGCTGATCCGTCCCGCGTTCCGCCAAGAGGAGATCGACTCGGAACGCCACGTGGTCATGGAAGAGATCAACATGAACGAGGACGACCCGACCGACGTCGCCCACGAGATGTTCGTGCGGTCGCTCTGGGCGGGGCACCCCCTCGCCCCCCCGATCCTCGGAACCCGCAACTCGATCACCGAGATGACGCGAGACACGATCGCCGGGTACTGGGGTCGCCGCTATTCACCGCAGTCCGTCGTCGTTGCTGCTGCGGGCCGGGTCGACCACGCCGAACTGGTTGCGCAGATCGAATCGCACATGGGGGAGTGGTCCGGCCCGACGATCGACCGGCAGGTCTCGCCCGCCGAACCGCACGCAGAGGTCAATGTGACCCGTCGCGACACCGAGCAAGCCCACCTCGTGTTCGGCGGTGAGGCGCTCACCCGCGACGACGAGCGACGATGGGCGCTGACTGTGGTCGACCACGTCCTCGGCGGCGGCATGTCGTCCCGGCTCTTCCGGGAGATCCGCGAGCAGCGTGGCCTCGCATACGCCGTCCACAGCTTCCGGCTGCCGTTCAAGGACAGCGGTGCGTTCGCCATCTACGTCGGTACGACACCCACGCAGACCTCCGAGGTGTTGAAACTCATCCGCAGCGAGCTGGACAAGATGATGCAGGACGGGCTGACTGAAGAGGAGCTGCGGCGAGCAAAGGGCCACGTTGCCGGGGCGTTGGCGCTGTCCCTCGAGGACTCGGGTAGCCGGATGAACCGACTGGGTCGCAACGAGCTCACCGGTATCGAACAGCTGTCGGTCGACGAGATCGTTGCCCGTGTAGAAGCTGTTGATTTGGACGAGGCGTTGGACGTCGCCCGGGATGTCTATGCGGGGCCGTACGTGCTCGGCGCCGTTGGGCCCTTCGACGCCGAGGATCTCGAGAGCTTCATCGCATGATTGCGGTTGCCGTCTCCGGAGCTGCAGGACGCATGGGGCGTCTGGTAGCGGAGACGGTCGCCGAGACCGACGGCCTCGATCTCATCGCATGTTTCGATCCCGGTGCGCCGGGAGACACCGTGGCGGGAACCCTCGTATCGGATGAACCCGGCGCGGTCGCAGACGCCGACGTGGTCGTCGAGTTCACCCAACCAGACGTCGTCATCGGAAATCTGACGGAGTGGCGCCGGCAAGGGGTCCACGCCGTGGTCGGTACATCCGGATTCAACGATGAGCGATTGGCCGCTGTGCGCGCCATGTGGGGCGACGGTCCTCCGAACTGCATCATCGTGCCGAACTTCTCAATCGGAGCCGTCATGATGATGCGGCTCTCCGAGTTGGCCGCCCCGCACTTCCAGGCTGCGGAGGTCATCGAACTCCACCACGACAAGAAGGCTGACGCCCCGTCCGGCACGGCGCTCAACACTGCGGCACGGATCGCGGCCGTTCAGGAGCAACAGCGGGCCGTCGAATCTCGTGAGCTCTCGACCGGCGCGCGAGGTGCCTCGGTCGACGACGTTCGGGTCCACTCGGTGCGTCTGCCCGGCTACGTGGCACACCAGGAGGTCATCTTCGGCGGAGTCGGCGAAACGCTGACGATCCGCCACGACACGACGGATCGCCACTCGTTCATGCCGGGTGTGGTGCTCGCCGTGCGCCAGGTCGCGGGGCTCGACGAATCCGTGGTTGTTGGGCTCGACGCCCTCCTCGGCATCTGATCTGGCACATCTGACGCATTTGTAGGCTCCGTAGAACTTCCGAGACGCAACAACTGGAAGGCCCATGGACCCGTTTCGCCACTCCGCACTCGCTCGACTCATCGATGTGCGCTACGCCTCGAATCGATTCGTCGTCATGGCTGCCGTCCTCGGGGGAATGGTGGCGTTCGGCTATCGCTGGATCTCCGACGGAGCCGATCCATTCCTTTGGGCCTTTCGCGTGGGTGCCGCCACGTTCCTCGGTTGGGCCATCGCCCGTGAGCTCGATCCAGACCACCCGGTGTCGGCCGGTGTCGCAGCGATCGTCGCTGCGGGCGCCGTTGCCTTCGGTGCCCCCGAGATCGGCGCCGTCGCCGGATTCCTGATCGCGTTCCGGATCGCCGCGCGCACCACCGGAATGAGCGCCCATCCATGGGAGCTGGCCCTCGTGGTCGGTTTCGCCGGCTACCTCGCCGCCGGGCCGGCTTCGTGGCCTGCAGCCATTGCGCTCGTGGGCGCCTTGTGGATCGACGGGGGCCATGCCCACGTGCCGCACCCGCCGGCACGAATCGCTGCCATTGTCGCCGCGTTCGTGGTCATCGCCGTGGCCGTCTTCACCTTCCCAGCCGACGTCTCTGCCGACGGAGGGTGGCTTGCCTTGGCGCTACTTCTCGCCGGAGCGGTCCTGGCGGGTGTTGCCGCGGCTCGCCTCCGTACGCCCACATCGACGGGCGATCGAGACCGTCAACCACTGTCTCGTGGCCGGGTGGCTCAGGCTCGTGCCCTCGCCGGGATTGCTCTTGTCGTCGCAGCAGTCCTCATGCCGGCCGACCCCGCAGCGTACGGCCCCCTCCTCGCCGCAGTACTCGCCGTCGCCGCAGTGTCGTTCACAACGCGAACCGTGGTATCCGCTTCGGATCCGGCGCCGCACCTCAGCTAGCGGTCTGGCTACTGGCGACTGACTAGAACAACGCGTTCGCCAGCCGCCGCCGGTACGGCGCAGTCAACGGGTGTCCATCGCCGAGCACATCGAAGATGTCGAGCATCGCCTCACGGGCATCGTCCTTACGCTCACCCTTCGCCTCCACGACGGCAATCAGGTGATCCAGTGCAGGCTCGTACTGGCCCTTTCCCGCAAGCGCGTTCGCCAGCGCGATGCGATCAGCATCGCTGCCGGATTCGGCGAGCTTGGCCTCGAGGTCGCCGATATCGCTCCCGCTCGTGGCAGCGAGTCGGGCCGCCGCCTGAAGGCGTTCGACCTCCGCAGTGGGTGCCAGCTTGCCGAGCACGATCAACGCTTCCTCGGTCTCGCCGCGGGTGATGAGAAGCGAAGCGAGACCGGTGCCGGCCTCGATGTGGTCGGGCTGCATCGTGAGCACGCCTCGGAACCGGTCTTCGGCCATCGCGAGGTTGCCTTCGAGGACGGCGTCGCGGGCCTCGTCCACCATGTGATCGAGTTCTGACGGCAGGAGCTCGTCGAGCCACTGGCGGAAGGATTCCTCGGGGATAGCGCCCGTGAAATGCGACACCGGAGCCCCGTGTCGAAACCCAACGACCATCGGGATCCCTTGAACGCCAAACTGACCTGCGAGCTGCTGGTTGGCGTCGACGTCGACTTTGACGAGTTCGAACGCGCCGTCCATTTCGTCGGCAACTCGCTCGAGAATCGGTCCGAGGACTTTGCAGGGTCCACACCACTCGGCCCAGAAGTCGACGACCACCGGGACCTCTTGAGAACGCTGGAGGACCGCCTCTGGGAATTCTGCCGTGGAAACGTCGCGAACGTGTGTTGCCATGGCCGGCAGGTTAGTGACGATACGGCACCAAAAAGCGCGCTGAGTGAGGCCGATGAGCACTCCAGAATCACGGACCCCTGCTACCGTCGCACGTATGGAACATCGACCCGACGCTCCCTTCGGCGACCTCCTCACCGCCGTACTCACACCCTTCGACGACAACGGTTCCGTCGACTACGCAACGTTCTGGAGATTGGTCAAGCACCTTGCCGAGAACGGATCAGATGGTCTCGTCATTGCCGGGACGACAGGCGAATCGCCCACACTGTCCCATGTCGAGAAGATCGCCCTGTTCAAGGCGGCAAAAGAGGCCGTTGGCGACCGCGTCAAGATCATCGCCGGGACGGGTACCTACAACACCAAAGTCTCGATCGAGCTCACCGAGCAGGCCGCTGAAGTCGGCTGCGACGGGGTGATGGCCGTTACGCCCTATTACTCCAAGCCGCCGCAGGAGGGCATCTACCAACACTTCGTGGCGATCGCCGAGGCGACGGATCTCCCGGTCCTGCTCTACAACATCCCGGGTCGCACGGCCCGCCTGATCGACATCGAGACGCTCAGCCGGTTGGCAGAGCACCCGAAGATCCTCGCCGTGAAGGACGCCGTCGACGACCTCGAATGGACCGGGAAGGCCATCGCGGCGCTACCCGAGGGCTTTGCCGTCTACTCCGGATCGGACGGCATGACCAAGGGCATGCTCGATCTGGGCGGCGTCGGCGTGGTGTCGGTGGCGTCTCACCTCGCCGGCAACCACATCAAACGAATGGTGCAGGCCGCCAAGTCGGGCGACGACGACGAGGCCCAGCGACTTCACGACGGGCTGTCCCCACTGTTCGATGCGCTGTTCCTCGAGCCCAACCCGATGCCGTTGAAGGCAGGGATGAACGCCCTCTGGGCGACCGTCGGTCAGCCGCGTTTGCCGTTGATCCCGGCCAGCGAGGAGACCGCAGCAAGCATCGAGCAAGCCATGGCAGCGGTCCAGGACCTGTGACCCCTCTTCCGGCTCACTCGCTACTCGCTCCTCGCTACTCGCCACTCACCTCATGACCGTTGGCGTCACCTTCCTCGGCGGTCTCGGCGAGATCGGGCGGAACTGCGCCACGATCGAGATCGACGGCAAGCTGGCTCTCCTCGACGTGGGGTTGATGTTCCCTGAGGAGGACATGCTCGGGGTCGACCTCGTGCTCCCCGACTTCAGTTCGGTGCTCGAGCGCCGCGACGACGTCGAGTGTGTGGTGCTCACGCATGGTCACGAGGATCACGTTGGAGCTCTGGCGTACTTCCTGCGCGAGGTCAACGTCCCGGTGTTCGGAACCCCGCTCGCAGTGCAGTTCGCCAGAAGTCGGGTTGAGGAAATCGGGGTCGCTCCCGACCTTCACGCCGTCGACTTCCGAGAATGGGTCGAGGTCGGACCGTTCAAGTTCACGCTCGTCCAGGTTGCTCACTCGACTCCCCAGGCCGCCGGCGTGGTGTTCGACACACCGGAAGGCATCGTCGTCCACTCCGGGGACTTCAAGCTCGACCCCACGCCGATCGACGGCCAACCGACCGACCTCGCAACGTTCGCCGGGTTCGGGAGGCAGGGTGTCCGGCTGCTGATGGTCGACAGCACCAATGCGGAGCGGGAGGGATTCGTGCCCTCGGAAGCCTCGCTCGGTCCCACGTTGGCCGATCACGTGCGCGGTGCGGATGGCCGTGTGATCCTGGCGTGCTTCGCAAGTCACGTTCATCGCGTCCAGCAGGCAATCGATGCTGTTGTCGATTCCGGGCGCAAGATGGCGTTCCTCGGTCGCTCGATGCTCCGCAACACCGAGATCGCTTCAGGACTCGATCTCCTCGATGTTCCCGACGACGCAGTCGTCACGATGGACGAACTGGTCGACCTCCCGCCGGAGGAAACGGCCGTGATCTGCACGGGGAGCCAGGGCGAGCCGTTTGCTGCGTTGTCGCTGATGGCATCCGGCAACCATCGCTCGCTGCATCTCGATGCGTCCGACACCGTCATCATCTCGGCGACGCCGATTCCGGGCAACGAGACCAAGGTCGGGCGGGTGATCAACAATCTCAGCCGCCTCGGCGTGACACTGTTCCACGGGCGCAACTCGCATGTGCATGTCTCCGGGCACGCCGCCGCCGATGAGCTGAGGACGTTCATGAACGTCATCCAGCCGCAGGCGGTCGTCCCGGTGCATGGCGAGCATCGCCACCTCCGAGCGAATGCGGCGCTTGCCCGTCAGGTCGGAGTACCCGAGGTGGAAGTGCTCGTCGACGGGGATCGGGTGGTGCTCGAGGACGGTGGATTGCGTGTGGAGCGCGGAGCGGTACCGGCCGGGTACGTGTACCTCGATGGATACGGCATCGGCGATGTCGAGAACGTGCTGCGCGACCGCCGGCATCTCGCCGACGACGGGGTCGTCATTGTGACGGTCGGGATCGAAGTGTCGTCGGGCGAGATCGTCTTCGGTCCGGACGTCGACAGCCATGGCGTCAGCGACGAAACCAAGGAGATCCACGCCGAGGTCGAGCGCAGCGTCACCGACTCGTTGTCCCAACTCGATCTCCCAACCGACCTGGACACCGTGCGCGCCCGAGTCCGCTCGTCCGCCGGCCGCGCCGTCAAGCGTGTCGTGAACCGTCGACCGGTCGTCTTCCCGGTGCTGATCGAGGTCTGACGCCGAAGGCGTCAGATTCGAGTTTGCGCGGTGCGCAAACTCGGTGTGCTGTCACATCGTCACATTCTGAGTTTGGCGTGGGCCAAACTCAGGTCTTCTGCTTCTGGCGTCAGATTCGAGTTTGCGCGGTGCGCAAACTCGGTGTGTTGCCACGAGGTGGTGGCGGCAAAGCCGCCACGATCGTCACGCCCCGCTGGGGGCGTGTGATCAGGTGCAGCACTACGTTGTGTCCGGTGATCGACTATCCCGTGTTGTGGTTGGCGCTCGAGGACTTCGTACCCGTTGTCTTCTCGGCGTTCGGGCTGTGGGCGCTCACCGTCACGTCCCGACGGTTGGATGGTCGTGGCGGGATGTATGTCGCCATTGCGTTCGGCCTCATCGCCACGGCGGGCATCACCAAGCCGATCTACAAGAGCATCCTTGCGCTCTCCGGTGGTGATGTGGATGTGGTGTGGCTCAGTGATGTGTTGTTCTGGGGTCTCGCACCAGGGTTCGTGCTGCTCGCGGCCGGCCTCCGTCGTGCCCGCGTCGTGGACTCCGGTCGTTCTCCGGAGGGAGGCCGGTGGGCACCACCGGCCGCAGCGGCCTTGGTCGCCGCCGCGGCGATCCTGGGGGTGCAGGGATCAGAAGCCTGGTTCTTCGTCTTGCTGTCCGGTGCCACCGTCGGCAACGTCTTGGCGGTCGGCGAACTCGTCGTTTGGTCCAGAGCTCGAAATGAACCGCGGGCAGCAACGCTGTTCCTCGGGAGCCTTCTCGTGGTGTTCGTGCTCGCCGGTGCCGCAGCGGCATTGGAGCAGACCATCGCAAACCAGTGGATCGAACAGCTGGTCAGTACTGCCGGCCAGGGGATGTTCATGGTGGCCGCGTTCCGGCTCGCTGCGTCCGCAGCCGGGATCACCGGGGCTCGCTGGCGCCAGCTGCTAGCAACTCGCTGATCTGACCCTCGAGGAACTGTCGATCGGTCGTCGTTGGCGCCAGTGTGAAGGCCCGACGATAGGCATCCGTTGCCTCGTCGATCCGGCCCAGGCGGCGCAGCATCGTTCCACGAGTGGCGTGGAGCAGGTGGTAGCGATCGAGGTCCGGTGCGATGGCGTCGAGCTCATCGAGGGCGGTTCCCGGCCCGTCGACTTCACCAACCGCAATCGCGCGGTTCAGCGCAACGACCGGCGTTGGCGCAAACGTCATCAGCTGGTCGTACAGCGTGACGATCTGGCGCCAGTCGGTGTCGACGAATCTGGCGGCGTCGCAATGGACTGCCTGAATCGCTGCCTGCAGCTGATACGGACCCGGACGATCCCGCCGGATACATCGCCGTACGATCGTGTGACCCTCATCGATCAACGTTCGATTCCAACTCGTGCGGTCTTGGTCGCGGAGCAGAACGATTCCATCGGTGGCGAGGCGGGCCGGCATCCGCGCTTCGTTCAACAGCAGGAGGGCGAGCAAGCCTTCGGCCTCCGGCTCGTCGGGCATCAGTTCGGCGAGTGCGCGGGCGAGGCGGATGGCATCGTGCCGTAGCGGGCCGCGTTCGTGGTCGTCGGCGCCGGCGTTGTAGATGAGGTACAGCACCGAGAGCACCGAACGGAGCCGTTCGGGGAGGTCGGGGGCGGGCGGGACTCGGTAGGGGATCTTGGCCGCCTTGATCTTGTACTTCGCTCGGACGAGCCGCTTGGCCATGGCCGACTCGCTCACCAGGAACGCCCGAGCGATCTCATCGACTTCCAGGCCGCCGAGGAGTCGCAGCGTCAGCGCAACTTGGTGCTCCGTGCGCAGAGCCGGGTGGCAACACGTGAAGATCAATCTGAGTTGGTCGTCTCTCACGGGGCCTTCCTCGTCGTCCTCGGGCGGGGGAGTAGCGGTTGTGGCCGCGGCGCCCATCTCGTAGAGGAGCTCCCGTCCCCGGGCCTCCCGCCGGTGTACGTCGATGGCGCGACGCCGGGCCGTCGTGATGATCCAGCCGGCCGGATTGGCGGGCATCCCGTCACGTTCCCAGCGATCCATCGCAATGAGGAAGGCGTCCTGTACCGCATCCTCGGCGCGCTCGATGTCGCCGAAGACACGGATCAGGGTGGCCAGTGCCTGGCCGTAGACCTCCCGAAAGGCGTCCTCGACCGCTCTCAACGGCTCAGCCGTCCGACGGTCCGGGCATGTGATCGGCTGCCTTTCCGGTGGCGGCAAACGGACGCACCTCGATTGGTCCGCCGGTAGCGGCCGCGGTCTTGGCGCCCCAGGCGAGCGCCTCGTCGAGGTCGGCGGCGTTGATGATGTAGAAGCCGGCGATGTGTTCTTTGGCTTCGACGAACGGCCCATCCGTCATCACCGTGTCTCCGTCCCTGGTTGCGACGACGGTGGCGGCATCGACCCCGTGGAGGGCGCCGCCGAAGACGAACGTACCGGTCGCATCCATTTCGGCCTCGAGATCGATGATCCTCGTCATCATGGCCTGCATCTGTTCGGGGGTGGGTGGGGTACCCGGAGCTGCGTCCGCAGAACGATGAGTCGACAGCAGGTACTGAGTCATGATGGCTCCTGGTTTCCGGTGCAGGCAGTTCCCGCACTCACCCTACTGACGAACCCGAATGGGCCTTGAGGACAGACTGGGCGAGATTCTCGACTGGATCCGCTCGAGAGACGAGCTACTTCTTCGTAGCCTTTGGTGGAAGGGTGCCGATCCAGTCGTAGCTCTTGGCGAACCAGTCGCCGGCTGCGGCTGTGTCGGTGAAGAGCTCGGCAGGGATCCAGACGTAGCCGCGCATGACGCTGTTGTACTGCATGACGGGTTCGCTCTCGTGGTCCTCCAGAAACTCGTCGCGGAGCTCGTCGGACAGTCGCAGCGCCATCGCCCCTTCGCGGTCGAGGAAGCTGAACATGTGACCGTTGCGGGAGGTGTACGGGTTCTTGGCGCCCTTCACGACGGCGTCGGCATTGCTCGCTTCGACGACGGTCGTGTACTGCTCGAGCGACGCTGGCGGTCCTGGGTAGTCCGATCCGCCGGGCATGGTTCACCTCTCAGGAGCGCGTTCACGAACGCTAGCAATCCGCTCGGTCGAGATCGGGGGATCAGTCGGCCGTCGTTTCTGTCATACCAGGGTGGCATGGTGGGTGGATGCTCGATCTATGGGATCGAGTCGGAGAGTTTGATGGCGCGGGCTTCGACCCGCTGAAGACAATTGAAGAGGGTCTGGCTGGTTTGGCGGCTGAGGACCGGGCCTCGTGGCCTGTGGCTGCCAGATCGGAGCAAGTGACCCACCTCCTCGCCCTGCAGGAACGGCTCAATGGTGAGGTGTTGCGCCTGATTGGTGAATGGGACCGGGACCGAGCCTGGGAGCTCGACGGGTCGTTGTCACCGGCCGCGTGGTTGACGCATCGCACCACACTGCCGGTGCGTGACGCTCGGCGGTTGGTGACGACCGCCCGGATCGTGGATCGGCATCCCGAGATCGCTGAGCGGCTTGCTGACGGCAGGGTGACAGCGAGTCATGTCAACACAATGGCTCGGGTGGTGACCCGGGAACGGGAACCGCTCTTGGCCGAACATGCCGTCACCCTGGTGGAGGCCGCGCAAACGCTTGGGCCCGATGACTTCGCGCAGGTGATGCGCCGCTGGGCCGCGCTGGCCGACGATCAGTTGGACAAGGATCCGTTTGCGTCGAAGTGGCAGCGTCGCAGTTTCCACGTGTCGGAAACGTTGGATGGGTGGGCGGCACTCGGTGGTGCACTGGATCCGGTCGGGCGCCACACCGTCATCACCGCGCTCGATCACCTCGAACCCCCCGACCCGACCGACATGCCGGATGGGCCGCGTAGTTTGTCCCA
>JASJAX010000059.1 GCA_030066755.1 Acidimicrobiia bacterium
TGAGTACCGAGTACTGAGTACAGAGACCGCAACTCCTCACAGCGAACCCGTCCGAAGCGCGTCGCGCGCTAATGACTGACGACTCTTCAGATCCCGACGCGTTCTGCCAGCTTGGCTCGCCACTCTGCCGGGTCGCCAAACAGGAGCAAGTCGGTCTTGGCCCGCTTGAAATACAGATGGGCGTCGTGCTCCCAGGTGAAACCGATGCCACCGTGGACCTGGATGGTCTCGGCCGCTGCATGGAAGAAGGCCTCCGAGCAGTACGCCTTGGCGAGCGCGGCGGCGACCGCGGCATCATCGTCGCCATCGGCAATCATGCGCCCGGCATAGTGGGCGGCGCTGCGTGCGGATTCCACCTCGATCAGCATCTCCGCACACTTGTGTTTGACCGCCTGGAACGAACCTATCGGACGGCCGAACTGCATCCGCTCTTTGGCGTAGTCGACGGACATCTCGAGGCATGCCTGTGCTCCGCCCAGCTGCTCGAACGCCAGGGCGACAACGGCCATGTCGGCGAGTCGGTGGAGTACATCGGCGCCCGACCCCGGGGAGCCGAGCCGCTGGTCGGCAGCGACACCCACGCCGTCGAAGGTGACGCTCGCCTGCTTGCGGGTCATGTCGATCGTCTCGTGACGGGCCGCCGCAACGCCGGCAGCATCGGCCGGGACGAGGAACAGATCCACGCCCTCCGGCGATCGTGCAGCGACGATCAGCTGGTGCGCAGTGTGGCCGTCGATGACGTACGACTTCGTCCCAGAAAGCGTGTAGCCATCGCCGCTCGGGGCCGCCTCCATCGTCACGTCCGACGGACCCCAGCCGCCTCCGTCGATCAGCGCCAACGTCACACGCACGTCACCGGCGGCAATGGCCGGGAGCAACCTGGACCGTTGCTCGTCCGTTCCGCCGAGCAGGATGGCATTGGCGCCGAGCACGACCGAGGAGAAGAACGGCACCGGAGTGACCGCCCGCCCCATCTCCTCGAGCAGAACTCCGAGCTCGTAGAACGAGTAGCCGGCGCCTCCGTAGGCCTCGGGTATGGCCATGGCCTGCCACCCCATCTGCGCCATCTCCTGCCAGAGACCGTCGTCGAACCCTGTCTCGGTCTCCATGAGCTCACGAACCCGCTCCATCGGCACCTTGTCGCTCAGGTAACTGCGGACCGAGTCACGCAGCATCTGCTGCTCATCGGTGATCGTGAACGTCACATCTTCCTCCAGGAGTCCCGCAATCCGGTTCGCGGACGATAGTGGACCGGGGAACGCGCTCGGCAATCTGCTCGCAGCGCGATCGAAGCGACCCCCCGCTACGCCACTAGCCTCCCGATCATGAGCGACGGCACCGCAATCATCGAGCACTACCGCGGTGCCACGGTCACCATCCGCAAGGTGTGTGCCGGGTCCTGGGAAAACAACGTCTACGTCGTGGCGTGCAACGCAACCGGCAGCGGGGTGATCGTGGACGCCGCCGCCGAGCCGGCCGTGGTGATCGACACTGCGAGAGGAGTCGACGTCGAAGCGATCCTCACGACCCACGGTCACTTCGATCACGTCGGGGCTGCTCAGACCGTCGCTGCGGCACTCGATGTCCCATGGCGGCTGCACGAGGCGGACATCGACACGTTCAAACTCGATCCAGACGAGGCGCTCGCGCCCGGCGTGATCAGCGTGGGAAATGCCAGCATGCGTGCCATCCACACCCCCGGTCACACGCCGGGTTCGACGTGTTTTCTGGTCGACGGTGTCGTCCTGTCCGGGGACACGTTGTTTCCCGGTGGCCCGGGGGCGACCCGCGGTCCCGGCGCCGACTTCGCAACGATCATGGCGAGCCTCGATACGCTCTTCACGTTGCCGCCCGACACGCTGGTGTTTCCCGGCCACGGTCTCGACACGACCATTGGCGCCGAAGCACCGCATGCAGCCGAGTGGCTCGCGCGAGGCTGGTGAGGTCCGAACCCAGATCTGAAACAAGGGAGCTATTCGATGCAGTACGGATTCATGGTCGAACCGCAGGCCGGCGGCAGCTACGACGAACTCCGCGATCTCGCCGTGTGGGCCGAGTCGACCGGCTTCGACGTCTTCGCCCGAAGCGACCACTACCTGAACGGTGAGGAGTCCGTGGAGGCGACCGATGCCTTGATCAGCCTCGGTGGTCTCGCCAGGGACACCGAGCGCATCCAGCTCGCCACCATGGTCAGTCCGCTCACGTTCCGCCATCCAGCGGTGATGGCCAAGTCGGCCGCCACCATCGACCAGATGTCGGGTGGCCGGATGGCGCTCGGAGTTGGGACCGGTTGGATGGTGACCGAGCACGAACGTTTCGGCATGGAGCTCCCGGAGATGCGCGAACGGTTCAGCCGCCTCTTCGAGACGCTGGCCTATCTGCATGCCTGCTTCGGCCGCAGCGGCGGCGGCTATTCCGGTCGCCATTACACGCTGGCCGACATGCCGGTGCTCCCTCATCCGACCGGCGCGCTTCCCTTGATCGTGGGCGGGAACGGACCGAAGAAGACGCCGACCATGGCCGGTCGTTTCGCCGATGAGTACAACATGTTCTCGACCGATCTCGACACGCTCGCCGCTCGCACCACTGTGATGCGCGAGGCGGCGCTCGGCGCAGATCGGGATCCCGATGACATCCTGATCAGTCTCATCGGATACCCCGTGGTCGGCGACGATGAAGCCGACTACCGGGAGCGCCTCGGGCAACGAGCCGCCGGCCGCGACATGGAGGTAGCGGACTACGAAGCGATGCTCGATTCTCGCAACCTCCCGCACGGCACGACCGACCAGGTACGCACTCACCTGGAGTCGCTCGAAGCGGCAGGTGTCGGCCGCTTCTACATCCAGGTGTACGCCGCCCTCGGCGACATCGACACGGAGGACGTGGGGCGGATCTACCGCGCGCTGACGGGGTAGGACGTCACGTCTCACGTCACAGGTCTCAGGTCTCAGGTCCCAGGTCGCACCCGCAGGACTTGGGACGGCGCCGCCTATCGGCGCCGCCAATTCCCCTGCCTCCGTAGGGTTTAGAACGGGGCTATCCTCGGCTCACTATGTCGCACCCCCTCCTCACGATCGAGAACCTGCACGTCTCCGCCGGCGAAACTGAGATCATCCGCGGTCTCGACCTGACGGTCGACCGTGGAGAGATCCATGCGTTGATGGGCCCCAATGGCTCCGGTAAGTCGACGCTCGCCAACGTTCTGCTGGGGCACCCCGCATACGAGATCACCGCAGGCCGGGTCCTCTACAAGGGCGAGGACATCGCCGAATGGACCCCCGACGAGCGGGGCCAAGCCGGCATGTTCCTCGGGTTCCAGTACCCGGAGGAGATCCCGGGCGTTTCCGTGGTGAACTTCCTGCGCACCGCCCTGTCCAATCGCACGGGCACCGACTACACCGTGCTCGAGCTGCGACTCAAGGTGATGGACGCAATGAAGGAGCTCGGGATGGACTCCTCGTTCGCCGACCGCTACCTGAATGAGGGCTTCTCAGGCGGGGAGCGCAAGCGCAACGAGATTCTCCAGATGGCGGTCCTCGAACCAGAGCTGGCGGTTCTCGACGAGACGGACTCGGGCCTCGACATCGATGCGCTCCGCACGGTCGCCGAAGGTGTACAGCAGGTCGCCTCACCTGAGCGAGGCATCCTCATCATCACGCACTATCAGCGAATGCTCGACTACATCACGCCGGACGTCGTACACGTCTTCGTTGACGGCGACGTCGTCGCAACCGGCGGCCCCGAACTCGCCGTTGAGATCGAAGAAGCCGGGTACGAGGCATACCGTCCGTCAGCCGCGGGAACCAGCGCCGGATGA
Organism: Acidimicrobiia bacterium; assembly: GCA_030066755.1. GTDB lineage: Bacteria > Actinomycetota > Acidimicrobiia > Spongiisociales > UBA5794 > JASJAX01. The sequence goes on from JASJAX010000059.1 coordinate 3,818, forward strand.
TCGACGCGGCGACGATCCGCAAGGACTTCCCGCTCCTCGAGCGGCGGTACGGCGACACTCCTCTGGTCTACCTCGACTCGGCGGCAACGACCCAGAAGCCCAACAGCGTGATCGACGCCATTTCGACCTACTACCGCGAGACGAACGCCAACGTCCATCGCGGGGCATACCGACTCGCCGACGAGGCCACCACGGCTTATGAGTCGGCTCGGACGAAGGTCGCCGGCCTCATCAACGCTCGTTCCAGCAGCGAGGTGATCTTCACGCGGGGAACGACTGCGGCCCTCAACCTGCTGGCGTTGCGATGGGCAGATCACCTTCTGTCGGAAGGTGATCGGATCCTGCTCACACTGATGGAGCATCACTCGAACATCGTCCCGTGGCAGCTCGTTGCACAGCGGACCGGCGCCGAACTCGTATACCTCGACATCACCCCGGACTTTGCCATCGACCTCGACCGGCTCGACGAGGTGTTGGACGAGCGGGTCAAGATCGCCACGGTCTCAGGAATGTCAAACGTGATGGGGACCATCGGACCCGTCGACGAAATCACGAAGGCCGCTCGCGCCGTTGGCGCCTCGGTGATCGTCGACGGTGCCCAACTCGTCCCGCACATGCCCGTCGACGTGCAGGCCCTCGACGTCGACTTCCTGACGTTCAGCGCGCACAAGATGCTCGGACCGACCGGAATCGGAGCCCTCTGGGGTCGCGGCGAACTTCTCGATGCGATGGAACCACTCGAGGGCGGCGGCGAGATGATCACCGACGTCGGTCTCTACGAGTCGCGCTGGGCGCCCATCCCCCACAAGTTCGAAGCCGGCACTCCCCCGATCGCCCAAGCCGTTGGATTCGGAGCTGCCGTCGACTACCTGGTCGATCTCGGCATGGATGACGTGAGAGCCCACGAGCTGGACATCACGGCCTATGCCCTCGACCGCCTCGCCGAGGTACCGGACCTCACGGTCTACGGCCCGCAGGACCCCGCGCGCCGTGGGGGTGCGGTCAGCTTCGAACTGGCCGACATCCACGCCCACGACCTCGCCACCATCCTGGACGAGGAACAGGGAGTCGCTGTCCGAGCCGGCCACCACTGCGCAAAACCGCTGATGCGCCACCTCGAAGTCCCGGCCACCGCCCGTGCCTCGTTCTACGTGTACACCGTCCCCGAGGACATCGATGCCCTCGTGATCGGCTTGATGCGGGCTCGTGAGATCTTCGGCATTGCATGACTCGACGGTCGGTGAATATCCACGGCCGTCGACGCGTTAACGTTTGACACCATCACCAAGGAACCCCAGGTGTCGCTCCAAGAGCTCTATCGAGAAGTCATCCTCGACCACTACCGCAACCCTCGCCATCGTGGCCACCTCCCGAGCCCCGATGTCCATGCCGAAGGGGAGAATCCGAGTTGCGGAGACGAGTTCTCTCTCGACCTCGACGTGGACGGACAGACCGTCGCCGCAATCGCCACGCAGGGCCAGGGCTGCTCGATCTCGCAGGCCTCGGGTTCGATGATGGCCGAAGCCGTTGTCGGCAAGTCGCTCGACGAGATCCACGAACTGACCTCGCGATTCAAGCGCATGATGTCGATCGAGGAAGGTGAGAGCCCCGTCGACGAAGAACGACCCGGCTCGGTGCTCGGCGATCTCGAGGCGCTCCAGGGTGTCCGGCGGTTCCCGGTCCGGATCAAGTGCGCCGACCTGCCGTGGACGACACTCGAGGATGCGATCCGTCGGGTCGAACAAGGCTCGGAGGTCCTTCCATGAGGCCGGTGGAATTCAACGACACAACCGCCGTGATCGTCGTCGACGTCCAGAACGACTTCGCGCTCCCGACAGGATCGCTGTATGTGGCGGGTGGACAGGACACGATTCCGTACATCAACGACGTCGTCGCCGCCGCCGAAGAGGCCGGCTCGCTGATCGTGTACACGCAGGACTGGCATCCCCCAACAACCCCGCACTTCGCCAAGGACGGCGGAGTCTGGCCGGTCCACTGTGTTGCCGACACGTGGGGCGCAGACTTCCATGCCGGCCTCGACGTGGTCGGCCCCACCGTGCGCAAGGGAACGGGCGGCGAAGACGGCTACTCCGGCTTCACCGTGCGCGACACCCGTACCGGCGAGGAGCGGCCAACCGGACTCGAGGGGCTGCTGCGCAAGCAGGAGGTGACCCGACTGATCGTCGTCGGGCTCGCCACGGACTACTGCGTGAAGTCCACTGTGATCGACGGATGCGAGGCGGGTTTCGATGTGACGGTACTGGCCGACGGAATCCGGGCCGTCAACCTGCAGCCGGGAGACGGAGATCGAGCCGTTGCTGCAATGGTTGCAGCCGGCGCAACGATCGCCTGAGTCCTCCGCCTCGGGCGCTACTCCCCGACGAGTTCCTCGACCAGGTTCGACCTGAGCCGCGCCACGGCGTCGGTGAGTGACACGTGGTAGATGTGCGGGTTCACGAGACGTCGGACCCCGGGATCGAGGCGAGCGAGGTCCGTCTCCCGGCGCTCGCGCATGGTGTCGAGATCGGGTGCCGGTCGTGTCTTTGAGCCGCTGTGGAACGCCCGTTCGAGGAGTGGCTCCAACTCCGCGATGTCTGGTGATTTGAGGGTTCGGCCGACGCCCTGGCGAAACGGGTCATGCAGCTCGAGCGTGTTGTCGCGGCCCGGTCGCTCATCGATGAGCCCGATGACATCTGCAGTTGCAATGCCTCGCCGGTCGTAGACACGCCACACCGACTTGCGTCCCGGGATCGGCGTCTTGGCACGATTGTCCGAGACCTTGATCGCGGGAACACTCCGGCCCTCGGCATCGTCGACGGCAACCAGCTTGCACACGCCGTCGAGTGACGACGCACCCTGGGACGTGATGAGCCTGGTGCCGGTCCCGTAGACAAGTCTGCCCACGAGGGCCTCCGGGTCGACACCGTACCGCGGTGCCTCGATGTCGATCTGAGACAGGATCTGCCAGATCGCCAACTCGTCGAGGTTCGACGACAGGACGATCCCGACATCAGGGAAGCCGGCTGCGTCGAGCAGCCTCGCCGCCTGGATGCTCAGGTAGGCCAAGTCACCGCTGTCGAGACGAATCCCGACGGCTTGATGGCCTGCGGCCCGCAGCTCCTCGAACACGGTGATCGCATTGGGAACGCCGGATTCGATCGTGTCGATGGTGTCAACCAGCAGCACGCAGTCATCCGGATAGAGCCCCGCATAGGCGCGAAACGCCTCGAGCTCGCCCCCACCGAGGGCCATGAAGACTTGCACCATCGAATGAGCATGGGTGCCCTTGGGGTCGACGCCGACGGACGACGAGAGTCCGACGTTGGAGGTGAAGTCACACCCTCCGATGAGCGCAGCCCGGGCGCCGTCGTTGGCTCCCCACAACGGGCCGCGGCGCAGCCCGAACTCGAGAACCGAGCCGCCGCGGGCGGCCTCCCAGATGCGGGAGGCCTTCGTTGCGATCAAGGTCGGGTAGTTGAGGTGAGCCAACAGGGCAGTCTCGAGTATCTGGGCCATGGCCAACGGGCCTCGCACGATCGCAAGCGGCGCATGCGGGTGCACGACTCGGCCTTCCGGTATCGCATGGAGTTCGATGGAGCTGAAGTCGCCGTTGGCTTCGAGCCACTCGAGGAATCCACCACTGAATCTCGGCGAGTCGTCGCGATTGCGCTGCGCCGCCAGGACCTCGAGATCGCCGGCCGTGAACGATGCCCACTCCATCCAGTCGAGGAGCGGCTCGAGCCCGGCGGCAACGCAATAGCCGGCTTGGTGCCGTCCGTAGTCGGGATACCGCCGGAAGAACATGTCGAACTGGGCGTCACGTTCGTGCAGGTCCTGCTCGAAGTACAGCTGAGCCATCGTCAGCTGGTACTGGTCGGTGAACAGGATGCCCGATCGGGGGTCAGGTGCGGTCGTCATGGTGACCATGCTCGCGCACGACGGCCACGAGCAGTACCAACGCCACGAGGTTGGCGAGCGCAGCGCCGAGCGCAGGACCGACGAGGCCAACCGACACGAAGAGTCGAGGACCCGCAAATGCTGCGACAGCTCGCCCGATGCCCATCGTCACGATCGTGAGCGAGAGATAACGTGCGCGGCCTTGCGGTGCCATCTCCGACGCCAGGGGGATCGCAGAGACGATCGTGAACTCGAAGCCGAGCAACGCGATTGCGAGCACCGCCACCCCGGCGACGACGACGGACTCGAAGAGCGGCAGGAGCCCGAATGCCAGGGCACTCATGACCAGGCCAATCACAACGGCCCGTTGTTTGCCCAGTCGATCCGTGACGAGCACCGTTCCGCCCTCGCCGGCCAACTCCATCGCACCGAGGACGAAGGCGATTCCCCCGAGGCCCAGCAGGGAGATCCCGAATGCGTCCTCGAGCCACGCGCCGAGCACCACGAAGACGAGTTCGGCTCCGCCGGTGAACAATCCCATGACGGCGAGCAACCCGACGGCAGACCGACCCAGTCCGAGTGGTTCGTGAGCCGCAACACCGTCCACCGTTTCCGGTTCGAGCACGATGACGACAACGACCAGTGTCACGAGCGCCATCGCCGCAGCGAACCAGAACGGCGCTTCCCAGCCGTACCGATCGATCAACCACCCGGCAACCGGCGCCCCGAGCAGGAATCCACCCGCCCATGCCAACTCGAACACACCGAGGACACGAGCTCGACGTGCATACGGGACCCGCTCCGAGAGATACGCCTGCGACGCACTGTCGTAGGTCGATTTCGCCAGCCCCATGGTCGCAAACCCGAGAAGTGCACCTGCGAATGCGCCGGTCAGGGCCGTGCCGACCGCGCCGACGACGAACAGCGCCAGGCCGATCACGATGAGCCGACGCGGATATCGGCCGCGGTCCACTACGTGCACGACGCCGGGGGTTGCGAGACCGGCCATCCAGCGCGCGGAGACCAGGGTTCCGGCGGACTCGATCGAGATCCCGAGCCCGCGAGCGATCGCCGGAAGGAACGGGTAGATGAACCGGTGGGCCGCGTTGAGCACCACTCGGCCCGCAGTCAGGAGTGCGAGCGGCCGTACGATCGATGAGCCGGGTGGTTTCGTCACCGGGCGAGGCTACCGGTCGAGACCTGAGACCTGAGAGCGACCCTCAGGCCGTCACTCGATCACACCGCCCTCCGTCATGCGCTTGATGTCCAGCAGCTCGTCGACCTGGGCAGCGTCCAGCCAGCCCTTCTCGACGACGATGTCTCGCACGTTCCGACCGCTGGCAAACGCCTCTTTGGCGGCAATCGCTCCGTTGTCGTAGCCAATGTGCGGGTTGAGCGCCGTGACGACGATGATGTTGGCCTCGGCCAGTTCCCGAGCCCGGTCGACGTTGGCAACGATGCCGTCCACGCAGCGCTCCCGGAAGGTGTCGGCGGCGTTCGCCAACAGGCTGATGGACTCCAAGAGGTTGTGAGCGATCAGCGGCATCATCACGTTCAGCTCGAAGTTGCCGTTGGCGCCGCCCCACGTGATCGCACTGTCATTGCCGATCACCTGAGCAGCGACTTGCATCACCATCTCCGACATGACCGGATTGACCTTCCCGGGCATGATCGAGGATCCGGGCTGGAGTGACGGCAGCTGGATCTCAGCGATCCCCGTTCGCGGACCGCTCGAGAGCCAGCGCAGGTCGTTGGCGATCTTGAACATCGACTGCGCCACGGTCTTCAGCGCTCCGGAGGCGCTGACGGTTGCGTCCTTCATCGCCTGCGCTTCGAAGTGGTCATCGGCTTCTCGGAACGGGTATCCGGTCACGGCCGCCATGTCTGCGATCACCGCCGCCGGGAATCCGTCGGGCGCGTTCAGCCCCGTACCCACGGCGGTCCCGCCGAGCGCAAGCTCCTCGAGTTCCGGCAACACGCGCTCGACGCGCTCGCGGCCCTTGCGGATCTGCGTCGCATAGCCGTTGAACTCCTGGCCAAGGGTGACCGGCGTGGCGTCCATCAGGTGCGTGCGGCCGGACTTCACGACGTCGTCGAACTCCTGCGCCTTCGCCGCAAGAGCAGCCTCGAGGTTCGTGAGGGCCGGTACGAGGTCCTCACGAATCGCAGCCACTGCCGCAACGTGGATCGCCGTCGGAATCACGTCGTTCGACGATTGGCCGAAGTTCACGTGATCATTCGGATGTGCGAGCTTCTCTTCGGTGAACGTGCCACCCATCAGTTGGGTAGCTCGATTGGCGATCACTTCATTGGCGTTGGTGTTCGACGAGGTCCCCGATCCGGTTTGGAAGATGTCGAGCACGAACTGGTCGTCGAGCATTCCGTCGCGTACTTCGTCCGCAGCCGAGCTGATGGCCTTCGCCGTCTCAGCGCTCACATGACCGGCGGGACCGGAGACCCGAGCGGCCGAGCCCTTGATGAGGCCGAGCGCCCAAATCATCCTCCGACTGAACCGCAGATCGGAGATCGGGAAGTTGTCGACGGCTCGTTGGGTCGATGCGCCGTACAAGGCGTCATCGGGAACCTGAACCTCTCCCATGGAGTCGCGTTCGATGCGCATATCTGCTCCCGCTTCGGATCGTGACCGGCTTCAACGCGAGCCTACCGCAGCGAGGTTTGCGAGCTCCAGGGCCGGAAGGCAGCCAGCAGTCGTCCCAGGTCTCAGGTCTCAGGTCTCTCGGATTCAGCCGCCGAGTGCTGCCTCGATCGCTGCGGGGACGACTGCCGCCACGTCGCCTTCGATGCGCAGGGAGACCAAGGCCAGGCGGTCGTGCTCCGTGGGGCCGCGGTTCACAATGACATACGCCGCTCCCGCTTGCGCAGCTGCCAGCGGGATGTCGGCAGCCGGCGTCACTGCAAGCGTCGAACCCAGGGCGAGCACGAGGTCGACCCGTTCTGCGGCGGTGAATGCCCGGAGCAAGTCTCCTCGGCGTAGCGACTGCCCGAAGCTGATCGTCGCCGGCTTCAAATGACCACCGCAATGACATGCCGGCGGATTGCCGGACTCGGCAAACGTGGCGAAGTGGGCGGCCGGCTCGGAACGCTCTCCGCACTGCTGGCACTCGATCAGAGCCGCTGTCCCGTGGATCTCAACGAGGCGGTCTGGATCGGACCCTGCCGCCCGATGCAGTCCGTCGATGTTCTGCGTGACGAGCAACTCGAGCTTCCCCGAATGCTCGAGACGCACGAGGGCGAGGTGAACGGCGTTCGGTTCCGCGTTCCCGAACGCTGCGCGATCCTCGAGCTTCTGCCGCCAATACTCCTTGCGGGACGCCTCCGAGGTCATGAACTCGTCGTAGAAGACCGGCCGCCGAGTGTTCCAGACTCCCTGCGGGCCCCGGTAGTCGGGGATGCCGCTCCCAGTCGAGATGCCGGCCCCCGTGAAGACCAGGATCCGATCGGACCCCATGATCATCCGAGCGAGCGACGCAACCGCTTGTTCGTCTCGGAGGTGCGGTTCGATGTCCATTCAGCCGAGGCTACCGCCCGCCACCAGCAAGTCGTAGAGCACAAAGGCGAAGGCACCAAACGTCACGACGACCATCACTCGACGGCCCCAGATCCACGCCGGGCCGGCTCCAGAGGCCACCAGCGGTGCCTCCCCGTAAGCCAACTCGCGCAGAATGCGATCACGTCGCGATCGCTGGAATGCTGCCGCCACGGTGGCATCGGGGACGTCATCGTCCGGCACGATCGCTTCGGCGCGGGCCTGCAACGGCCGGCCGACGAGAATCAGCCCGACCAGAGCGACCGCACCGGCGAGGAACACCATCCAGCCGTCGGCGAACATCAACACCGTGAGCGCCACGAGCCACAGCAACCACAGCCGGATCAGCTCCCGCCGATAGGTGGCGGCGTCGTCCGGACCGTCGAAGTTCCATTCCTGGTCCGGAAGGGGTCGCACGCCGGGCTGTCCTTACAGCAGATCGAGCAGCGGGTCGTCTTGATCCGGCTGGTCCGACCCGCGGAGCGTGTCATACCCTTCGTCCTCGAGTTGGTCGGCAACCTCGGGACCGCCGCTGCGAACGATCTTGCCGGCGACCATGACATGGATGCGATCCGGCTTCATGTAACGCAGGATGCGCGAGTAGTGCGTGATCAGGAGCACCCCGAGATCAGGGCTCCTCAGCTCCTCGACCAGTTCGGCGACTTCACGGACGGCATCAACATCGAGCCCTGAGTCGACCTCGTCGAGCACCGCCACCCGGGGATTGGCCACGGCGAGTTGGTACATCTCGGAACGCTTCTTCTCGCCACCAGACAGGCCATCGTTGACCGGACGGTCACGGAAGCGGTCCATGCCGAGATGATCGGATGCCGACTCGACCCGCGCTCGGAAGGCCTCGCCGTCGTCGGCGGCTGCCTCCATCTCATCCGTGAGTTGATCGAGGCTGACGCCGGGGATGACCGTCGGATACTGGAAGGCTTCGAACAGGCCGGCACGCGCGCGGTCGGTGACGCTGAGGCCCATGATCTCGGCGCCGTTGACCAAGGCCGATCCGGTTGCCGTGTATTCGTCCTTGCCCATCAACACGTGGCACAGCGTCGACTTGCCGGAGCCATTGGGGCCCATGAGGACGTGGACTTCGCCTGCAGGCACGTCCAGATCGACGCCGTTGAGGATGGAGAGTTCTCCAACGGAGGCGTGCAGGTCTCGGATCTGCAGAGCGGGGGCGGTCATCAGGACTCCTCGGACGTGGGAACGGTTGGGGGCGTGAGGAAGACGTCACCATCGTCGATGGTCACGGTGTAGACGGGAACGGGGGTCGTTGCGGGGAGCGAGCCGGCAGCGCCGGTGCCGAGATCGAACTCGGCTCCGTGACGTGGGCACTCGACGGCTCCGTCGAACACCAGGCCCTCGGCGAGTGACGCTTCAGCGTGGCTGCATCGATCGCCGATCGCATACACGTCGTCTCCGATTCGGAACAAGGCGACGCGATGGTCGTCCCATTCGACGCGTACGCCGCGATCGGTCGGCAGGTCGCTGACGGCCCCGACGCGGACGGCGGCGCTCACAACCGGCCTTCTTCCACGGCAGCGACGTACTTGGCCGTGATGGCTTCGGCGACGCGGGCGGCAACCGCCGACTCGGGGAATCGGCTGAGCGCCTCGTTGAAGAACCCGGTGACCTGGAGGCGGTCGGCCCGCTCCGGGGTCAGCCCCCGGCTGGTCAGGTAGTACCGCTGTTCCGGATCGAGCGGACCAACGGTCGACCCGTGGCCGCACCGCACGTCATTGGCGAGGATCTCGAGATTCGGCACCGATTGGGCGGCGGCGCCCTCAGACAGGATCAGGTTGCGATTGGTCTGGAAGGCGTTGGTCTTCTGCGCTTCCTCTTCGATCCGGATCATCCCGGTGAACACGGAAAGGGCTTGGTCCTCGACCGCCCCCTTGAGGAACATGTCCGACGATGTGCTCGGACCGGCGTGGCGCATGAAGTACCGGTAGTCCAGAACCTGGTCCCGATCACCGAAGTACGCGCCGAGGATCTCGGCATTCGATCCGCGGCCTTCGAGATCGACCATGAGGTGCAGGCGGCTGAGACGGCCGCCGAGTCCGGCCTCGGCGAAGTGGAGCTGCGTATCGGCACCGGCGACCAAGCGTTGGTGTCCGAACGCTTGCGTCTCGTCACCCCAGTTCTGGATGGTGGTGAGTTTCACGTTGGCGTTGGCGCCGCCAAAGACCTCGACCTGAGGAACAACCGTGATGGCGACGCCGTTCGGCGAGTGGAACCGAACCAGGACGGAGACTTCGGACGACTGCTCGGCGACGATCGTCAGCTGCGGAAAGCTGATGGAGCCGGCTGCAGTGGCCGCGATGTCGACGAGGATCGGCCCGTCAACCAGCGTTCGGGCCGGCACGTGGACAAACGCACCACCCGTTGAGAATGCGCGGTGGGCGGCGGCGAACACGTCAGTGTCCGGAGCAATCCCCGTGTTGAGGTGGTTCGCCGCAACCGCTCCAAGTGTGGCTGCTGCCTCGGCGGTCGTGATCAAGGTGGCCGGCTCTCCGCCCTCGATTCCAGTCACGTGGCCGTCGACGATCCGTACGCTCCCTACAGGAGCGTCGAGATCGGCAATCAAACCGGGCCCGTCGGCGAGATCGCCGGCGGCGTCGGGAACAGCCAGATCGCGGATGTCGAAGTCGAGTTCGACGTAACGCCAGTTCTCCTCCCGTTCGGAGGGCATCGAGAACTTCTCGAAGTGATCGAGTCCGTCACGACGCTGATCGACGAGCCACGACGGGGCACCGTCGATGGCGCGTTCGAAGGCCTGCTGGTCAAGAGGTATCACGCGCTGCTCCTGCTTTGCTGCGAGTACGGAGAGATTACCGCCGCCCGAATCGCTAGCCCAAAGACCATCGTGGGATCACTGCAGCGCAGACCGTCCCGTTGCGAAGACCTCGTCGAACATGGCTTCGGTGAGCCGACCGGTGAAGGTGTTCTGCTGGCTCGGGTGGTAGCTGAGGACCAGGGTGAGTTCGTCGAGCTCGATGATCCGCCCGTGTCCAAACTGCGGTCGCGGCCTCGGGAGGTCGCGCCCGCTGCGACGGAGGTGAGCCCACACGGCGTGGTACCCGATCTGCCCGAGAGCAACGATCACCTG
>JASJAX010000060.1 GCA_030066755.1 Acidimicrobiia bacterium
CACAGTGACGGGTGAACTCATCTATCGGTCCGACCATTGGATGTACCTGCAAGGCGTCGATCCGAAGAGTGAGCACGCACTTGTGTTCGCAGGCGAGGATTACAACGAGGTGCTCTCGCTCGACGATTGGTCATTGTCTCCGCATCCGGTTCCTCAAGGCTGGCCGGTGGGGTTCAGCGCCGATGGATCGAGGTTTGTCACGGCCTGGGACGACATCTCTGTTTACGACACGGCGACCTGGGAGGTTGTCAGCGCACTCGACCCCAGACGTCTGTATGCGCTGGCTGCGGTGTCGCCCAGTGCGTCGCTGGTGGCGCTGGGAACCCTGGATGGCTTCGTCAGGGTGTACGAATTCGATACCGGAACGCTCACACAGACGATATCCATGGTCGACCAGGTCGTGAGCCTCGAGTTCGTTTCTGACACACAGCTCCTCGCAGTGTTGCGCCGCGGGCCCGGGATCTTCATCTCCCTCGATGTCGATGACCTTCTCAGTAGGGCCCGTGACCGTGTGACTCGGAGCTTCACGCCTGTCGAGTGCGAGGAGTACCAGATCGAGTGTCCCGAGTTTGAGGCTGAGGATCTGGTGTATGACGCGTTCGAAGCCCTGAGTTCCCAGGATGCCGATGCCCTCCGTGCGGTGCTCGCCGAAGACGCACGTGTTTGGGGCGTTCCCGTCGATGATCCGGGGCTTGAGGTTGCTCTCGACTTCCTCTTTGCGCTCGAGATGGACTTCGACGTCGAGGGTTGTGACGTGACCGCTACCGAATCGCCCTGGGACGTTGGCTGCGAGGGGTACTCCCTGGTTGGTTCGCTGGATGCGGAGGCGGAGGTGGGTTGGAACTTCACTGTCTCGGATGACCAGATCACCGAAATCACGACGGACTTCACCCTCTTTGAAGAAGGCGGCTTCCTCGCCGACCTCGTGGTGTGGCTACGCGAGCATCATCCCGATGAGTACGCAGCGGTGATCGGAACGGACGCCGATTGCAGCGACCTGATCTCATCCTGCTGGACCGAGGAGTCGGCAGCGTTGTTCCTCCAATACGGCGACGACTTCATCTCCCAAATGGAGGCTGAGGAAGGCGACGACGAGGACGCCTGACGTCCGCCTCAGCAAATCGTCCGCAAATCGACGTGTTGCACGCTGACAGCATGAGCCGATCGCCACGACAGGCAAGCGATCGGGAGATGCCGAGTCAGGAGGTACATGATGCGCCGATTGCTGATCGTTGTTCTGGTCCTCGCCGCTTTGGTCGCGGCGTGTGGCGACGGTGAGGGGATCCCGACGACACGCGCCCCAGAGCTGTCTCCGGTCTTGACCACAGAACCAGCTCTGCCGACATCCCCGCCGCCAGTGGATGCCGTCACTGTCGGACAACAGATGCTCGACGCGTTCCTAGTCGGTGACGCAACGACGTGGAGGGGTCTTCTCAGCTCAGACTCCCCGATGCTTGCCGAGCCGGGATGGGTGCCGGACGACTTTGACGGAGACGGTCTCAAGACCGTTGCGGACGTGGTCCAGCATCGGGCGGCCCTCGGGCCGGCCGCGAATCGTCGTGGGTCCGGGACCTGCGAAGTGATTGCGGGCACGGAGGAAGGTACTCGAGTTCACTGTTCCTACTCCCTGACGGACCGGTTCTACGAAGCGGCGGGTTACGCCGAGGTCTCCGAGATCACCGCCTACACAGTCCTCGACGGCAAGGTCACGGATATCGAGACCGTCGAAGGCAACAGCGACGCGTTCGCTGAGCGTATGGAAGAGCTCTTCGAATACGAGCAGTGGGTGCAGGAGACGCAGAGCGATCGCTACGACTCCGTGTTCCACAACCCGTGTTGCGAGGGCAACTTCGTCCGCTTGCCCGACACGATCCCGATCCACGAAGAGCTCATGTCCGAGTACTTCGACACGATCGATTGAGTCTCCTGCGATGCGGTGCCGGCGACGCCCCCGAACTCGCAGGATGGGGACAGGGAGGCGCGCCGGCACCTCGGACCGCGTGATGAGACCCGGGGGAGTGAGGTCTAGGGGACCGCCAGCGCAAGGGTGCCGTGATAGCTGGACTGGCACACGGTCTCAGCTGGTTCGGGAACAAGGTCGCCGTCGTCACCCCAGAGGCCGGTGATGTAGATGAAGTTCGCCACGTCGGGCAGTGTTGCACCGGGTGCGACGCCTAGCTTGTGCTTGAAGCGCAAGATCGTGTTGGCGGCAACGCCGCTCAGGTCGATCTCCTTCGACGTCCGGAACGCTACCCATTTGGAGTACCCCGACTCGGCAGCCCCCAGTGACGCACCGCCGAGGGAGCAGAAGCCCTCATCGGCGAGCAGCGAGGTCTTCAGTAAGGCATCCTTCACGCCGACCTCGAAACCGCCGAAGTTCCCCAGGGTGTCCCATTTCCTACCGGCAACCCGCAGATTGCTGGTGATACCCACCAGAACGAACGCGTAGCCGACGGTGTCCTGGTCGGGTACATCCTTCGCGAGATCTAGCGTGACCGTGGTCGTCTCGGCAGCCGTGATCACCCATTTGTTGACTCTCACACGGCGAATCTGCCAACAGGACGAGACCACGAGGGCCACGACGACTGCCAGGACCACCAGGGTGAATCGTGAGCGCTTCTGCATAGGTTCCTCCTCGCAGGTGAACGGACCTCAGATGAACCCTATGGATGAAGATCGAACCGTGCGCTGACTTTTTTCTTCGAGGCCTCCAGTGCTGACTGCATTGGCGAACGCGTCGACGAGGCAAGGCGTTGCGAGTAACTGCCGACTTCTGATCCCTATGCCGTGAAGAGATCCGGGCCCGCCGTCACGATGACAGGGCCGGGTCATGGCTGTCCGGTGCTACGTGTCGCGGTGGGACCTTCAACCCTGTTGTTTCCCGGCACGCGTGAGGTACGACGGAGGAGTAGGGAGAACCGAGATCGCTCCGCCATGCCTCAAAGGAGGCAGCTATGCGACGGATCTTCCTCATCCTCGTAACGATGGCTCTGGTGGTCGCCGCATGCGGAGACTCAGGTGGCGAAGACGCCACGACCACAGCCCCGCCCCCCACGGACACGACCGCACCGTCGACGACGGTTGCCCCTGATACGACTGCGGGGCCGACGGCGACCGTCCTTCCGACAACGATCACCGCGCCTCCAACGACGGCAACCACGACAACCGAGCCACCAGTCGAGAACATCGAGATCGACGTCGAATCCACCGACGTTGCGGGCGTTGTCGACGGCACGTTCACCACGCAGGGGTCTGTCGTCGATGCCGGATTGGTCTGCCCAGGAGGCAGCTACTCCATGAACGACTTCGACAGCGACATGGAGAGTCAAACCGCATCGTGGATGGGCGTGTATGTCTGCGACGACGAGAGCGGCAGTTTCACGCTCGAAATCACGACACGATTCACTCCCGGAGAGACGCTCTATCACTCGGGCGAGTGGAGTGTGTCCGAGGGCACCGGCAACTATCTCGGCCTGAGCGGCAGCGGTTCGGTACTCGTCGTATGTGTCGATCCGAGCAGCCCCAAGTGCCATACGGACAACGACGGCCACCTCGAGCGACCGCCAGGCCTGGGCGTCGAGATCGACGTCGAAGACGACGACGGTGACGACAACGGAACGTTCACGACCAAGGGACCGGCGGTTGAGCTCGGGATCGTGTGCCCTGCCGGCACCTGGTCAATGACCGACTACGAGCCCAATGTCGTGAGGGGGACCGCCAAGTGGAAGGGCGTCTACGTCTGCACCGACGGCACCGGGAGTTTCACCCTCGATGTCGCAACGGACCTCGGCACCGACCAGGAGACGCTCTACTTGGGCGGCGACTGGACGGTCTTCGAAGGCACCGGCACCTACGTCGGCTTGACCGGTAGCGGCACGACCCTCATCGCGTGCGTAGACCGAGACAATCCTTCCTGCCACACGGACAACGACGGCTACCTCGAACTGACCGGCTGACGAGAAGGCGCGGGTCCACGGAGCGAAACGCGAACGAACCGCCCGTTCAGGCGGTCCGCATGGACGTTTGCGGAGCAAGCTCCAAGCTGTTCGCCTCCGGCGGCCGTCGAGCCGCAGTTCTGCGGAGCAGAACTGCGAATGCATCGGCCGAAGGCCGATGCACGTGGTCAGGGCCGGCGTCGATCCGGCGACCTCCGGTTTTTCAGACCGGCGCTCTACCAACTGAGCTACCTGACCAGGCGTACCCGGACCGATTGGTCCGGGTACGTTGGCGGGAGCGACGGGATTTGAACCCGCGACCTCCGGCTTGACAGGCCGGCGTGAACTCCAGACTTCACCACGCCCCCAAAGGGGTACCCGTGATGGGCGAGAGGAGTATAGGGCGTGCAGGTGGGTGCTCGTCCAGAGCACGACCCGTTCCGGGCGGGGCCTTTCGGCCGGTTGCACACGTATGCACGCGCTTCGTAGCCTGGCTGCGGGAAACAGAGTGGGATATGGAGGAGGGCATATGCACCTACATCGCCTCATGGCGTTGGTCGGCACCATCATCGGTGTCATCGGACTGTTCTTCACGGCGCTGTCGACCGACGGCGAAGAAGCGCTTCCGGGATTGAGTCAAGCGAGCGACAGCTTCCCCGACGGCATCCCCACCATCTGGGGTGGGCTCGACACCTGGGCCCAGTGGGTCCTCGTGATCCTGATCATCGTGGTCGTTGCGCTGGCGTTCATGGGGCTGCGGAACGCGCCCTATGACAACACCGGCGCCGGCGTCACGTCCGTCATCGGCGTTGCGCTGCTGGCTTACGCCCTGGTGAAGTACTTCGAAGCCGGCGACGACGCCGAGGCGCTCGAGGGTGCGTTCGCTCAAGCGTTCGGGGCCGAACTCATCCCGGCAGCATGGACGGTGTCGCCGAGTATCGGCTTCTTCGTCCTGATGCTCGGAACGGTCATCGTTGCCGCAGCCGGCGTGCTGAGCTTCATGGCGTCCAGCGAGTAGCCGGTAGCCATTCGAACAGAGCGAGAAGGCTCCCGAGAGGGGGCCTTCTCTATTTGGGGCTCCAGGACACCCAGCTGCCTTCGGCGACCTTCACCGGATCGCCGGCGCCGTCGACATCGACGACGAAGATGCCGGGTTCGCCGTCGACCGCGCCTGGGAAAGTGAACGACGAGCTGTCGGGGGACCAGAACTGCAGCGACTGGGTGTACTGGTCGAAGAACGGAAGCACGTCGCGGAACAGGGTCGGGGTCGGCACGAAAGTGATCGGGTTCCCGAGATCGCCGTCCTCCCACACCTGCCACGTGAGCTCGGGCGCCGTGGGATCGGGCACGGTCAACACGAGCAGCCGCGCCCCATCGGGGCTCCACGAGTAGGCGAGGACCGGTTCATTGGTGACCCGGCTCCAGTCGAGGGTGTCGACGTCGAGTACGACAAGCCGGTTGGCCGGCAACCTCGGCGCGGCCTGGGCCACGGCGAATGCGGCATTGAAGGCGAGTTCACCTTCGGGCACCGCCTCGACTGCCTGGATCGCCACCCGGTTCCCGTCGGGGCTCACCACGAAACTCGCACCCCCGGATACTTCGGCCAGCGTCGCGGCACCGTCACCCGTGTCCAGGACGAGCCGTCCGACGCCGTCGATGCGTTCGAGGTAGAAGATGCCGCGGTCGAGCCACTGCGGCGTACGGAAGATGCCGGGGTCGCCGAGCTCACGTTCCTGCCGGCTGCCTTCGGCGTCGAGAGTCTCGAGGCGATCCACTCCGACGTGGACGACCATCGATCCATCGGGTCCCCAGGAGAAGTAGTAGGGCTGGCCCCGGTCGCTGCGCAGCGGCGCGGCCGATCGATCGACGACCGAGAGTTGCAGCCCTCCACCGGCAGCGTTGCCCAGGAACGCCAGCCGGTCGCTCTCGCGCGCCCAGGAGAAGTAGAACGCGGGGAACGCCGTTTCGATGCGGTCGCTCATCCCGGTGGCGAGCTCGTGGATCACAACGCCGGAGCTAGCCGACGAGGCCAAGGAGAAGGCGAGGCTGCGTGCGTCCGGCGACCACGTCGGCTGGAAGTAGATCGCCGACGCATTG
The DNA here is from genome assembly GCA_030066755.1 of Acidimicrobiia bacterium. Classification (GTDB taxonomy): domain Bacteria; phylum Actinomycetota; class Acidimicrobiia; order Spongiisociales; family UBA5794; genus JASJAX01. The sequence continues at coordinate 6,033 of JASJAX010000060.1, forward strand.
GCATCGTCCGTGATCACCTCGAGGTTCGCGCCGTCCGGGTCGACGAGCGCAACGTTGCCGCTCGGGTCCACGATCACCAGCCGCCCCGGCCCGGCGGGGACGGCCGGCTCGGCCGGTGGAGTCGTCGTGGTGGTCGGCGAAGCCACGGTTGCCTGGTTGGTCGTCGATACCAGCGGTGGCTCGGCATCGCCGTTCGAGCACGCCGAAACGAGCAGTGCGAACGCGATGACGAAGGCGACGAGGTGGCGCATGGGACCACTGTGGCCCGATGCCGGTCGCTACACCAAGCGGTTTCTCGGAACGTGTGAATCGCCCGCCAGTGTGCCCCGGCAATATGGGCCACTCGGCCCTCGGTAGCACCGTCACGCCCCCCATAGGATGACCTTCGAGTCTCTAGCGACGCGTCCCGATTGAAGGAGTCGACAGATGTCAGACGTGTTCATGCCGAGCGCTGAGTTCAGCGAGAAGGCCTGGATCAAGAACCTCGACCAGTACCAGGAGATGTACCAGCGGTCGATCGACGACCCGGAGGGCTTCTGGGGCGAGGTCGCCGAGGACTTCCACTGGTTCAAGAAGTGGGACAAGGTCCGGGACTACAACTACGACCGCCGTGAGGGCAAGGTCTTCATCGAGTGGTTCACGAATGCGAAGACCAACATCACCTACAACGCGCTCGACCGCCATCTCGAGACACGCGGCGACCAGGTCGCCATCATCTGGGAGGGCAACGATCCCGGCACCGACCGCAAGATCACGTATCGGGAGCTCTACGAGCAGGTCTGCAAGTTCGCCAACGTGCTGAAGGCCCACGGCGTCAAGAAGGGCGACCGGGTCAGCCTCTACATGCAGATGATCCCCGAGCTGGCCGTCGCCATGATGGCGTGCGCCCGCATCGGTGCGATTCACTCGATCGTGTTCGGCGCGTTCTCACCGGACGCGCTCGCAGATCGCATCTGCGACTCCACCTGCAAGGTCGTGATCACGCAGGACACCGGGCTTCGAGGTGCGAAGAACAACGTCCCGATGAAGACCAATGCCGACCTGGCCGCCGAGAAGGCCGCGGTGCATGACGAGTCCCCGACGACGGTCGAGAAGATCATCGTCGTCCAGCGCACCGGCGTCGACGTCCCCATGGTCGAGGGTCGTGATCTCTGGTGGCACGACGAGATGGACAAGGTCGACGCCGACTGCCCGGCCGAGGAGATGGATGCGGAGGATCCGCTCTTCATCCTCTACACCTCGGGTTCGACCGGCAAGCCCAAGGGCGTCCAGCACAACGTCGGCGGGTACATGGTCTACTCGGCGGTGACCCACAAGTACGTCTTCGACTATCACGACGGCGACATCTACTGGTGCACCGCTGACATCGGCTGGGTCACCGGCCACTCGTACATCGTCTACGGCCCGCTGCAGAACGGTGCGACGACGATCATGTTCGAGGGCGTCCCGACCTATCCAGAACCGGATCGCTTCTGGAAGGTCTGCGACAAGTACCAGGTCAACCAGTTCTACACCGCACCGACCGCCATCCGTGCGCTCATGGCGCAGGGCGACCAGTGGCCCGAGGGCGCCGACCTCAGCTCGCTGAAGCTGCTGGGCAGCGTCGGCGAGCCGATCAATCCCGAAGCCTGGATGTGGTACCACGAGAAGGTCGGCGGCGAGCGCTGCCCGATCGTCGATACGTGGTGGCAGACGGAGACCGGCGGCATCCTGATCACTCCGCTGCCCGGCGCCTGGGGCACCAAGCCCGGTTCGGCCACGTTCCCCTTCTTCGGCGTCACGCCAGTCGTCCTCGAACCGGAGTCCGGCAAGGAGATCGAGGGCAACGACGTCAGCGGCGTCCTCGCCATCAAGGAGCCGTGGCCCGGCCAGATGCGCACCATCTACGGCGACCACGAGCGGTTCGAAGAGACCTACTTCGACATGTACAAGGGCTTCTACTTCTCCGGCGACGGCTGCCGCCGGGACGAAGACGGCTACTACTGGATCACCGGTCGCGTCGACGACGTCATCAACGTCTCCGGTCACCGCATGGGGACCGCCGAGGTCGAGAGTGCCCTGGTGTCTCACCCGAAGGTTGCCGAGGCGGCGGTGGTCGGCTTCCCGCACCAGATCAAGGGGCAGGGCATCTACGCCTACGTCACCCTGATGATCGGCGAGGAGTACACCGACGACCTGCGTACGGAGCTCGTGAAGCATGTCCGTACGGAGATCGGCCCGATCGCGTCGCCCGACTACATCCACTGGGCGCCGGGTCTGCCGAAGACCCGCTCCGGCAAGATCATGCGGCGCATCCTCCGGAAGGTCGCGGAGAACGACACGGAATCGATCGGCGACACCTCGACGCTGGCCGATCCCTCGGTCGTCGAGGACCTGATCCAGCGGGACCCGCGAGCGGACGGCTGACGCCGGATCCGACGACTAGGAACATCCGACGCCAGACAGAACATGCGGCGCCCCTCCTCGGAGGGGCGCCGCTGGGTTTCTGGAGTCGAGGCGCCGCGAGTCGAAGCCTTGTGGACTAGGGCGACCTCTGGGACAATCGGTGTCGGGTAGCCAGGCGGACGAGTGGCGTTCGGCGGGTCGTGGTAGGAAGCCGAACGATGCAAGGGGTGTTTCTTGGTGATGGGCGCAATCCGGACAGCTGACCTGCGACGTGCGGCATTCCGAGCCGCCCTAGCTCTCCTCCTCGCGGCGGCCGCCGTGGTGACCGTTCCGACCACGACGCGGGCAGCCGGCGTGGTCACCCTGTCACTGTCGACGTCGACACCGACCGTCGACGAGTTTGCGGGCACGGCGACGGTGACAGTGACCGCCGACGCCGCCGGCGGTGGCAACCTGGACAGCGACATCACGGCCACCGTCGTTGCCCTCCCTGCTTCGACGGCGACTGAAGGCGCATCGGACGACTTCACGCTGTCCGGCACGGCGATCTCGTTCGGGTTGGCGGATCCGACGGGCTCGACACAGGACGTCACGGTCACGCTGAACGACGACGGCGACCTCGAAGACGCAGAGTTCATTCGTTTCGGGCTGACGGCCATCACGGGCGGCGCCCTGGACGGCGGAACTCTGGATATGACGATCACGGATGACGATACGGCGACGGTGAGTTTTGCGTCGGGGTCGTCGGGGGTGACGGAGGGGTCTTCGCCGCATCAGGTGACGGTTGAGTTGACGTGGGTTGGTGGGGGGACGTTGCCGACGGATGTGGTGGTGGATGTTGGTCAGACGCCGAATACGGCGGTGACGCCGGGTGACTACACGTTGGTGACGACGCAGGTGACGTTCTCGTCGGGTTCGTCGAGTGGGGCGACGCAGACGGTGGATGTCACGATCGCTGACGATGGGGTGCATGAGGCGACGACGGAGAACTTTGCGCTTGATGTGTCGGTGAATAGTGGGCCTGCGGTGGTGGGTGGCTTCACGTCGCATACGGTGACGATCACGGATGATGATGATGTGACGATCCGGTGGCGGGCGCCGGCGAGTTCGAGTTTTGCTGAGGGGAGTGGGCTGCAGCAGATCGTTGCTGAGGTGGTTGTTCCGGGTGGGGGCACGGTGCAGAGTGCGGTGTCGGCCACGGTTGGTGTCGGTGGTGGTGGTTCGGCGACTGAGGGTGCCGGTAACGACTACACGCTTGATGAGTTCAGTGTGAGTTTTGGGGTTGGGGTGGCGGATGGGACGGCTCGTCTCATTGATGTCACGGTGTTGGGTGATGCGCTCATCGAGGGTGATGAGACGGCCAATATCACGTTGTCGAGTCCGGTGGGTCGGGCGGTGCTCGGCACGGCGACTCATGTGGTGACGATCACGGATGACGATACGGCGGGCGTCACCGTCGATGATGGTGGCGGTGTTGCCGTGACGGAGGGTGGCGCCACCGACAGTTTCACCATCGTCCTGGACGCCGAGCCCGATTCTTCGGTGACGATCGACATCGACCCGGGCACCCAGGTCACGACGAGCGCAACGCAGGTGGTCTTCACCCCCGGCAATTGGGACACGGTCCGGACGATCACCGTGACCGCCGTCGACGACGGCCTGTTCGAGGGCGCCCACGCCGGCACGGTGTCGTTCAGTGTGTCGTCATCCGACACCAACTTCGACGGTCTCCCCGTGGGTGACGTCACCCCGTCGATCACCGATGACGATGCGGTCGTGATCAGCGGCCCGACGACGGCCGCCGAGGGCGACCCCCTGACGTTCACGGCAAGCGGTTGGGACGTGCAAGGCGACGAGTCGTACGACTGGCAAGTCGACGGCGTTCCGACGGGAACCGGCATCACGTTCGACTACACGCCGATGGATGACGGCGTGTTCGTGATATCGCTCACCGTGACCGATGCCAGCGCGGGGACCGGTACCGATCCCGACGACCACACGTTGACGGTTTCCAACGTTGCGCCGACGATCGCCCTCTCCGGGTCCGGTCCGGTCGACGAGGGTTCGGTCTTCACGCTCTCGATCGGTGCCGTCACCGACCCGGGCGATGACACGCCCACGGGCTACACGATCGACTGGGGCGACGGTTCGGGGCCCGAGCCGGTTGCCGCTACACCCGGCGACATCACGCACACGTATGTCGACGGACCGTCGGCGCCGACCATCGAGGTGTCCGTCACGGATGAGGACGGCACTTTCCTCGCAGGCACGCTCGGCGTGAGTGTCGTGAACGTGGCGCCGACCATCTCCGCTCCGACGACCGCCACGATCACGGAAGGTGACACGCTCACCACCTCGATCTCGTTCAGCGACCCCGGTGTCGACACGCACGAGGCGACGATCGACTACGGCGAAGGCGCCGGACCCGGCGCTCCGACCGTCGTCACCTCGCCGTTCGATCTCTCGAACCTGTACGAGGACGACGGGCTCTACACCGTGACGATCGACATCGAGGACTCGGATGGTGCCATCGACACCGTCACGATCGATGTGACCGTGGACAACGCTCCGCCGGTCGTGACCGCACGTGCCGATGCCAACGTCGACGAGGGCACCGAAGTCTTCATCGGCGGCGGCGGAGGAACGTCGTTCACCGACGTTGGCGTCGGCGACACGCATACGGCCACCGTCGATTGGGGTGAGGGCGGCGGACCTGTTGCCGCGACCGTGACCGGGTCGAACGGCAGTTTCAACATCTCCGGCGCCAGCAACACGTATGACACCCCAGGTGTGTTCACCGTCACCATCGAGGTGACGGACGATGCCGATGCGCTGAGCGTCGGCACGGACACGTTCACCGTGAACGTGCAGAACACCAATCTGACGGTCGACGCCGATCCGGATGGGTCCGACACCGTCGATGAAGGCGACACCGTTTCCATCACGGCCGACTTCGACGACAACGACGGCACCGGCTCGTATTCGGCGACGATCGATTGGGGTGACGGCACGGTCGACGACTGTTCCACTGCCGCGTGCACCCTCAGCGGTGGGGGCGGCGGTATCGGCACGGTGACCGGGTCCCACACGTATCCGCAGGACGGGAGCTTCACGGTCACGGTGACCGTGGACGACGGCGGCATCGACGTCGGTGCCGGTGGGTTCACCTACACCGTGCAGAACGTGGTTCCGTCCACGAACGTCACGGGCCCGGCGACGTCCGACGAGGGAACCCAGATCCAATTGCGCGGCAACCCGAGTGATCCGGGCGCCGACACGCTGACCTACAGCTGGACGATCACGAAGAACGGCGACTTCTTCAAGTCCGGCACGTTCAGGAACGTCAACGTGCGGCCCGACGACAACGGCACCTATGAGGCCCAGTACATCGTGTTCGACGATGACGGCCAATCGGCGACCGATATCTTCACCTGGACGGTGCTCAACCTCAATCCAACGGCGGAGATCATCGATGCCGATACCGGCGATCCGGTCACCGGCATCGCCGAGATCGGCGAGGAAGGATCGACCATCACGCTCGGCGCCGATGTGGACGATCCCTCGAGCGTCGACACGTTCACCTATGACTGGACGATCAGCCAGCCGGGATCCGATCCGATCACCGGTACGAACCCGACGATTTCGTTCGTGTCGCCCGACGATGGCTTGTTCTTCGTTTCGCTGACCGTGACCGATGACGACGGCGGTTCGTTCTCGCCGTCGGCACCCATCATCAGCGTCAACAACGCCGACCCGATCATCGAGAACCTGGTGACCGACCCGACTCCGGCAGTCGGCGCCACCGTGTCTCTCGGGATCTTCTTCAGTGATCCCGGTGAGCTCGACACGCACTCGATGACGGTCGACTGGGGAGACGGTGACACGGACTCCATCTCCAGCGCCACGTCGCCCGAGACGTTGACCCACTCATACGGCAGTGCGGGACCACGTCAGGCTGAAGTCTGTATCACCGACGACGACGGTGGCACCTCCTGTGCAACCTGGTGGTACAACGTCGGCGGCTCGCTCTCGACTTTCGTGGACTACAACGGCGATGGGCGTGGCGACCTTGCGGTCGGCGTCCCGGGCGAGGACGACGGAGCCGGTGCGGTCCATGTGCTCTACGGCAGGGCCAGCGGCCTCAGCGGCATCAACGACCAGTTCCTCCGCCAGGGGATCGGCGGCGTCAAGGGTTCGCAAGCGGCCGGTGACGCATTCGGTTCGGCGCTCGCCCACGGCGACTTCAACGGCGACGGCTATACCGACTTGGCCATTGGCGCTCCGGGTGACGATCAATCCGGCAAGTCCAATTCCGGCAATGTCACCGTGATCTACGGCTCGGCCTCCGGTCTCGATCTCGGTACGGATCAGGTGTGGCACCAGAACCGCAACGGAGTGGACGACTCCGCAGAGGCCGGCGACGGCTTCGGCGAGGCAATGGTCGCCGGCGACTTCAACGGCGATGCCTACGCCGATCTTGCGATCGCCGCACCGTTCGAGAACGTCGACGGCAAAGTCGACACCGGACGGGTCTTCGTGCTGTTTGGTTCGCCGACCGGCATCAGGGGTTCGGGATCACAGGCGCTCGATCAGAACGTTGGCGAGATCAAGAACTCCAATGCCGACAACGACCACTACGGCGCTGCGCTCAGCGCCGGAGACTTCGACGGGGACGGCTTCGTCGATCTCGCCGTTGGTGTGCCCGGCCAGAAGGTGAACGCCGTGAACCGCGTCGGTGCCGTCAACGTGCTGTTCGGCACCACCATCGGTCTCGCCGAATCCGGCGACCTGTTCCTCAGACGGGGCCAGGGCGGTCTCGGGGGAACGGCAGACGAGAACGACGAGTTCGGCTCGGTTCTCGCCGCCGGTGACCTCACCGGCGATGGCTTCGATGACCTCGTGGCCGGCGTCCCCAACGACGCGATCGGGGCCAAGGCGGGTGCCGGCACCGTGCTCGTGATTCCGGGCTCCGGCTCCGGACCGTCGGGCGCCAACGACGTGCAGTTCCGAGAGGGCAGCAACGGCATCGCCGGGAACCCGGCCAAGCAGGATGGGTTCGGCTCGTCGCTCGCAGTCGGCGATTCCAACAACGACGGCTACGACGATCTGCTGATCGGCATTCCGAATCAGAAGGTCAACGGCGAACGCCAGGCCGGCACCGCGGCGTACATCCCCGGGTCGCCGACGCTCGACGGCGCCGGAGACAGTCGCTGGCACGAGGACCGGAACAACGTGCTCGGTGTCTCGGAGAGGGCCGATCATCTCGGAACGGCGGTGGCGCTCATCGACGTCAACGGCAACGGCCGAGCGGATCTGCTCATCGGCATCCCGGATCAGAACAGCGACTCGAACAAGAAGGACGTCGGTGCGGTCCTGCTGATCCGCGGCGGCACGAAGAAGCCGGTCACGAAGAACAACCAGTACCTGTGGCAGGGCGTCGACGGCCTGTCAGACGGTCAGCAGAAGTTCGACCGTTTCGGAGCTGCGTTCTAGACGACCGCGTCGTCCTGAGCCCGGGACCGAAGGGTCCCGGGCTGGCAGCTCAATCGTCCTCACTCGTGCGCATGCCGACTCTCACGTCGGGGGCGCCGAGGCGAGCGGCGTCGGCGGTGTGGTCGTCGGGCATGGTCTGCGACTCGCGCTCTGCCTGAACCCTCGCCCTGTAGTGGGCGAGCTCACGATCGATGGCGTCGGCGTCCCACCCGAGAATCTCGGCCATGAGGGGTGCCGCAGCATCGGCGGCGGCGAGACCGCGGTCCCAGGTCTCGATCGAAACGCGAGTGCGTCTCGTCAGCACGTCGTCGAGGTGCAACGCCCCTTCGTGGGTCGTCGCGTACACCACCTCAGCGGCCAAGTGATCGTCCGTGCCGGGCAACAGCTCCCCGAGCTCGGGTCGCTGGGTGGCGAGATCGAGCACCTCGTCCACGAGCGTGCCGTAGCGCCACAGCATGCGTTCGGCGAG
>JASJAX010000061.1 GCA_030066755.1 Acidimicrobiia bacterium
GCTGCCCTTGCGGCCGCAGCCAATCGCGATCTCGAACTCGAGATCGTCACGAAGATGGCACAGCAAGCCCAACAGCCGACGAGTCAGCCTCGGCTGAGGGTCGTGGAATCCCCGTCGATCGACGCAGCGACTCCGGTTCCACCGACCGTGGCGTTCGACCCCGCCGCCGCTCCGCTCGATGGTGCGGTGAGCACCGCAGCGCCGACCACATCCGGGCTTGCCCCGGCGAACATGCCCAATGCCGCCCTCGTCGAGCGAGTGATGAATGCCGTCGAGATGCAGCAGCACTTGCCCCCGCCACGGGCAATCGCGATTGAGATCCCCGAAATCGAGGGTCTGCGACTCCTCGTGACGATGCGCATGGACGGAACGGTCCACGTTGCCTCCTCCGGCACCACGTCGCAGGTCACCGATGAACAGGTCACCCCGTTGCTGCAGGCGGTCAACGACGCGTTGACGGAGCGTGGATTCGACATGTCGGCCGACACCGGCGGACGCCAATCGGCTCGCCAGGACGCCGACGACGAACCGACGCAGCCTCGTATGCAACGCTTCCGGCGGAGCGCTCGCCGGACCGGACTCAGGATCTGAGGAGGTCACCGCCATGCTCGATCCCATCACCACGTCGGGAGCCGCCCAGGCGGCGCCGGCCACAACGGACAACGCGCTCGGCCAGCTGGGTTCGGACGCCTTCCTCCAGCTCCTCGTTGCGCAGTTGAAGTACCAGAACCCGATGAATCCCAGCGATTCGACGGCAATGCTCGAACAGACCGCCATGTTCACGACGGTGGAGACATTGCAATCGATCGCCGAGATGAATCAGACACTCATGGGCTTCCAGGAAGTCACGATGGCGCTCGGCGTCGTCGGCAAACACATCGAAGCGCTGAGCCTCGAGGGCTATCAGATCGAGGGCAACGTCGAGAGCGTGCGATTCACCGCCGATGGGCCATTCCTGAACCTCGACACCGGTGACGAAGTCCCGATGGTCAACGTGATCACCGTGTCGCCGGGTGAGGAAGCGGAGACAGAGACGGACACGCCCGTCTCTGAGCCGTATCCATCGGGGTAGCCAGTAACCAGTAGCCAGTAGCCAGACGTCGGGCACCCCTGCGCACGGGGGTGCTCGTGCGCGTTTGGGTACCGAGCATCTGCATCCGAGAAGGCGGCCACGGAGCGCGTGTGTTCGTCTCGCTACTCAGTACTCGGTACTCAGTACTTCGCAATCCAGAAAACGGTGCACACGTCGTTAACTCTGCTGCCCACCGACCGACAGGGAAACCAGAACATCCAAGAGCAAACGGATTTGGACACGCGGCACAAGGAGGTGCGAGGCGATGATTCCGGTTACCCCCATCGTGGGAAGAACGATTCTTCTCGATGCCGAAGCTATTGCCGCGATCGAAAGCAATCCCGAGACCATCGTCGTTCTCACCGACCAACGCCGCATGGTCGTCGCAGACACCGCCGACGAACTCGTGCACCGGATCGGCAAAGCCCGCGCTTCACGCCTCGCCAAGACACAGGACCTCCGCCCCCGTCGCGATGCTGACGTCATCGCTTTCCCCGGAGCGCAAGCCTCATGACCACCATCCTCGGCATCGTCATCGCCCTCATCAGCATCGTCGTCGCCACGGTGATGGACGGAAACTCGTTCGGTGCGCTCATCGGACCGTCATCGCTGGTGCTCGTCGTCGTCGGTTCCGTGGGCGTCTCCCTGTCCGGCTATCAGATGGCCGACATCACCCGGGTCCCGAAGGGCATCATCATCTCGCTCACGGGCAAGGAAGCCGATCCCGGAGAGGCTGTCGACCAACTGATGGAGTTCGCCGAGATCGCCCGCAAGGAAGGCGTCCTGGCGCTCGAGTCGAAGCTGGAAGACCTCGAAGACGAGTTCATGAAGACCGGTCTCCAGCAGATCGTTGACGGCGTCGACGCCGACGCAGTGCGTGACACCCTCGAGATCGAGTTGATGTCGCTCGACGAGCGTCATCAACCGGTGATCGCTTTCGTCAAAACGATGGGTGGCTACGCCCCGACGATGGGCATGATCGGGACCGTTGTCGGTCTCATCAACATGCTCGGCAACCTCTCCGATCCCGCGCAGTTGGGTCTCGGCATGTCGGTGGCGTTGTTGACGACGCTCTACGGCGTGATCTTCGCCAACCTGGTGTTCCTGCCAATCGCCGCCAAGCTGGCCCGTCTCCACGAACTCGAAGTCTCGTACCGGGAGATCGTGCTGGACGGCATCCTTGCGGTGCAGGCTGGGGCGAGTCCGCGGATGCTCGTCGAGCGTCTCGAGTCGTACCTGACGCCCACCGCACGGGTCGGGCATCAGGAGCGCTCCAAGCGGAGTAAGGCCGCATAATGGCCCGCCGCGAGAAGAAGAAGCCGCCCCCCGACAACGAGCTCCGGTGGCTGACCACCTACGGCGACGTCGTCACCTTGCTGCTGGCCTTCTTCGTGATGCTGTATGCAATCTCGCAGGTCGATCAGCAGAAGTTCCAACTCTTCGTCACCGGCCTCGCCGATCCCTTCGGCAACCCTGCGGTGGCGGAGGGTCTCCTCACCGATGGCACCGGGCTCGTCGGTGCCGCGTTCAGCGATGCGCAGGTCGGGGAGGACGGTCTCGAAGGCATCGCCATCCTCGACGGCCTGCCATCCATGCAGGAAGCCGAAGACGGCTACGAGGAGTCGAATGATCAGCCTGAGGATGCCGTCGACGCCGCAGGCACGGACGAGGGCGATGGCGTGCTCGACACCCCCGAGGAACTGGTCGAGGTGCAGAACGCCATCGAGTCGGCGCTCGCCGTTGCCGGGCTGGAAAATGCCGCCGACTTCGAGATCGACATGCGGGGCCTCACCGTGGCCATTGCCACCGATGACGTGCTGTTCGCCAGCGGCTCGGCGACGTTCGGTGAACGCGGCCGCGAGCTGATCGCTGCGATCGCTCCCATTCTCAGTGAGTTCTCCAATGACGTGCTGGTCGAGGGGCACACCGACACCGTGCCGCTCTACTCGGCCGGCTACGACAACTGGAACCTGTCGACCGACCGTGCGCTCGCCGTACTCAAGCTGCTGGTGGCCGACCATGGCATCGGCCCGGAGCGGCTCGCGGCGACCGGCTACGGAGAGTTTCGACCAAAAGCAAGCAACGAAACCAGCGAAGGCAAGGCGAAGAATCGCCGTGTGGAGCTGGTGATCATCGCTCAAGGAGGTGATGGTGATGGAAGCTGAAGAGCAGGCAGCTCCGGCAAAGAGCAAGAAGAAGCTCATCATGATCGTCGTGGGAGTGCTCGTGCTGGGCGGAGCCGCCTACATGTTCCTCGGCGGAGGAGGTGGCGAGGTCGATGCATCCGTCACCACCACGACGGTGATCGTCGAAGGTCCGGTCCTCGAGGCCGACCAGATGACGGTCAACCTGGCCGGCGAAGACATGCGGTACGCCCGCATCAAGTTCGCGGTGGTTCTCCCTGAAGGCGGCGATACCGCCGCCGTGGGGGAGCGGTTCCCCGTCCTGAAGGATGCCGTGCTGGGTGTCGTCAGTGGCTATTCCGCCGACCAACTCCTGGGCCCCTCATCGCTCGACGACCTACGGGCAGAGTTCACGACAGCAGCCCAGGACGTATGGCCCGACGGCGAGGTCCTGCGAGTCGTCATCACGGAGGTGTTGGTTCAGTAGCGGTCACGAGTGGCCCGGCGCCGCGTATCTCCTCGCTTCAGCTCAATACAGTGGTTCGTCCGGTATCAACGGGCCCCCACTCGCAACGTCGTCACGAACCACCTGAGCAGAGCGTTCCCTCAGATACGCGGCGCCGAGCCCAAGGTCTGACCCGCCGACGGACCGTGGAATCCTGCGGCGACCTCTTGATTCCAACGACGACCTGCCGACGGTCACAGCGAAGCGTCCCCGAGACGCACCGATCACGACCGGACCAGATCGGAGGTCACCGTTGGTAGACCGAACCAGCGGACAGACGGAGATGAGGACCAGCCCCGGCGGGGGACATGGGTCCGATGACCGTCGTATGCGGGCCTTCGACTTCCGGAGCCCCTCGAAGATGCCCCGGGATCACGTCCGGCGCCTCGAACTCACCCACGAGACCTTCCAACGGGCCATGGGTGCCCAGCTCTCCACCCTCCTGCGGACGATGGCAAGGGTAGAGCTTCTCGCCATCGACCAGGTCACCTACGACGAGTACATCCGTTCGATGCCGAACCCGACCGTCGTCGGGATGATCTCGCTGGATCCGCTTCCCGGAGAAGCACTCCTCGAGATGAGCACCTCGACCGCGCTGACACTCGTCGATCGACTCCTCGGTGGCATTGGCAAGCCCGGTGTGATGCGGCGTCCGACCGAGCTGGAATCTCGCCTCATCCAGGACCTCTTGCGCGAAGCACAAGGTGCGCTCAAGGAGACCTTCGAGCCGCTGCTCGAGGTCGATGCCCGATTCGAGGCCATCGAGTTCAACCCGAACTTCGTTCAGGCCACGAACCCGTCCGAGATGGTCGTGGTGATGTCGTATTCGCTCTCGATCATCGAGGGCGCCCGATCTGAAGGCCTCCTGACGCTCTGCTACCCGTTCTCGATGCTCATGCCCGCCTGGGAGCTGGCACCCGAGCTGGATGAGCGGCCGCCGGCGCTGGGCCCCGGAGCGCCTGAGAGCCACCTCGAGAGTCACCTTCCAGAAATCAGCATGCCGATGGCGATCCGACTGCGTGAGACCGAGGTCTCGGCGGCTGAGATCGCCCAACTCCAGCCCGGCGACGTCCTCCGCTTCGATCACAAGGTCGATGAAGGCGTCCTCGGTGTGGTAGCCGGCCTCGAACTCGTCGAGGGTCGGATCGGCCGCAAAGGCAAGAACATGGCGCTACAGGTCACGAATTGGAGAACGGAATGACCACGAACACCAACGTTGATGCGTTCGCGGCCATCGCAGGGTCGATGGTCGAGAGCGCGGTAGATGCGATCAGCCAGGTCGCCGGCACTTCGGTCGCAGTCGACGACGTCGAGCTGGTTCCGACCATCGACGCTGAGGTGCTCGAAGCGTCCACCGTCGCACGGGCCATGTTCCAATCCGATGCCGGGAGCGGTGGCCTCGTGGTCGTCGTACCGACGAGCGGGTTGGCCGCCCCTGGTGCGACCGTCATCGAACCCGCAGTGCTGATCGATGCACTCGCCGGTGGCGCCGCAACGGGCCTGAGCCGTGCCGTCGGAGCGTCCTTCCAGGCGTCTCCGGGCGAGGCCTTGCCGGCCGATCCCGGGATCACCGGCATGGCCGCCCACATCGTCAAGTTCGCGATCGGAACCGGTGCCGGCGCACCGGTCCTGGTCCATTGGATCGTCGAGGCCTCGCTCGGTGCCCTCACCTCCGCTGGAGAACCGGTCACTCCGGCCGGTGAGGGACCGAGCGTGGCTCCGGCGACGCTTCCCGAGTTCGGGGCAAGCGTCGCCGGCGGCAATCAACGCGATCTGTACCTGCTCGCCGATGTTCCGATGAACGTCACGGTGGAGCTGGGCAGAGCCGTCATGCAGGTCCGCGACCTGCTCTCGCTCCAAGAGGGGAGCATCGTCGAACTCGACCGGGCGGCAGGAGCCGTTGTCGACGTGCTCGTCAACGGCACCCTCGTCGCTCGTGGCGACGTCGTCGTCGTGGACGACGAGCTCGGCGTGCGCATCACGGAGATCGTGGAGCGCTGAGCATGCTGTTGGCACTGGAGGGGAGCAACGCGGTGAGCGGAGGAGACATCATGGCGCAGATCCTGCCCGCATTTCTCCTCGTCATCGGGGCGCCACTCGGCATCTGGTGGTGGCTGCGGCGCAGCCGCACCGGTTCGACCAACCGGCTTCGCATCACCGACAAGGCCGCCCTCGGTCGCAACACCTGGATTGCCGTCGCGGAAGTCGACGGCCAACGATTCCTGCTCGGCGCCGGCGAACACGGTGTCGGCATGCTGTCAGAACTCGAACCCGCTCCGGCCGTCGAGACCGAGGAGAGCTCGGTGTCGGTCGGAGCCACGACCAACGCAACGGAACGCAACGCAGAGCCACGGATGGGCCTGATTCGCCGACTGCAGCTGATGACGCTGCGCACGTCGGCCCGCCCACCGGGGTCTCTCGATGCGCCGCTCCCTTAGGCGACTCCCGGCCGCTGCAGCCATCCTCACGCTCCTGTTCCTCTTCGGGGCGCCGGCGGCGCTTGCCCAAGAGGCGCCGACGACGCCGCCGACCGAGGAGCCTGCGGTCGAAGCTCCGGCCGATGCGGGTACGGTCGACACGCCACTCGTCGACGTGCCTGCCCCTCAAGAAGTACCGGATGTCACGATCTCAGTTGATTCCGACAACGGTGCGCTGAGCCAGACCGTCACCATCATCATCCTGCTGACGATCGCCGCCGTTGCCCCGGGCATTCTGCTCCTCACCACGGCATTCACACGGTTTGCGATCGTGCTCGGACTCACCCGCAATGCGATCGGTGTCCAGACGATTCCCCCCGCCCAGGTGCTCATCGGCCTGTCGCTGATCCTCACGTTCTTCGTGATGGGCCCCGTGTTCGGCAAGATCAACGACACGGCGCTGCAGCCGATGCTCAACGGCGAGATCCAGCAGAGCGAAGCCATCGAGGCGGGTTACGAGCCGTTGCGAGAGTTCATGCTCGCTCAGACCCGGGACGACGACCTGCGGCTGTTCATGAGCCTCTCCGATCAGGAGAAGCCGGAGACCGCAGAGGACGTCTCGGCTTCGACGCTGATTCCGGCATTCGTGATCTCGGAGCTGCGCACCGCCTTCATCATCGGGTTCATCATCTTCATCCCGTTCCTCGTCATCGACCTGATCGTCTCGGCGGTGTTGATGTCGATGGGCATGGTCATGTTGCCTCCGGTGTTCATCTCCTTGCCGCTCAAGCTGCTCGTGTTCGTGCTCGTCGACGGATGGGCACTGATCGTCGGGTCGGTGGTGCAGTCCGTGAACGGGGTCGTGTGATGAGTGACGCAGAAGTCCTCGACATCATCTCCGGTGCATTCACCGTCGCCGCCAAGATCGCCGGGCCGATCCTCGCGGTCGCGCTCATCGTCGGCGTTGTGATCTCGCTTCTGCAGACGATCACGCAGATTCAGGAGATGACCCTCACCTTCGTCCCGAAGCTCGTGGGTATGGGTCTCGTCATCCTGGTGGCGGGAAACTGGATGCTGCGCGAGATGCTCACCTGGATCGAAGGTCTCTGGGCAATCATCCCGGGGCTCTGATGGATCTCATCGTCGACGCGGAGTGGGTCGTCGGGCTGCTCCTAGCCAGCATCCGAGTCGGTGCGTTCGTCGTTGCATCACCGATCTTCGGCAAGGCCATCCCCGCAACCGGGCGGATGGCTCTCGTCCTCGTCCTCGGATACGTGTTTGCAGCACCGGTCGATGCCGCGCTCGACCTGGGGACGCTCATCGTGGCCGCCGTCACCAACATCGCGGTTGGGGGGTTCCTCGGGTTCCTGACGGGACTCATCTTCACGCTGTTCACCGTCGCCGGTGGCCTGCTCGACTTCACTTCGAGCCTGAGCTCGGCGCAGATATTCGATCCGTTGACGCAGAGCCAAATCCCGATCTTCGGCCGCTTCCTCAACCTTGGCGCATTGGCGTTGTTCTTCGTCCTCGGGGGCGACCATCTGTTGGTCGCCGGCATGGGGTCGTCCTTCGAGCTCATCGGCCTCACCGGTTCCATCGACCTCTCGCCTGGCCTCGGAGCCGTGGGGCTCAACCTCCTGAGCCGGATGATGATCGCTGCTGCGGAACTGGCGATGCCCGCCCTGGCGGCGTTGTTCCTCGTCGAGGTCGTGCTCGGCATTGCCTCACGCTTCGCCCCGCAAGCCAACGTCTTCCTGATCGGTCTGCCCGCAAAGATCGTTGCGGCGCTCGCCAGTGTCGGCGCGGTGGTGTTGCTGATGCCGGAGACCATGGACGGCGTCCTCGGGATCATCCGTGACACGTTCCGGGATGCAGTTGGCGGGTTGGGTGGCGGAAGCTGAGTCGCCAGTCGCCAGTCGCCAGTCGCCAGTCGTCGGTCGTCAGTGGACAGTCGCCGGACACACCGCCTGGGGCCTGAGGGGTCACAAACTCCCGCTGTAACTGCTTTAACGGGTCTTCGGGTGGCCGACGGGTAGGCAGGCCGAGGGAACGGCCGTGTCTCGCCAATGGACTGGCAGCAGCACAGTTGACCGGAGACCCTGTGAGCCGTTCCCAGGAAAGAACCGAGAAGCCCACTGAGCGGAGGAAGCGCGAAGCACGCCGCGAGGGCCGGGTTGCCAAGTCGGCTGAAGTCGGTTCCGCCGTATCCCTCCTCGGATTGCTGCTGTCGCTCCGCCTCGTTGCGCCGAGTGTCGGTCGAGCCTTTGCCGATCACACCAAAGCAGTGCTCGGCCAGTCCGGCTCGGGCGACATCGGAGGTGTTGCCGGGGCGAACATCATGTCGATGTTCGTCGTCGGTCTGGTCCCGTTCCTCGCTGTGGCCGGGATCCTCGCCACCGCCGGCGGTATCGCCCAGGTTGGCTTCACGTTTGCCCCCAAGGCCGCCAAACCGAAGTGGTCCAACCTGTCGTTGAAGAAGGGACTGAACCGCTTCAAGCCTTCCGTGTTCGGATGGGAACTCGTTCGCACCGTGCTCAAGCTGGGCCTCCTCATTGCAGTGATCTGGGGCCCCATCACGTCGTGGATCGCACGTCTCGGTTCTCCACTCGGCCTCGTCGACGCCCTCGGTTTCACCGGCGATCAGGTGTGGGCGCTCGTCCTGCGGGCGACGATCCTGGCGCTCGGCATCGCAGGTGCCGATTACGCCGTGACGCGCCTGCGCACGAGCAAAGAGCTCAAGATGACGAAGCAGGAGCTGAAGGAAGAGGTCAAGCACTCAGAGGGCAACCCGATGCTCAAAGCCGCTCGACGGCGTCGTGCCATGGAGATGAGCCGCAACCGCATGATCGCCGAAGTAGCGGTTGCCGACGTCGTCGTCACCAACCCGACGCACCTCGCTATTGCCCTGCGGTACGACCCGACCGAAGCCGCCCCCCGGGTACTCGCCAAAGGTGCCAACAAGCTCGCGGCCAAGATCCGCCGCGAGGCGTACCGCAATGGCATCACCGTTCTGGAAGACAAGCCGCTCGCGCGCACGCTGTATCGGCGTGTGAAGGTCGGCCACTTCGTACCGACGACGCTGTTCGAAGCCGTCGCCACCGTGCTCGCCGTCGCCTATCGGCGGCGAGGTCGTAGGAAGGCCGCCGCATGAGACGATCCTCGCTGTTCACCCCGCTCGCACTCATCGGTGTGACCATGATGATGGTCGTGCCGGTTTCGGCGACGGTGCTCGACCTGCTCCTGGCACTCAACATCACGCTGGCGATCATCGTGCTGCTCAGCGTGCTGCTGCTGTCCGACAGCCTCGAGCTGTCGGTGTTCCCGTCCTTGCTGCTGATGACCACCCTGGCGAGGTTGGCCCTGAACGTGTCTTCGACCCGTCTCATCCTCCTCGACGGCGACGCGGGCAAGGTCATCGACACCTTCGGGAACTTCGTCATCGGCGCATCGGTCATCGTCGGTCTCGTCGTGTTCCTGATTCTCATCGTCATTCAGTTTGTCGTGATCACCAATGGTGCGACTCGAGTCGCCGAAGTGGCCGCTCGGTTCACCCTGGACGCCATGCCGGGCAAGCAGATGGCCATCGATGCCGACCTCGGAGCAGGCCTCATCGACGAGGCCGAGGCGCGGGCCGCTCGTAAGCGGATCGCCAAAGAAGCCGACTTCTACGGAGCGATGGACGGTGCGTCCAAGTTCATCAAGGGCGATGCCATCGCGTCGATCATCATCGTCGCCATCAACCTGTTCGGCGGCTTTGCCGTCGGCATGGGTTCATACGGAATGAACTTCTCCGAGGCCGTCGACACCTACTCGCTGCTCTCTGTTGGCGACGGTCTCGTCAGTCAGATCCCGGCCCTCCTCATCTCGATCTCGACTGGTCTGCTCGTGACCCGCGTCGGGAGTGATGACGACATGGGCGCCGAACTCGGCCTGCAGCTGCTGAGCAGCCCGCGAGCGTTGCGCTTTGGGGCGCTCGCCGTCGCCGGGCTGGGGATGCTGCCCGGGCTTCCCAAGGTGCCGTTCTTCGGGATTGCTCTCGTCCTGTTCCTGGCCGGGGGACGCAGCCGTCCGGAGGCCGAGGCGGCCGAGGACCAGGAGGAGACCCCTGAGGTCATCGTCAGCCCGGATGATCCCGAAGCGCTCGTGGGAGAGATGCGGATCGAACCACTCGAGCTTCGGCTGGCCTACGACATCCTCGACCTGATCGATCCCGCCCGCAATGGTGACCTGCTCGATCGAGTGAAGGCGCTGCGGCGCCAGATCGCCATGGAGCTCGGCATCGTCATGCCGTTCGTCCGGACTCGAGATGACGTCTCGCTCCCGCCCGGCACCTACAGCATCGTCCTGAGAGGCACCGAGGTCGGTCGCGGCAACGCTCCGGTCGATCAAGTCCTTGCGCTGCCATTCGGCGACGGTGAGGAGATCCGGAGCCTCGGTGGCATCGAAACCGTCGAGCCGGTCTTCGGCCTCCAGGCGTTCTGGGTCGCCGATACCGCCAAGGCGGCTGCGGCAGCTGCTGGAGCAACCACCGTCGATCGTTCGTCCGTTGTGGTTACCCACCTCGCCGAGGTCGTGCGATCGAATGCCGGGTCACTCCTTTCCCGACAAGACGTGCAAACGCTGGTCGACGGTCTGCGGTACGACGAGCCAATTCTCGCCAACGAGGTGGGGAGTGACCAGCTCCCACTCGGCCTTGCGCACTCCGTGCTGCGGCGGCTGCTCGACGAGCGGGTCTCGGTCCGCGACCTCGGACCGATCCTCGAAGCCGTCGCGAACCGAGCTGCAGAGACCCGATCGGTGGAACACCTCGCGGCAGCGGCCCGGGTGTCTGTCGGCCGATCCATCCTCTCCACCATCGCCTCCGAGTCGCGCCTTGCCGTGATCACGCTCGATCCCGCGCTCGAAGCATCCC
The DNA here is from genome assembly GCA_030066755.1 of Acidimicrobiia bacterium. GTDB lineage: Bacteria > Actinomycetota > Acidimicrobiia > Spongiisociales > UBA5794 > JASJAX01. The sequence goes on from JASJAX010000061.1 coordinate 11,030, forward strand.
TACATGAGGGGCTGCGAGAGGTCGATGGGACGATGTATGTCATTGCCGACGGCGGAGTACTCGAGACCATCCGCACCCGCGCCGAGCAGCTCGCGGTCGAAGCGGCACGGCGCCAGATCCCAGCAGCACTGGTGGTCGGCCAGCCGCTGCGAGCCGCACTCCAGCGCACCGTGCGCGGGATGGGGCTCGACCTCTCCGTGCTCGCATACCCAGAACTGCCCGCCGACCTGCAACTCGAACCCGTCGGAGTGATTGGAGTGGCCCTTGCGCAAACTTGATGGCGCCGTTGCGGAAGACCTGACGACCAACGTGACCGACGATCTGGTCACGGTCGAAGCCCCGACCGTCGAGCAAGCGATGGCGCGCCTCGCCGACGAGGTTGGCGAGGACGCTCGAATTGTGTCCGCTGAGAAGGTCGCTCGTGGTGGCCTGGGCGGCTTCTTCGCCAAGGAGATGGTCGTCCTGACGGCCCACCGGCCGGAGACCGATCGACGATCGCTCCCCGGCGTGCTGGAGCGCCTCACCGAGCGCACCGAGGCCGACGAGGACCTGTTCGGCGAGGTGCTGCGCCGCGAGCTGGCCGACCATCGACCCAGCCCCGGTCTCGACAACCTCCTCGACGCGGCCGGTTGGAACGGCAGCGGCTCCGCGGGCGATCCCGATGCCCAGGACGACGCAACACCGCTCGACGCTGATGTCGCCGGCGCCGAGGCGATGCACAGCGAGGCGCCGGCCGCACCGACTGCCGCCGAACCGCCACCCGTCACCGTCGGGCCGATGGTTTCCGCCACGCCGGTGCCGCGACCCACCACCGCCATGCCCGAGGCTCCGATCTCGACCAGGATCGCCCATGAACACCTCGTCGCCATGCCGCCGCCGACCGGCGGATCCGGAGTCCTGCATGTGCCCGGTCTCGACGCCGCAGGAATCACCTCAGCCGCCGCCGCCGTTGCGCTGACCAACCCAACGCCGCTGGAGGCCACGGAGTCGGTGTCGCTCGGTGCACCGGAAGTCGAGGCCACCCTCCCGATCACGGAACTCGTCAATCCCGATGGCTCCGGCGCTCCCCGATGGGCCGCTACGGAACTCGTGCGGCATGGGTTTCCGGACCGGGTTGTTGCTGCCGTCAAGGACCTCGATTCCACCGATGACCTCGCCTGGATGAGCCAACTCGCAGCAGCCGTGGCTCCGTGGTGTGATGTCCCGCCGACCGGTGACCAGGTCATCGTCGGGCCCGGCGCTGAACGGCTCGCCGAGTTGCTCGACCTTCCGCTCGTCCGGCTCGGCGACGTTGCGCCGTACGCCGGGTCATTCTGCTCAGAGCTGACGGGAGCCGAAGACGATCGAGCCTGGCTCGAATTCGTGCGAGGCGATCGCAATCTCCACTTCGTGCTCGGTGAGGACGAGTTGTGGAGGGATCTGCTCGTTGCTGATCCCGCCACGGTCAGCTGGATCAGCCCCGGTGGTCTCGTCGACGCCCTGTATCTCGCCAGCACGCTGGGTGCCACGCTCGGATACGGCAGCTTGTCGGCCGGCGACACGATGTTGCGAGCCCAACCCGTGGACGTGGCCCTCGGGATCCGCCGGATCGTCGGGAGGCAGTGATGCGGAACCCTATCAACCGGCTCATTTCGATCGGCGGACTGATCCTGTTGTTGCCGATTGGCTACCTCATGGTGACCGGCGACCTCACGCCCGACCAGGCGGGAATCCGCGCCGGAATCCTGTTGGCGGCGGTCATCGTCATCCGCAAGTTCGTTCGGATCGGGATGGGGGTCGTGGCGACCTCGATGGAACGCCAAGCCGCCGAAGCCCCGAAACGGCGGGCAACCGATATCGCGTGACGGCTTCGCCGTCACACGAGTACTGAGTACCGAGTACCGAGTACAGAGACTGCGGTTCGGCTCGATATGTGCCGCCCCGCTCGAGCCGAGCGCGATCCCGACTGACGACTGACGACACCCGACGTTCAGGGTGCTTCCGGCGCCGAATGCATGTGCTCCGCCTCGACGGGCAGCCCGAGACTTTCGAGATACGCCTCGTCGATGAAGTCGTGGGTGCCGGGGGAGAGACCGACGGCGACGTGAAGGGCCGTCAGCGGTGAGAACCGTGTACCGAGGCTCTTGGTCGGTTCGGCGTAGAACGCAACCGCCTCGACGAGACCATCGTCGAGACCCCAGGTTCCGAGCAGCAGTCCACCGAGCTCCGGATGGCCGGCTCCAAAGGCCGAACGCTCGATGGCGATCACCTCGGACCGGTCCTCCGGCCATTCGATCGCAGTGAAACGATCGGAGAGGTTCGATGCCAGGACGAGGCGACCGACATTGTGCAGGAGACCGGCGAGGTACGCCTCTTCGACTGTGTCGGGCGAGACGTGCTCCGACTCGGCGATGCGCTTGGCAGCCTCGGCAATCGCGAGGGCCCGGTGCCACTCCTCGTCGAGTGCTCGCCGTGCCGCACCGAGCACCGCAAACTGATCATGCAGCGTGATGCCGAGCACCAGCGAGCTGATGGTGCTCGAGCCCATCAGGGCAACGGCGTGGTTCAGGTCCGAGATGCGCTGCCGGAGCCCGTAGAAGGCCGAGTTCACCACTTGCAGGACCTTGACCACGAGTCCGGGATCACGTGAGATGACCTTTGCGACGCCGCCGAGATCGAAGTCGGGGTTGCTCATCACCGAACGGAGCTCCGCATAGACGCGCGGCACGCTCGGAATTCGCTGCAACGAACCGGCGAATGCAATGAGCTTCTCGGTCCCGAGCCTCGCCTGGAGCCCGACGGTCCTTCCAATGAGGTGTCCGAGTTCGCGTTCCTGGGTCGTCGGCTTGACGTAGACGTGGGCGGCGTTGGCGGCTCGCAGATTGTGATCGGCGTTGTCGTTCGGGAATGCTGCGACCCGCGTCACCTGCGGATGGTGGCGCCGCAGCCAATCGAGGAACGCAATGCCGCCGAGCGCCGGTTCGAGACCGACGACGGCTGCCTGGATCGGCTTTGAGGCGAGCAGCCGACCGGCGATGGTTCCGTCGGGCGCAACGAGCACGTCCCAGGCTCCCGGGATGTACCCGGTAGCGGTCTGGACGTGATCCGCAAGCGCCTGGTGCGGGCCGACGACGAGGATCGTCCGTTGATGGCGGGCGGTGGCCGCAACGGCCCGGTCGGACCCCGGTCGCGGGAATCGGTTCCCGGCCGCAGGAGCTGCTGGTTCTCGTTCGAGATGCGTGGTCAATTCCTACTCCTGATCTACTGCGCGAAGGCGGCGGCGGCCGCTTCGACGACGGCGGGGTCGAACATCAGCTCACCTTGCTCGACCGCTCGTTGGATGGCGTCGGCCGTCGGACGATCCGGGGCGCCCCCGGAGATCGACCAGCGATCCAGCGCATTCGCCACGGCGATGATGCGAGCATCGAGCGGGATGGCATCCTCGGACAGACCGTCGGGGAAACCGGTTCCGTCCCATCGCTCGTGGTGTCGCGCCACCGCATCGGCAATGTCCTGGCCCGCGGCCGCACGCAACAGCTCGCCGCCACGGGTCGGGTGTTCTTTGTAGCTGTCGAGGTCTGCCCCAGTGAGCGACTCGTCGGTGCCGCCTGCGGCTTCCTCAGGGAGCGTCAGCTTGCCGATGTCGTGCAGGTGGGCCGCAAGCCGGATCTGCATCACATGGCCGTCGGACAAGCCCAGCTGCTCGGCGATTGCGGCGGCGAACCGAGCAACTCGCTCGCCGTGGCCCTCGGGGTAGGCGTCTCGCGATTCGACGACTCGGACGGCCCGGAAGGCTGCTTCGAGCTCGGTGCCCGATGCGAGGGTCAATGCCAGACGCTCCGCACCGATCACCGCCTGATCCGGTTGCTCG
>JASJAX010000062.1 GCA_030066755.1 Acidimicrobiia bacterium
TGCCGTTGGTGGTGCGGGTGTAGTGCCAGTGGTGTTGGTGGCGGATGGTGTGGTGGTGGCGGCAGAGGGGGGCGAGGTTGGTGGGATTCGTGGGTCCGTGGTCTGCGTGGGGGGTGCGGTGGTCGAGGTCGGATTGGGTGGCGGGCATGCGGCAGCCGGGCCAGACACATTCGGGGTAGCGGGCTCGCACTTCACGTTGCTCAGCAGCGGTGGGGCGGCGTCGTAACGCCATGGTGGCGATGATGGTGTTGGTTTCCTCGTCGACAACGGTGGCTTGCCACTTCGTATTGGTTTGTCGTTTAGCCACGTTGCGGGTGATTTCGGCGATGACGGGTCCGTATCCGGCGAGCTCACCCGGGGTGTCGGACAACCCGGTGAGGGTGGTGAGGGTGGTGTGGATGTCGACGGTGCCGCGTCCTGCCCAGGTGGGGTCACCGGTACCGGCCAGCAGGTCGACGAGGACGTCGGCGCGGAGTTGATCCATGCTGCGGGTCTCACCAGGTCCTCGCAACGACTTGGCGATGGTGTTGACCCGGTTCATCGCAGCGGCGGCTCGGTCGGGGGAGAGTCCGGGGGCATACAGGGTGGTGGTGCCATCCGGTTCAGGCTGGGCCACCACGCGGCGTTGCGCCGTGGCGTGCTCGAAACGGTAGTGGGCGTCGTCGGGGGCGACGTCGATGCACAGGCGCCGGAGGCGATGTGAGATCTGCCCGGTGGTCAGTTCGCCAGCATCATCCAGGATTGCGTCGACCACGCTGCTCGCAATTGCAGGGGTGAGGTGTGCGGTGCCGTGGAGGAGTGCACCGGCACGGCGTCGGTCGAGGTGGCCCCGTTCCAGGGCATCACCCACCTGCGGGAGGCGTCGGTCCAGATCCAACGCCATCGACAACTCGGTATCCGCAGCGCGGCGGGTGAGACACAACGCGGCGGCGATCTCCGCTGCCGCAGCCTGCTCGGGGTACTCGCAACCCAAGTCGTCGCTGGTCGCGACCGTGTCGACAATCGCGGTCATCGTCGCATACAGACGGGCCTGGAGATGAGAGATGGTGCGCTGCAACGCCCGCAGTAGCACCACCTGCTCATGGCCGGACACCGCCGACGGGTCGATACTCGCTACCGCCGCCGCAACCGCCGGACCCGGCTCCAACCGATCGAGCCCGACCAGGCCACAAGACGTGTCACCGTCACCGGTAACGTCAACTGGGTCGTCGACGACCTCGAGCCAGGACCCGTCATCCCAGGAATCAGGAAACGTCGAGTCCTCAACAGATGCATAGACCGAATCGAACATATGTCCGCATCATGAACGCCGGGTGTGACACAAACGGAGCCCCAGATCCAGCGTGCTGAGGCACCGTCAGTCCCGTTGTCCGCGCCCGAGGCAGGCTCGGACCGCTACACCAGGTCCTCGGGTTCGAGCGCTCGGAGGATGCAGAACTCGTTGCCCTCGGGGTCGGCCATCACGACCCATGTGACGTCGTCGGTCTGTCCGACATCGACCCGCTGAGCCCCGAGCGTCTCCGCTCTGGCGACCTCCGCTTCCTGGTCCTCGGGTCGGAGATCGAGGTGGATGCGGTTCTTGACCTGTTTCGGTTCCGGAACCCGGATGAAGAGGATGTCGGGCGACACGCCGTCCTCCGGGGAGCCTTCCGGCGGCTCGAGCACGACCTCGTCGGGTTCCTCGAACGTGATTCGCCACCCGAGCAGCTCGGCCCACCATCTCCCGAGCGCAGCCGGTTCGATGCAGTCGACCACGATGCATTGCCAGCGCAAGCCCATTGCCGCAACCTACCAGCCAATATCCGGCCGAACTCGGTGTCAGATCCCTCGTGATTCGGGCACGTCACAGATAGAGACCCAACGAGGGAGACCACTGTGACCTACCGAGAAGCTCGCGCCGCTCTAGCGCTGCTCGCACTTGCCCTCCTCGTCGCATCCTGCGGATCGCCAACGGAAGCCGCAACGTCGGCCGCACCGGGGACCACCGCAGCACCGGCGACGACCGCCGCACCGTCGACTGCACCGAGCACCTCCGCAGCGCCGACGACTACCGAAGCACCACCGGGATTCACGATCACGAGCGACCTCGTCTACCACGAGACCGACGATCGCTTCCGAGGCGAAGGCCTCGTCGACGTCGTGGTCCCAACTGGAACGGGTCCGTGGCCCATCGTGGTTGCCTTCCACGGCGATCCGAACTCGGTGGGCAAGTCGTGGATGATGCCGACTGCCCAATCGATTGCCGAACATGGCCGCGTTGTGTTCGTGCCCGATTGGGGTCACATCAACTGGACATGGGCGAGGGACGCGACGCAAGCCGAGGAGTTCGCTGCGACAGAAGCACAAATTCGATGTGCGGTGGCGTTTGCCCGACACCGGGGAGATGACTTCGGAGGCGATCCTGAGCACATCACGGTGTACGGCTACTCGGCGGGCGGAAACGCAGCGCTGATGGCTGGGTTCGGCAGGGAACCGGCGCTCGACAGCTGCGCTGCCGGAGGCGATCCCGTCATGCCGCAGGCCATTGTCAGTGGCGATGGTGACGTGTTGTTGGGCGCCGGCGTGTGGGATCGAACCTTCAAAGAGGAGCCGGACGCCTTCTATGCCATGACGCCCTGGCGCCGGCTCGATGAACCTAGGCCCCTCCGTGTGCACATCGCAGCCGTCGAGAACACGTTCGGTCCGTACGATCGGCCGCTCGGCGACGACCCATACGCCTCACCGGTGGCAACCCGCCACACGGACATCGACCTGGTTGCATCGCTGCAGGCCATGGGTCTGCTCGACGACGGCGCGTTCAGCAATCGCGACGCCAACGAGTGGGCATATGCGACGCTGCTCGATGCCGGGTACGACGTGCACTGGGTGTTGCTCCCGGATTCGAACCACGTGTCTCTCAGCGCGGAGGGTCGGGCCTTGCTCATCGATACGGTGGTGAACGCCGAAGGCTGAGACGACGCCACAGGCGGCTCGGGTCCGGACGCAGGCCGTACGATGAGCTCATGAGCAGGAAGCCGGGCCGCCGATCGGTCATCATCGCGGTCCTCGTGCTCGTGGTTGCGGCGTGTGGATCGGACGAGGAACCGATCGGGACCGGGTCGGCAGACCCGTCGGCGCCCACGTCGGCGCCGATAGAGACCTCGCAGCAGCAGCGTCCGGCGGAAACGTTGCCGCCAGGCGATGCCGGGGCGACACCCGTCGGCATCGTGTACGCCATCGATGCTGGATCGGGGCAAGCGGTCTGGCAACTCGAGGTGCCGTTTCCCTCCTACCCGTGGCTTCAGCTCGCCGGCGATCGGTTGATCTACTCGGGCTCGGGCGTTCCGGGGCCGATCGCAATCGACCTCGACGGTCGGCAGCTGTGGCAGGCGCCGGAGGGTTCGCGCATGCAGGGACCATTCTTCGTGGATGGCGGTGAGCTGATCGGCGTCGCCGAGCCGGGGGGTTCGCCGTTCAGGTCAAGGGTGATCGCGTTGGCGACCGGTGACGGGTCCCAGCGCTGGTCGCATGACTTCAAGTGGTACGTGGAGCGCGGCGAAGCGGGTGCGGTGTCCGGTAGCGCTGATCTGGTGTTTGTGGCCGGTCAGCAGGGCACACTTCGCGCGCTGGATCGAGCGACAGGGGAGCGCAGCTGGCAACGACGCTTCGACGGCAGGATCCTCGATGTTGCCCACACTCACGAGGGCACGGTCTACGTCGGAACGACGAACGGGCTGGTTGCTCTCGATGCGCAGGATCGTTCGATCCTGTGGTCGGCCGATACCGGCGGCCGGCTCATCTCCAGTCCCGAGGGCATATCCGGCGGCAACGCGGTTTCCTGGATCGACAGCGATCGTGAAGTCGGGTTCGACATCACCGCAATCGATGTGGTCTCCGGGGAGCGCATCTGGACGCAATCGTCCTACCGCCAGTATCACGTCGGCGACGAGGTCGTTGTCGGGTTCGTTCCGGAGCTCGTGAGTGATCACCCCAGGAGCGTCAGCGTGTGGGACGGCGGGAACGGAGAGCTCATCGCCGAAGTCGCCGTCGGGGGGAGGATTGCCCCGTTCAGCGTCGCAATCACCGAGACCACGGTGTACGTCGGGAACTTGGTGCGCGGTTCTGATGAAGGGTCCGGCAAGCTGGTAGCGATCGACCTACCGACCGGCGAGGTGTCGTGGCTGACGCTCTTGCGCGGCTCACCGGGTGTCCCCGTCGTTGCCGACGGCGTTGTCTACGTGCCGTCATCGGCCTGGTGGTCCGACGAGCGAGGAGCGTTGCATGCCGTGGACGCCGCAACGGGTGAGCTGCTGTGGACCTTCGATGCGCCGACTGAGATCCGCACGGCCCCGATCACTGCGAATGGCCTCGTCTTCGTGGTGTCCTCAGAAGAGGTTCGGTACGAGCTCTGACCTGCAAAGCCGCAGCGCACACCCTGGGCAGATGTAGCTGATGGCCTGAGCCATCGGTGGGTCGACGACTGCATCCGGTACGTACGCTGGTGGGATGTCCGCCTATCGGATCCGTCGCCTCGCGTTCGTTGCGATCGTCCTGATCGGCGCATCGTGCGCGACGGACCTGGATTCCGTGAATCCATCCGAGCCAGAGCCCGGTCCGGCGTACCTCTATGCGGTGGACGCGAAGACCGGCACGGAGGCGTGGCGCCGGCTCGTGCCGCACCCGGGCACTCCCTGGCTCCAACTCGTTGGCGATCAACTGGTCTACTCGGGATCGGCGTCGGTTGAACCGGCCGCTTTCGATCTCGATGGCCGTGAGCTCTGGCGCGCAGCGGAGTCCTCCTGGCGGCATGGTCCGTTCCTTCTCGCCGGTGCGGCGCTCGTCGGCGTCGCCTCTCGCCCGGATCACGAAAGGGCGGAGATGGAGTCCGTTGTCACGGCGATCTCCCGCACCGACGGCTCGGTCACCTGGTCCCACCGCCTCGAGTTCTACCCCGAGCCCGGGAAGGGCGGTGGCGTCACCGGCGGCTCGGGGCGCGTCTTCGCTGCTGGCGGCGAGATCGGGACGATCATTGCGTTCGATCACGCCACCGGCGAACCGGCCTGGGAGCGCCGGTTCGACGGGTCCGTCCACGGTGTCGCCCACCACCACGACGGCACGGTCTACATCGGCACGTCGAACGGACTCGTGGCGCTCGATGCCGTCCACGGTGCTGAACTCTGGACCGCCGAACCGGGACGCACGGTCGGTGGCCCGGAGGGTATCTCGAACGGCAACGCCCTCTCTTGGCTCGGCTCCGATGCCACCGGCCGGTCCGATGTCGCTGCCGTTGATGCGGTCTCGGGGGAGCGCCGGTGGTCACAGACGTCGTTCAGGCAGTTCCATGTCGGCGGCGACGTGATCGTCGGCTTCGCTCCTGGGACTTCGGGTAGTTCCGACGAGGCCGTGCTCGTCTGGGACGGCGCTACCGGCGAGCTCGTCGCCGACGTTGAGGTCGGCGGTATCGATCCGCGTAGCGTTGGCATCGCCGACTCGCGTGTGTACGTCGGGACCCAGGTCTCGGGCCAGGAGACAGAGCCCGGCAGGCTGGTCGCAATCGACCTCGCGACTGGAACCGTGTCCTGGACGGCAGCGCTGCGGGGCTCACTCGGCGTGCCGACCGTCGCCGACGGTGTGGTGTACGTGTCCGCCGCAGCTCGCTGGACCGATCAGAGCGGGGCCCTCCATGCGGTCGACGCTGAAACGGGTGCTGTCCTCTGGTCCTTCGATACGCCCGCTGAGATCCGCACGAAGCCGATCGTTGTCGACGGGCGGGTATTCGTCGTGGCCGCGGACACCGTGTGGGCCGATCTCTGATCAGCAATGCCGCCGCATACTCCCGAGGCGTTCATAGCATGGCGGCGTGCGCACCATCGTTCGACTCACCGCCGTCATCGTCCTCGCCGGGCTTGCCGCTGCCTGCAGCGGCGATGACCCTGCCGCGACCACCAACTCGCCAAACCCGACGACAGCCACAACGGCAGCGCCGACCACTTCTCCTACCACGACGGTGCCGGCGACCACTCCCACGACGACGGTGCCGCCCACCACGATGGCGATGAGAGCATCGGTCGACGAGCTCATCACGATCGAGTTCGACGGCCGGGAGCGCCGCTATCACCTGTTCATCCCCGGCGGCTTCCCGGAGACGCCGGCACCGCTGGTTGTCGACATCCATCCGGCCCTCAGCACGCCGAACGACCAGGAAGCGCTCAGTGGCATGCGAATCAAGGCTGCCGAAGAGGGTTTCATCGTCGCCCAGCCCGCCGGGCAGTTCCGCAGCTGGGACATCATCACCGGCAACGGTAACGACGTCGCATTCATCCGTGCCGTCGTCGCCGACGTCCAGTCGCGAACCCCAATCGACGTTGACCGGATCTACGCCACCGGCATGTCGAATGGTGGCGGCCTCACCGATCAGCTCGCGTGTACCGCAGGCGACCTCTTTGCAGCCGCCGCGCCCGTTGCCGGCTGGTACGTGCCGTCCGTCGAATGCCCCGACGATGCCGTCGTACCGGTGATGGCGTTCCACGGCACCGACGACTTCGTCGTTCCGTACGACGGGATGGGCCTGTTCTTCGTCGACGTCGAGGAGTGGGCCGCCGAGTGGGCCGCTCGGAACGGTTGTGCTGCCGAACCCACCGACGAGCGGATCACCGAAGATGTCGTCAAGCGAACCTGGGCCGGATGCGATGCCGACACCCATCTCTTCACGATCGAAGGTGGAGCCCACGGTTGGCCCGGATCCGACGTCTCCATCATCGCGGTGTCGTCCACGAACACCATTTCCGCAACCGATCTCATCTGGGACTTCTTCGTAGCCAACCCCAAGGCCTGAGGCCCCGTCGTCTGGGGCTATCCTCCGCGCGAATGGCCCATCCCCCCGAACGTCGCTTGCCCGTTGCCGTGCTCGTGTCCGGTAGCGGATCGAATCTCCAGGCGATCATCGACGCGGCTGATGCGCCTTCGTACGGTGCCGAGATCGTGGCCGTCATCTCTGATCGACCCGGGGTCCGCGCTCTCGAGCGTGCAGCCACCGCAGGGATCCCGAGCGAGGTCGTTGCCTGGAAGGACTTCGACAACCGGGCTGCGTTCTCTGCAGCGATCTGCGACGCCGCCGATGCGTACGGCGCCGATGCATTGATTCTCGCCGGGTTCATGCGGATCCTCGCCCCGAATGCCATCGCCCGATTCCCCAATCGCATCCTCAACACCCATCCGGCCCTGCTGCCGGCGTTCCCCGGTGCCCATGCCGTTCCCGAAGCGATCGCCCACGGCGTGAAACTGACGGGAGTCACCATCCACTTCGTCGACGAAGAGGTCGATCACGGTCCGATCATCCGGCAGGTCGCCGTTGCGATCGAATCCGGGGACACCGAGGCGACCCTGCAGGCCCGTATCCAGGCAGAAGAGCACCGGGTCTATCCGGAGGTCATCGACGCATTCGCCCGGGGCCGCCTCGAAGTGCTGGGCCGGGCCGTCACCTGGAAGGAACCCGTATGAGCCGCATTCCCGTCCACCGTGCTCTCATCTCCGTGTGGGACAAGACCGGGCTCGTCGCCTTCGCCAAGCGTCTTGCCGCAGCCGGTGTCGAGCTCGTGTCGAGCGGCGGGACGGCCAGGGCGCTTGCTGAAGCCGGGCTTGCGGTCACGAAGGTCGAGGACGTCACCGGCGCCCCTGAGATGCTGGGCGGTCGGGTCAAGACGCTCCATCCGAACATCCACGGCGGGATCCTGGCAAACCTCGGCGCCGATGACCATCGCTCCGATCTGGCCGCCCGGGACATCGAGCCGTTCGAGCTGGTCGTGGTCAACCTGTACCCGTTCGAGCAGACCGTTGCGGATCCCGACGTTGCCGATGCCGAAGCGATCGAGCAGATCGACATCGGGGGACCAACGATGGTGCGGGCGGCGGCAAAGAACCACGCCTGGGTCGGCATCGTGACGTCACCGGAGCAGTACGACGAGGTGGCCGCCGCAATCGAAACCGGCGGGCTCGATGCCGCACACCGGCGTGATCTGGCTGCGGCGGCGTTCTTCCGCACCGCCTCCTACGACGCCGCCATCGTTCGCTGGTTTGAACGATCAGACGGCCTTCCCGAACGGATGGTGATTCCGCTCGAGCGGCACGACTCGCTTCGGTACGGCGAGAACCCGCATCAGGCCGCTGCCGTCTACTCGCGGGTGGGTTCCGCCCCGTGGTGGCAGCGAGCCGTCCAGCTCCAGGGCAAGGCGATGTCGTTCAACAACTACGCCGACGCCGAAGCGGCGTGGCGACTGGCCGCGTCGTTCGCCGATCCCGCCGCAGTCGTCGTGAAACACACCAACGCCTGCGGCGCGGCGGTGTGTGATTCGATTGCCGGGGCGTTCCGAACCGCCTGGGACTGCGACCCGCTCTCGGCCTTCGGTGGCGTGATCGCCCTCAACCGCACCGTGGACCGCGAGACCGCCGAAGCCATCACTGCCTACTTCGCCGAGGTCGTGATTGCCCCCGATGTCGCCGACGATGCCCGTGCGGTGCTCGCTGCCAAGAAGAACCTCAGGGTGCTGGCCGCCCCGAAGCCGTCGGAGACCGACTTCGACCTGCGCCGGGTGGATCACGGCCTCCTCGTACAGCGCCGTGATGTGATCCGAACACACGAGCGCGAAACCGCCCTTCCGGATGGATGGGAAGTCGTCGCCGGCGGTCCTCCGTCCGCCGGTCTGCTTGCCGACCTGGAGTTCGCCTGGACCGTGGCGGCGCACACGAAGTCGAACGCCATCGTCATTGCCAACAACCGCGCCGCCGTCGGGGTCGGGGCGGGAGATCAGTCCCGGGTCGGCGCCGCCGAGCGAGCCATCGCCCGGGCCGGGGATCGGGCCGACGGCGCCGTGGCTGCGTCCGACGCGTTTCTCCCGTTCCGCGATGGTCTCGATACGCTCGCCGAGCAAGGCGTTGTCGCCTTGATCGAGCCCGGTGGTTCGCGAAGGGACGACGAAGTCATCGAAGCGGCCAAGGAACACGGCATGACGCTGGTCTTCACCGGACGAAGGCACTTTCGGCATTGAGCGCGCAAATACTCTCCGGCACCGAGGTCGCCCGCACCGTGCGGGCTGAAGTGGCCGAACGTGTGGCGGCGCTGGCCGAGCGTGGCATCAGTGTTGGGCTCGCCACGATCATGGCCGGCAATGATCCCGGTTCGGAGATCTACGTGCGTGGGAAGCACCGTGCCGCCGAGGCTGCGGGGATGCTGTCGTTCGATGTACATCTCCCGGAGTCGGTGAGTCAGGAGACCGTCGAAGCCACGATCGTTGCGCTCAACGCCGACGACCAGGTCGACGGCATGATCGTGCAGCTGCCGCTGCCCGACGGACTCGACGGGAACCGGGCGATGGAGCTGATCGATCCGGCGAAGGATGCAGATGGGCTGCACCCCCACAACCTCGGGCTTCTCCTGCTCGATCGTCCCGGGCCGCGACCGGCGACACCGACCGGGATCATGCGCATTCTCGAGCACTACGACATCGACGTCGCCGGCAAGCTCGCCGTGGTCGTCGGCCGATCGTTTCTCGTCGGGCGGCCGCTGGCCATGATGTTGTCCGCAAAGGGCGTCGACGCCACTGCGGTCCAAGCGCACAGCCGAACCCAGGACCTCATCGAGCACACTCGGCGTGCCGACATCCTCGTCGCCGCAGTCGGCCGGCCTCAGATGTTCGACGCCGACGCAATCAAGCCGGGCGCCGTCGTCATCGACGTCGGGATCAACCGCACCGACGATGGGCTGGTCGGCGACGTGGACTTCGAATCGGCGGCTGAAGTTGCGCAAGCGATCACACCCGTGCCGGGTGGTGTCGGGCCGATGACGATCGCGTCCTTGTTGGCGAATACCGTCGCAGCTGCGGAGCGCAAAGCCGAAACCGCCGGATAACATCGCCGCATGCGCGACTTCGACGAGTACCAGCAGTTTCGGCAATGGTGGCTGCTTGCGTTGCTCGGCATCACCGCCCTCGTTGCCTGGTCACCGCTACCTATCGCACTGATCAGCGGATCGGACCAGCCGGAGGATCCGATCTGGGTGCTCGTACTCGTCGGCTTGGTCCCGATGGTGATCGTCCTCTGGGTGCTGTGGCTCCGTCTGGAGACGAGCGTTGACGCTGAGGCGGTGCACGTGCGATTTCGAGGGCTCTTCGTTCGTCGGCGGCTCCTGCTCAGCGATATCGAACGATTCGAAGCGGTGACCTATCGACCCATCGCGGAGTACGGCGGCTGGGGTATTCGATGGAGGGGTCGCGGGAAGATCGCCTATTCCGTGTCCGGCAAGGAGGGTGTCCGCATGGAACTCGCCAACGGGAAAGAGGTACTGATCGGCTCCCAACGCGCCGATGAACTCGAATCAGTAATGCGAACGTGGGTACGACGATGAGACCACATCTCGGTAACAGCACGGGTTGGCTCTTCCACGATCTCCTGATCGGATCTGCCGCCGGGGGGCTCGGCGGGCTGATCCTCGGGCTGATCGTGATGGCGCGCACATCCGACACCTGGGGGATCGGTGGCACGGTGATTGCCGTGTGTTGGTTGATCACGCTCATGGCCCTTCGATTCGAACGGAATCGCCGTCCTCACGCTGGATGGATCACCTTCGTCGTGTGGGCAATCCTGATCGCCGCGGTGTTGTTCCTGACGCTCCTGGTCGACGCCCTCCGCGACTTCACCTGAGCCGACGGCCGGTCTCAGGCAATCGAGTCGCACTACGCTCCTATCTGCGTTTCAGGTAATCACGAGGAGCATCATGGCGACTGCGATCACGATGGGGCCCGAGGGCCTCCAGGTACCCGACGACCCGATCATCCCGTTCATCGAGGGTGACGGGATCGGCCCGGACATCTGGCGTGCCGCCCAACACGTGTTCGACGCAGCGGTCGCCAAGGCCTACGGCGGCGACCGTACGGTCGCGTGGACCGAGGTCCTGGCCGGCCAGAAGGCGTTCGATCAGACCGGTCAATGGCTTCCCGAAGAGACGATCGAATCGTTCCGAACGCACCTCGTGGGTATCAAGGGTCCGCTGACGACTCCGGTTGGCGGTGGGATCCGCAGCCTCAACGTGGCGCTGCGCCAGATCATGGATCTGTACGTCTGTCTGCGGCCGGTCCGCTGGTATCAGGGCGTGCCGTCGCCGGTGCGGCACCCGGAGTACGTCGACATGGTGATCTTCCGAGAGAACACCGAGGATGTGTACGCGGGCAAGGAGCTCGAAGCCGGGGGAGAAGGGGTCGGACAACTCCTGGAGTTCCTCGACGAGACGTACGGCTGGGAGATCCGTGAGGACAGCGGCATCGGGATCAAGCCGGTCTCGGAAACCGGATCGAAGCGGCTGATCCGCGCTGCGATCCAGTACGCACTCGACAACAACCGCAGCTCGGTGACGCTCGTCCACAAGGGCAACATCATGAAGTACACCGAAGGCGCATTCCGGACGTGGGGCTACGAACTCGTGAAGGACGAGTTCTCCGATGTCGCCGTCTCGTGGGAAGACTGCGGTGGCGATCCGGGCGACAAGCTCCTCGTGAAGGACTCGATTGCCGACGCCTTCCTCCAGCAGATCCTGACGCGCCCTCGCGAGTACGACGTCGTGGCGACGATGAACCTGAACGGCGACTACATCTCGGACGCCCTGGCGGCCCAGGTCGGCGGTATCGGGATCGCTCCGGGCGGCAACATCAACTACGCCACCGGCCACGCGGTCTTCGAAGCCACCCACGGCACCGCACCGAAGTACACCGGCCAGGACAAGGTCAACCCCGGATCGGTGATCCTCTCCGGCGCGAACATGTTCCGCTACCTCGGTTGGACCGAAGTCGCCGACCTCATCGAGCGCAGCCTCGAGGCGGCAATCGCCGACAAGATCGTCACGTACGACTTCGCTCGGCTGATGAACGATGCAACCGAGGTGAAGACCAGCGAGTTTGCAGCGGCGATGGTGGACCGAATGTGAGGCCGGATGCTGCGCATCCGGAGTACTGAGTACGGAGATCCGCGCCGATTTGGGTTCACCGCGACCAACTAGCCTGAAATCAATCGAGCCAAGGAGCGCGCCATGAGCAAGGTGACCGTCGTCGGGGCGGGGAAGTACGGGTCGACGACCGTTCAGCGTCTCGCCGAATGGGACATCGCCGATGAGGTCGTGATGACGGACATCGTCGAGGGTCTGCCGCAAGGGCTCGCACTCGACATGAACCAGTCGCGGCCGGTACTGCGCTACCGCACGCTCGTCACGGGCACGAACGACTACGCCGACACGGCAGGGTCGGACGTCGTGGTCATCACTGCCGGGCTGCCGCGCAAGCCCGGCATGTCGCGTATGGACCTACTCGAGGTCAACGCGAAGATCGTCAAGGACGTCACGCAGAAGATCATGGAGCACTCGCCGGACGCCACCCTGGTCGTCGTGACCAATCCGCTCGATCAGATGACGACCCTGGCCGCAGAGGTGTCCGGTCTTCCCAAGGCCAAGGTGATGGGTCAGGCAGGCATCCTGGACAGCAACCGGTTCGTTCACTTCATCTCCGAGGCGACGGGGGAGGACATCCTCTCGATCGAAGCCGTGACCCTCGGTTCGCACGGCGAGACCATGGTTCCCGTGCCCTCGCTCTGCAACGTCGGTGGTCGTCCACTCGCGGACGTGCTCGATGCCGCCAAGATCGACGAGCTCGTCGACCGCACCCGCAAGGGTGGCGCTGAAATCGTGGGCCTGCTCAAGACGGGAAGCGCCTACTACGCCCCATCTGCGGCAGCCGCCGCAATGGTCCGTGCCGTCCTGACCGACAGCAACGAAGAGATGCCGGTGTGCGCCTGGATGACCGGGCAGTACGGCATCAACGACGTGTACCTCGGAGTCATCGGCACCCTGGGTGCTGGTGGGGTCACCGCAGTGAAGGAGGTCGAGCTGACCGACGGCGAGACGGCCGCCCTGCGAGAAGCAGCCGTCGCCGTGAAGGCGAAGGTCGCGGACCTCGAAGAGATCGACTACTAGCGGCGGCTGCGCCGCCGCAGTACTGAGTACGGAGTACTGAGTACTGAGACAAGAGCCCCGGCCTTCGAGCTGGGGCTCTTTCGTGGGAGGGTACGGCGTTCGGGCGACATCGTACGCAGTACGTCGTACGTGTCAGGCCTCGCCGCGGTAGACGTTGTCGTCGTCGCTGGCACCGGCGTCTGGTGCCGATGGTGCGGTCGGGGCCGATGACGTGACCCCCGCGAGGCCGGCGGCTTCCAGGGCCTCCTGGATCTCGCGGGCGCTCGCTTCGGCGGCTTCACGCTGGCGACGGGCTCTGCGGACGTTGAGGATGTGGTCCCGACGCTTGGCCCATTGCGCAACCGCGCTCACGAATACCATCAGCGCGCCGATCTGGGCCCAGAAGTACCCGGACGTGATCTGCGAATCCTGATAGTCGGCCGGAGCGCCGAAGTCGCCGGCAGCTTGGGCATCGATCAACGTTTGGCGAATCGCTCCGGCCTGCAACCCCAAACCGAGGATCGCTGCGAAAGCCAGCATCACGAGCATCCGGTTGGCTGCAAGCTCGCGGGGCTCGCCCGACAGCGACAGCGCCAACATGGCGGCAACGAGCATCGCAAACGCTCCGCCCGGCGAGATGTCGACCGTGACACCACCCAACACCGGGAAGGCCAGGATGAACGAGACCGCTGCGGAGCCGACAAGGGATGCGAACGGCACAAATCCCGTCCACCGGTCCTCGCCGACGACGCCGGTGGCGATGCGATACAGCACGATCGTCCCGACGACGGCGAGCATCGCCTGCACGATGAAGTTGAACGTTATTGCGAGCTGACGGTCGGCAAAGATGGCAACGATCACGACGGAGAGCACGCCGAGGCCACCGGCAACGGCTGCACTTGTGATCGTCTCCTCGGAGAACTTCTGCGACACGACAAACAGTGCGGCGACGAGTCCGAGCCCGATCGCAAGGGAGATCGAACCATGCACCATCTCAGTGCCTCGCATCGCCCAGGGTTCGACGAGGAAGTTGAAGTCCGGCCGCATGCGGGCGTACTCCCAGAATGTCGACTGTGCGATGAGCAAGCCGCCGATCACGCCAATCCAGAGCATCCGATTGCGCTTCACCAGTTCAAGCCCTTTCCTCCGACCAGAAGAGCATAGTCAGGGTGTTTCGCCGCCGGCAGGCCGGCGGCCGCCCACGACGAAGCCCCGGCGCGAGGCCGGGGCTCTGGTCTCGGTACTCGGTACTCAGTACTCGGTACCGCGGCAGCGTAGCCGCCGCCTAATACTCCAGGTCCATGTCGGACAGGGCGGCGGTGAACTGGTTGAACACGGCTTGGTTCATCATCAGCATCGCCATGTTGCCCGACACCTTCAGCTGACCGGTCATGAAGGCCATCTGGGTGTTGACCTCGCCCTTGGAGATGCCAACGCTGGTCTCGTAGGTATTGGCGATGGTGACGTCGGCATCATCGAGGGAGCCGCGTGCCATGGTTGCTGCGCCGTCGCCGATCTTGAGGTAGTAGGGGAGCTCGCCTTCCGGTGTGTCGGAGACGTCGAACTGAACGCCGAGGGTGACGTTCGAGATCGCATTGGCGAACCCGGCATGCTCATTGAGCTTCACGGTCGCTTCGCTCATGAACTCCTCGCTGAGGAACTGCGCCACGGGGGATTCCTTTCAGAAGTGGGATGTCGCCGCCGCAGTGTAGCGGCGGAGCACAATTTTGAGTAGCCGATCAAAGTCTCAGGTCCCAGGTCCCAGGTCTCAGGTCCCAGGTCTCAGGTCCCAGGTCTCAGGTCCCAGGTCTCA
>JASJAX010000063.1 GCA_030066755.1 Acidimicrobiia bacterium
ACGTTGTCCATGGTGTCCTGGGTGTGCCGATCGACGATCGCAGCAGCATCCAGCGTCTCGAGCAGGCTCGGAGCGGCATCGACGGGCAGCCATGCCAGCGGACGGTCGGTGTGCGGGCGCAGCGCCGACACCGAGGCAATCGTCTCACCGGCGATCGCGTTCAGCAGACTGGACTTGCCGGAACCGGTTCCCCCGATGAGCCCGAGCACCAACGTCTCACCGTGGAAGCCCCGTCGGTCGCGAATCCTGGCGACGATGGCCTCGGCCTCGTCGAGTCGGGCTTGGGGAACAACGCCCTGCCCGCGCGCCACCACGAGATCGAGTGCGTCAAGCAGCTCGAGAACGTCACGCATCAGCGTGCGGCTCCTCGCCGTCAATCTCGGCCTCCTCTGATTCTGGTGGGTCGCTCCCGGCATCGTCCGGGTCGCGCGTCGCCGTCTCGCCGGTCAGGATCGGCGAGAGACTGGGCGGCGGCGGTGGCGGTGGGACCTCGGGAAGTTCGAAGGTGGGCACCTCGGGCAGACTGGCTGTGGTGATGGCCGCCTCGGCCGCTCCGGCAGACGGTCCGGGCTGGTCATCGGTCGGCGTCCCGGTGAGGTTTCCCGGGCCGGGCGGACTCGCCGCCGGCTGATGCTCGGATACCGGCACAGACCGGGTCTCTGCCGCCTCGGCCGCGGACCCCGGGGAGACGGGGACGGAAACCGGCTCGAGGTCCGCACCAGGCGTATCCGCGTCGGCATCGTCCGCATCGATGACGATCTCGAGTTCGAGACTCGCCGACGGTGTTGCCTCTTCCCAGACCGAGTCGAACTCGTCGTCGAAACCGACGGAGTCGACCTCGCCGAGCACCGACGCCGTGGTGATGATCCGGCCGAGCCGGCCGACGTCCGGCTGCGGCCCCAGGAAGTCGTCGAATCGGTCGGCGTCGCGTGCGACGGCTGCGACCATGGCGATCCCGAGCCGGATCCGGCCTTCAGCGACGACGGTCTCGACCTTCGAACCGAGCCAACGGGCGAGCTTGCGAGGAGCCGCACGGTCCGGGTCGACCACCATCGGCCACAGCATGGAGGCCATCCGGTTCCGCTTGCGTGACGACACCCGCTTCGGAGCGAGCGATGCCGCAGCTTCGTCACCGATCTCGTGGAGCCACGCCTCGAGGAGTCCCTGCCCATCGAAGGCCGCTTGCTCGCCGTGTCGACGTAACGCCCCACCCCCGTCGGCGAGGACGGCACGTCCCGCCGCCGTCGCATCCCATGCATCGGTTGCGGCATGGGCGGCGAGCCCGGCCCGTCGAGTGACAATGCCCGTGAGATCAACGGCTGCCTCGGGCCATGTCGAGTGGGTTGCGAGACCGGCGAACACTCCGCCGTCGAGGTCCTCGACCAGACGATCCGCCTCATTCGTGTAGGCGTCGCGAGCCAGCGAGTCCAGGTTCAGCAGCGAGTCGCGATCGTCTTCGATACGTTCGGCGACCTCTTCTGCACGGACGCTGACGGCTGCAAGCCGGGCGGCGAGTGCATCCTCCAGGATGGTGCGACGGGTCTCCGGATCCGGGAACGACGCGAGGCGAGCTCGCAGCAGCGGAAGGCCGTCGGCGGCAATGGGGCCATCGGCCGTCCACAGAGCGGTATCGATCACGTCTGGTGACCGGGTCTCGATCAGGTTCCACGAGAACAACAGCCCGGCGTACGCCTCGGAGATTTCGAAGCGAAGCGCGGCGTCCGCCGGGAGCTTGTTGAGGACGTACCAGGTGGGGACACCCCGTTCGAACAGGCTGAGGGCCACCGCTGCTGCCTCCGCATCGGCATACCGCGACGGCGAGGTCACGAACAGACAGACGTCGGCGCACGCGGCGAGATCGAGCGACTCGCTCGGACCGAGCGCAGCGGGGACATCGATCAGGATGAATCCGGCATCTTCGCTCCCGTCCGCTCCGACAACGACGTCGGCATCCTCGGTCACTCCGAATCGGAGCCGAAGGTCGTCCCACCAGCGTCCGTGTGCGGACGCAGGGGCCCAGAGTCGAGGCCGGCGGGTCGTTGGCCGCAGCACGCCCGGCGGAGACACCTCTTGGCCGGCGAGAGCGTTGACGACCGTCGACACACCGGCACCACTGGGACCCACAACGGCAATCACGAGCGGCGCACCGGGGGCGTTCAGGCGGATACCGAAGTACCGGCGAATGTCCGCCAGGAGCGATCGGCGAGCACCGTCGCCGGTGCGCTCGGATTGGCCGGGAACACGAATGACCGTGGATTCGAGATCGGAAGCCAGCGTCTCGAGCGTGTCCCACAGGTCGCGGACGGGGGTGGGGGTGGACATCGGGCTGATTACACCACATGCGCAGCGGATCGCGGTGTCGCGCGGTCCGCGGTGGTCCGAGCCGATTCTGTCACAGGGAGCCCGTACGTTTGCGGGTATGACCAACCGATCATCTTCCCCCGCAGAGTCCGCCATCACCGTCGACGGCGACGTCCTCATCGTCGATGCCTTCCAGCTCTGCGACCCCACCGTCGCCGAGCACTTCTCGCAGATCGATGAGGATCGCCGGCTCGACGAACTCATCGCCGCAGTCTCGGTTGGTCTTCGCGGTCTGGGGGCCATGGGGAGCGAAGCGGCAGCGCTCCGGGTGGGAGACGCCGTCGAACGGGTCGTTGCCCACGCGCTCTCGCAAAGTGAGGCCCACATTGCCGATCTCCTCGAGACCGGTCAACGTGAACTGGGCCTGGCGCTCGATCCCGAGGTCCGTTCATCCATCACCGCCCGGATGGTGGCCGAGCTTGGCTCGGTCCATCGCAACCTGCTCGACGGTCTGGACCCCGAACGACGTGACAGCACGACTGCTCGATTCGTCACCGAGCTGAACGGCCTGCTCGGACCCGGCGGCCAGCTCGAGTCTCGTTTGGCGGCTGCCCTCGACCCCGCCGCCGACGGCTCTTTGCTCTCGGGATTGCTCACCACAGTGGAAACCCGATTCCGAGAACTGCGCGATCTCATCGTGGGTGCGGGCGCACAGCGGGTCGAAGCGCAACGAGGAACCGCGAAGGGTTTCGCCTTCGAAGACGTCGTCGAGTCGTGCCTCCGCACCGAGGCGCGTGCGCTGGGTGGCGCCATCGTGGAACGGACGAGCCTCGAGCCCGGATCGCTCGGCGCAGGCAGCGTCGTCGGCGATTGTGTGATGACACTCCCCGACGGCACCCGCATCGCGGTCGAAGCCAAACACACCGGCCGCATCGCATTGGCCGGCAAGGACGGCATCTTGCAGGAACTCGATCGGGCCATGGCCAATCGCCGCGCCGAGTGGGGGCTCTGCGTGTCCCACGACGCTGCCTACCCCGACGAGGTCGGCATGCTCGGGATCTACGGCAACCGGGTGCTGGTCGTCGACGACGGATCCGGCGAGCTCGTCCGTGTGGCGCTGCGGTGGATCGGGGCCGCCGCCCATCGCGCCGCTGCGGATCCGAGCCACATCGACGTCGAGGCATTGTCCGACGAACTCGAGCGCATCAGGTCGCTCGCCACACGATTCTCCCGCACGAAGCGCGCCCTCACCGCAGTGCAATCGAACATCGAAGCGGTTCGCGGCGAACTCGACGAGCTGCGCGCTGAGTTGCTCGACGGCGTCGATGACGCCATGGGAACCGTCAGAGCCGGGTGCGACCCCAGCCGATCGTCGATGGTGGCGTGATCCCCAGGGGCTCAGCCGGCAAAGCGGACGGGGGCAAAGAGATCCGACGTCGCCTCAGGGCTGGTCTCGTCGTCGCGTGATGCGAGGAGCTCGAAGTCCTCGTAGGGGTACACCGACTCGACGACGTCGAGCGGCACTTGGAACCAGAAGCCATCGGGGTCGATCTGGGTCCGATGCGCCCGCAGGGCGTCGCGAGCGCGCTCGACATAGCCGGTCACGTCGATGTGAGCGCGAACCACGTCCGGATCGTCCTCGGCGTCTTCGAGCCGTTCGATCCATCGCTCGAACGGAGACTCGTCGCCGCGGTCGAGCATCGCTTGGTGCAGGGATCGAATTCGGCCGACCATGAATACCGGGGCGTAGACGCGCGACACGGCCCACGGTGGCCCGGCGTCGGGAAACCGGTCCGGGTCGGCAGCGGCCTCGAACACCGCAAGTGAGAGGTCGTGGATACGAAGGTGGTCTGGATGCGGGTACCGCTCGTGGTCGTCGTAGCCCAGGAGCACCTCCGGGCGCTCCCGCCGAACAATGGCAACCGTACGCTCCAATACTTCGTCGAACGAAGCGTTCACGAACGCATCGGGATGCACGTTGTGCTCGGTGTCGGGCATCCCACTGTCGCGGTATCCGAGTGGGATCACTTCGTCGTACCCGATGATCGCGGCCGCTTCGCGCAGTTCCTCAGCACGCAACTCCGACAACCGTGCGGCGATCTCCGGTTGGTCCATTGCGGGATTGAGGATGTCGCCGGCCTCTCCCCCGGTAGCGCACACGAGCACGGCCCGCACGCCGCGATCGACGTAGCGAGCGACGGTGCCCGCTCCCTTCGAACTCTCATCATCGGGGTGGGCGTGGAGGGCAACCACGGTCGGCATCGGACGGGAGTATTGCAGGCGATCAGCGCAACCCGACGGCGAGAAGCGGCCTAGGAATCGAACACGGCTGCGGCCGCCGCACCTTCTGCGCAGTCCGAGAGGATGGGACACCACCGACACCAGCCGCCGGCGGTGCGCTCGAGCCGAACGTCGGCAGCCAACGCAGCACGCAGCTGACGGACCATGGTGGCGACCTCCTCCGCCGTTTCCCGAACGCTCTCGATACTGGGCACCTCGGCGTAACGCTCCCCCGTCGATACGGACACCGCCTCAACACGTTCAGGCAAGGTTTGCGACTCGAGCCACCACAGCAGGGCGTAGAACGCCAGTTGGTCCTGAGCGTGACCGAGCGCACCGGTCTTCCAATCGATCAGCAGCGGTCCATCGCAAGTGCCGTCGAACACCGCATCGACTGAGCCGCGGAGCACGAGATCGTCGCCGACGGTCACCTCGACGAAGACCTCGGCTTCTCGGAATCCGTCGTGGGAGAGGCGTTTGAAGCGGTCGTAGAGCTCGCCCACCTCGGCAATGACGCCGCGAAGCGTGCTCGGCCGTAGTCCGACGGCACCGATCTTCACGTTCATCCCTTGGCCGATCTCCTCCTTGCACGCCTGATCGAAGTCGGCCGCTGCCACTTCTCCAGTACGCAGGTGCCGGGCGAACATCCGATGGGCGAGATTGCCCTTGAAGGACACCCGCGTGTCGGGTGGGTAGTCACCATGGAGCCGAGCCAGCGCTTGATCCGGACAAGTGCGGTACGTCGTGTACATCGTTGCCGACACTGCGATCGCTTCGCCGGGAGGCACCGAGGGGAACGCGGACATAGGGCGGATCGTATCCCCTCGAATCCGAAGCGAAGAGGTTTCGCTATCGATCAGACGCAGTACACTGCGTGTTCGCCAGGCTCCGCTTTGTCAAAGCACCGCATGTCTTCCAAGAACCGTCTGCTCATCGCCGCCGTTCCTGCAGCCCTCTTGCTGTTGTGGTTGCTCGCGTTCGGTGTGGACCGCCTCGTCACGAGCGGTGAGGTTGCCCGCGGGGTGACGGCGGCCGGAATCGACCTCAGCGGGTTGGGAGAAGCGGACGCCAAGGCGGCCGTCAAGGCGTACGAGAGCCGACTGTTGCAGCCAGCCGAGTTCATCGTCAAGGACACACGTTTCGAGCTGGATCCGCGCAACGTGGGTGTCGGCATCGACGAGGACGCGATCGTTGCGACCGCCATGGAGCAAGGGCGCGACACCGGCTTCTTCGGCAGTTGGTTTGGCTGGTTCGGGAGCTTCGGAGCGGAGTACGAAGTCGCCGTGCCGATCGCCGTCGATGAAGCGCAGATCGACGACGTCCTCAACGTGTGGCAGGACGCCGCCATCGACGCTCCGGCGTTCGAAGGCGACATCATCATCCGCGACGGTAGGGCGCTGCCTGAATACCCGCGGCCAGGAGAAGGCATCGACAAATCGGCGGCCGTACCCGCCGTTGCCTCCGTGCTGGTCAGCACCGAACGCTCCCCTCTCGAGATCGGAACGAAGCTGATCGAGCCGGAGCTCACGAAGGCCGATCTCGATGCGGCAGTCGAGCAAGCCAACTCGCTCATCACCGGCACCGTGACCCTCGTCGCCACCGATCCCGAACTGGAGATCGTGTTCGAAGCCGCCCAGCTCGCCGCAGCCTACGAAGCCGAGGTCGTCACCAACTCCGACCCGACGATCGAGCAAGGCTTCAACCGCGATCGAATCGCCCAGCTGTTGGCGACCCATCGAGCCGAGATCGAGGAACCGCCCCGCGATGCCGAGTTCGTCATCGAAGAAGACGACACGGTGACCCTGGTGCCCGGTCGCGCCCGCACGGTGCTCGACGTCGACCTCGTCATCGAGGCCCTCGAAGCGGCCGCGTTGACCGAAGACGGCATCGGCGAGTTCCCCTTCGCCTACTCGACGGAGCCGAACTTCACGACGGCCGATGCAGAGGCCATGGGCCCAATCACGCTCGAAGGTGAGTTCACGACCAACCATCCTGCCGGACAGGCCCGGGTCATCAACATCCAGCTCATGGCCGATGCCGTGGACGGCGCCATCGTGCAACCTGGAGACGAGTTCTCCCTGAACGAGCACGTCGGCCAGCGCACCCGCGACAAGGGGTACGTTGCGGCGCCCATGATCCTGGCCGGCGAGCTCGTCGACGATGTCGGCGGCGGGGTCAGCCAGTTCGCCACGACCTTCTACAACGCCAGTTTCTACGGCTGCTACGAGGACGTCGAGCACAAGCCCCACAGCTACTACTTCAGCCGGTACCCCGAGGTCAACGAGGCAACGATCAGCTGGCCGACGCCCCACCTCATCATTCGCAACAACACCGAGGCCCTCCTCATCATCAAGACGGAGTACACCCGGTCGTCGATCACCGTGAAGTTCTTCGGCAACAACGGCGGCAAGACATGCGACCGGGATCTCGGGAAACGGTATGCGTACACCGATCCGCCCGAACAGTACGAACCGAACGCCGAGGTCGAACCCGGGACCGAGCGTGTCGTGCAAAACGGCTGGCAGGGGTTCAGCAACACCGTTCGACGGATCATCACCCACCCGGACGGAACCGTCGAAGAAGAGGGCCCATGGACGTGGCGCTACTCACCCGGCCCGAAGATCATCGAAGTCCACCCGTGCGACATGCCGGAGTCCGAGGAGGAGTGCCCGATCCTGGTGCCGAGCGTCGTCGGCCAAACCCAGGCCAACGCTGTCGCCACGCTGGAAGCACTCGGCTTCGTCGTGGCGATCGGGAGCCCGGTCGAGACGGGCGATGAAGCCCTCGACGGGCTCGTTGCATCCCAGTCGACCACCGAGTGGCTCCCCGCCGGCAGCACCGTGACGATCAACGTCTACACGTACGTACCCCCGGACGATTAACCCGGCTGCGCCGGGAGTACAGAGTACGGAGTACTCAGTACTGAGATCGCACTCATCAGCAGGTTCGAAGCCTCGAGGCGCGCCGCTCCCAACGGATGTCAGACAGGGGCTTCGTTCTCCAGGGGCTCGCTTCGGCCGCCATCTCTGTACTCAGTACTCAGTACTCGGTACAGGGCCGGCGAAGCCGGCCCTCAGTAATAGATGAAGAACTCGCTGATCGTGTTCTTGGCGGCTTCGAGTTCGGGGTCCGGCCAGCCACTGGTGCGAGTGACGACCACCGTGTTCGAGGCGATCCAGACACTGGCGACGTCGTCATCGGTGCCAAACAGCTCCGTGGCGAGGCGCCCGGGGAATCGCCGATCGGCGGCCGCATCCTCGGCCGACGTGTAACTCGTGCCGTCCTGGCCGGTGATGCTTCGATCGGTGTCGAAGATCGCCGAATCACCAACGACGGTTGGGCGTACTTCGATCCGCTGTCCCACTTGCCTCTCCTCCGAGCGTCCCTCGTATGTGAGCGCCCGCATCCTACGGCGCAGTGACGCTCGTCCCAAGCTGCGATCGATCAACCCGCCCGGTCAGCCCGAGCCCACGCCCGTTGTGGTCGAACCGACCGAATGAAGCTTCAGGATGTTGGTGGACGCCGACTGATTCGGCGGAATCCCGGCAGCCATGACCACCCCTTCGCCGAGGTGAACGATTTCGGCTTCGAGGAGGTACTTCTCGGCGTAGCTGAACATCTCGTCCGTCGACTTCACGCGTCCAAACATCAAGGGAGTGACCCCGGCGTACATCGCCATCCGTCGATAGGTGCGCGGCTCCGGCGTGTACGCGTAGATGTCGGCCCGGGGTCGATACTTCGAAATGAGACGGCCCGTCGAGCCCGATTCGGTGAACGCAACAATCACCCGCAGCCCCAGGTTTGCCGCCGCATCGACACAGCCCTGGGCGATCGCTGAGGCGAACCGGGCCCGGTCCTCGAGGAACTCGATCTCCGGACCGCGGCCGTAGCCGGGACTCTGCTCGGCTTCATAGCAAATGCGCGACATCGCGGCGACGGTTCGCACCGGGTACTTGCCGATCGCCGTCTCAGCCGAGAGCATCACGGCGTCGCTGCCGTCGAGGACTGCAGACGAGACATCGGTGACCTCTGCTCGGGTCGGGCGCGGTGACGTCGTCATCGACTCGAGCATCTCCGTTGCCGTGATCGAGCTGCGGGCCTTGGCATTGGTCCTGCGGAGGATGTCCTTCTGTGCCCTCGGAACACTCGAGAACGAGAGCTCGACGCCGAGATCACCGCGGGCGACCATCGCGCCAGCCGCCTCCTCGAGGATGTCGTCGAGGTTTGCGTAGCCGACGGCCGACTCGATCTTGGCGATGATTGGCGTGTTCGGCCCGGCGAGTTTCCGGACCCGCCGGATGTCCTCACCCGACGACACGAACGAGGCGGCGACAAAGTCGACTCCGAGCTCCGCACCGAACGCAAGGTCGGCCTCGTCCTTCAGCGTGACTGCGGGAACATCGAGCAACGTCCCCGGAAACGCCACTCCCTTGTGGTCACGGAGGACGCCGCCTTCGATCACCTTGGCTCGGACCGTGCCGGATTTCGCGTAGATCGTCTCGAGATGGACGAGACCGTCCGCCATCAGGATGGGCGCCCCTTCGGCGAGCGCTGCGGTTTCCAGGTTCTCGATGTACAGGTGACCGGGTCCGCCCTCCGCCTCCCCCGGGTGCAGGGTGACCTCTTCGCCGGTCTCGAGCACCGCCGACCCGCCGGGAAAGGTCCCGACCCGGATCCGCGGGCCCTGGATGTCTTGCAGGATTGCGACCGGTCGGTCGAGCCGCTCTGCGGCCTCCGTGATCCACTCAGCGAACTGCGAATGTGTCTCGTAGGTGCCGTGGGAGAAGTTCAGGCGCGCCACATTCATCCCGGCATCGATGAGCTCGGTGATCCGTTCGAAGCTGGCGACGGCCGGCCCCATGGTGGCGATGATCTTCGTCTTGCGACGCATGGGCCGGAAGGATAGGCGGATCGGCCATCCGAAACCGGACGTTCCCGGCGTTACCCGGGAACGTTCGGCCGGACCGTCACTCCTCCGCCTGAGCGACGGCGCGTAGGAACTTGCGCGTCCGCTCGTGCTGCGGGTTGCCCAACACCTGATCCGGAGGCCCGTCCTCGACAATAACGCCGCCGTCCATGAAGACGACCCGGTCGGCAACGTTGTGCGCGAATCCCATTTCGTGCGTGACGACCATCATCGTCATCCCTTCGTCGGCGAGCGTCCGCATCACGTCGAGCACCTCACCGATCAGCTCGGGATCGAGGGCGCTCGTCGGCTCGTCGAACAGCATCATGTCGGGGTTCATACACAACGCTCGCGCAATCGCCACACGCTGTTGCTGGCCACCCGACAGGCGCGCCGGGAACTCGTCGATCTTGTCACTCAGCCCGACACGCTCCAGCATGGCGGCTGCCACCTGGTTGGCTTCGTCGTCCGACCTCCCGAGCACCTTGCGCTGGGCAATCGTCAGGTTGCGCAAGACGTTGAGATGCGGGAAGAGGTTGAACTGCTGGAACACCATGCCGATCTTGGCGCGGAGCTGGTCGATGTTCGCCTCAGGATCGGTGATGTCCTCGCCCTCGATCAGGATCGTGCCCGATGTGGGTTCCTCGAGCCGATTGACACAACGCAGCAGCGTTGACTTCCCGGACCCAGATGGGCCGATGACACACACGACCTCGCCGGCGGCAACCTCAAAATCGATGCCGCGCAACACTTCCAACTCCCCGAAGTACTTGTGCAGGTCCCGGACCTGGATCGGATTCGCGCTCATCGTTTCCCCCTACTTGCGGAACGCTCGAGCCGACGCACCATCGCGGTGAGTGGCAGCGTGATGAGGAGGTAAAGGACTGCGACCACCGTGAGCGGCGTGGCATTGCGCGCATCGGTCATGAAGTCGCGAGCGAACTTGGTCAGCTCGCGCGACGCCGGGGTCGTCCCGATGACAAAGAACAGCGACGTGTCCTTGATCAACAACACGAACTCGTTGGTCAAGGGGGGAATGATGATCCGGAACGCCTGGGGAAGGATGATGAAGGCCATGGCGTTGGCACGCGACATCCCCAGCGATCGGGCGGCCTCCATCTGGCCTCGCGGCACTGCCTCGATCCCGGCCCGGATCGTCTCGGCCATGTAGGCCGCAGCAACGAGGCTCAGACCGATGACGCCTTGGCCGAGGCGACCGCCGGGTATGTCCCATCCGAACGCAATCGGGAGACCAAAGGCAACGAGGATCAGAGTGATCAGTGCCGGCAGACCCCGGAACAATTCGATGTACCCACTGGCGAACCACCGGTACGGCCCGATCGTGGATCGCTTCATCAGAGCGAGCAGGAGCGCGAGTACCAACCCAATCGCAAACGTCAAGACCGTTGCAATGACCGTGTTCTTTGCCGCGATGGTGATCACGTCCGGGAACATGCGCTCGATGGTTTCCCAATCGAAGAAGTTCCGCTGGATCTTCTCGAAGTCGGCAAAGAAGACGAACAGGAGGACGATCAGAACGAGTACGACGTACATTGCCAGCCGGCCGAGCCCAACGCGCTTCCACCAGGGTCGGGCGGCTCGTGTCGTCGCAACCATCCAGCCACCCTAACGCGCCGGGGCGGCCCCTCGCAGGGCCGCCCCGTTGTGAATCGAATTGTGCGCTTACTAGAACCAATCGTCGTAGATGTCGTCGTAGTCACCGTCATCGCGCAGCTTCTGCAACGCCTCGTTGACCGCTTCGAGCAAGGCTTCCTTGCCTTCCTCCTGCACGGCGAAGCCGTACTCCTCCTGCGTTGGATACGTCTCGACGACCTCCACTGTGTCATCGTCCAGCGCCTGGGCGGCATTCGGAACGATGTCCTGGAGCACCGCATCGGCTTGACCGGCATTCAGGGCTGTGAACAAGTCGCCGGGGTTCTCGAATGAGACGATCTCGGCCCCGGGGTTGTTCTCGTTGGCATACATCTCACCGGTCGTACCGGTCTGCACTGCGATCTTCAGACCGGAGAGGTCGGCGAGACCAGTCAAACCCGAGTCCTTCTTCACGAGCAACGACTGATCGGCCACGAAGTACGCATCCGAGAAGTCGATGTTCTCTTCGCGCGCCGCGGTGATGGTGATTGATGCCGCAGCGATGTCGCAGTCACCGGCCTCCATCGCAAGACCCGATGTGATCGAGTCGAAGCCTGCATTCAGGACCTCGAGATCGAGATCGAGCTCGCCGGCGATGGCGCGCATGATCTCGATGTCGAATCCGGTGAAGTTGCCATCGTCGTCGATGATCTCCATCGGTGGATATGGGGCGTCGGTACAGACTGTCAGCTTGCCGTCCGCCACCAGGCTGTACTCACCGCCGCCGTCGTCGCCGCCGCAGGCCGCAGCTACCAGTGCCAGCGCCGCAACCAGCAGGACGATCGTCCGGAGTCTCTTCATGATGCTGTTCCTCCTCTGCCCCAACGCGGGAGCTCAGGATGCGAGGTTATCGCCGTTTTCCAAATCCTGCAGACTGGCGATCCTGTCGCCGACCACCGCTAGCCTGGCAACCACGCTTGGAGGAGGAAACATGCGTTGGAGACTTCCGATCGTCCTGTTGGTGTTGGCGCTCTTCGCAGCTGCGTGTGGGGACGACGACACGACCACGACCACTGCGGCGCCCGCCACGGATGCGCCCGCAACGACCGCACCGGCAGCTGATGCCTGTGCCATCGAGAACCTCGAGCTGATCGAGCCGGGCGTCCTGACGGTTGCCACCGGTGACACGGCTTTCCCACCATGGGTCAGCGGTTTGGATGGCGCAAACTTCGACACCCCCGAGTCCAAGACGGGATTCGAGGGCGCCCTTGCCTACGAGATCGCGGCTGAGCTCGGGTTCAGTGATGACCAGGTGACCTGGGTTCGAACGACGTTCGACGAGGCGATCGCGCCTGGGCCGAAGAACTTCGACTTCAATCTTCAGCAGTACTCGATCACCGAAGCTCGCGAGGAAGTCGTCGACTTCTCCGTGCCCTACTACACGACCCGCCAGTCGCTGGTCGGTCTTTCTGACTCAGCGGCGATCGGGGCTGCGACCCTGGCCGACCTGGCCGACGTCCGCCTCGGCGCCCAGATCGGAACCACGAGCCTCGACTTCATCGAGAACGTCATCCAGCCGAGCGAGGCTGCCTCGGTGTACGACACGAACGTTGACGCCATCACTGCGCTCGTTGCAGGGCAGATCGACGCCATCGTGGTCGACCTGCCCACTGCGTTCTTCGTGATCGCTGTCCAGATCCCCGAACAGGGAGCCGAGGGCCAGGTGATCGCGCAGTTCGAGACGCCGGCCCAGGATCCCGATAACTACGGGCTCTTGTTCGCCGATGGCAACAGCCTCGTGGACTGTGTCAACGACGCGCTCGAGACGCTGCGATCAAACGGGACGCTGGCGAACCTCGAGGCCGAGTGGCTGACGGCAGGCGGCCAGATCGCCACGATCACGGAGTAGTTTGACCGACCGAAGCACCTCAGACGCTTCGCCAATCGAAGAGGTCGAGCGCCGGGGCCCACAGACCCTGTGGCCCCGGCGCCAACCTCGGGTCCGCGAAGAAGGTGGCCGCAGCGCGTTGATCGCGGCGGCCTCGACGGTCATCGTCTTCGGACTCATCATCTGGGTCGTTCTCACGTCGGAGGCGTGGCCCGCCGTACAACGGCAGTTCTTCAGCTGGTTCCACTTCAGGGAGAGCTTTCCGGCCGTGTTGTCCGGGTTCTGGCTCGACATCCGCATGTTCCTGGTCGCCGAGGTGTTGATCCTCGTCATCGCGCTGATCGTGGCGATGATCCGGGCGCTGCGGGGGCCGGCGTTCCTGCCCCTGCGGATGATCGCTGTGACTTATATCGACCTGGTGCGCGGCATCCCGACGCTGCTGATCATCCTGCTCCTCGGATTCGGTGTCCCGGCCCTCCAGCTCCAGGGTGTGCCGAACAGTCGGCTCTTCTGGGGTGTTGCGGCGCTCGTGATCTCCTACAGCGCCTACACCGCCGAGGTGTACCGGGCGGGGATCGAGTCGGTCCACGAGAGCCAACGGATGTCGGCGCGATCCATCGGTCTCACGCAGGGCCAGTCGCTCTGGTACGTGATCGTTCCCCAGGCCGTACGCAACGTGATCCCGGCCCTCCTCAACGGGTTCGTCAGCCTCCAGAAGGACGTCGCTCTCGTGTTCGTGCTCGGTGTGCGGGAGGGACTCCGCGAGGCCGACATCTACAACGCCCGAACCTTCAACTACACGAGCTACATCGCCGCAGCGATTCTCTTCCTGCTCGTGAGCGTGCCGGTCGCTCGGTTCACCGACTGGTACACGGAGCGGGACCGGCGGCGAAAGCAGGCGATGAGCGCATGACGCCGAAGCTCGAACTCCGCAACATCCGCAAGGCCTTCGACGAGAAGGTCGTGTTGACGGACATCGACCTCACGGTGGCGCTCCACGATGTGGTGTGCCTGATCGGCTCCAGCGGCTCCGGAAAGTCGACGTTGCTCAAGGCGGTGAACCTGCTCGTCCCGATCGACGACGGCGACATCCTCCTCGACGGGCGAGTCATCACCGACGGAACAGTCAACCCGAACGAGGTCCGCCAGCGCATGGGCATCGTGTTCCAGGCATTCAATCTGTTCCCCCACATGACCGTGCTGAACAACATCACCCTCGGTCCGCGCAAGGCGCACGGGGTGAGCCGCGAGGAAGCCGAGAGCCGCGCCATGGAGTTGCTCGACCGATTCGGCCTCGTCGAGAAGGCCGATGAGTTCCCCGATCGTCTCTCCGGCGGCCAGCAACAGCGAGTGGCCATCGTCCGATCCCTCGCCTCGGAACCGGAGCTGATGCTGTTCGACGAAGTGACGTCGGCGCTCGACCCCGAACTTGTGGCAGAGGTCCTCGACGTGATCCGAGGCCTCAAGGACAGCGGCATGACGATGCTCATCGCCACGCACGAGATGGGCTTCGCTCGCGACGTCGCGGACCGCGTGCTGTTCCTGGACGCCGGCGTCATCCTCGAAGAGGGCACCCCGAGCGACATCTTCAGGAACCCACAGCAGCCCCGAACCAGAGAGTTCCTGCAACGCATCGTCGACGCGGGACGGTTGTGAGCTCGACGCTCACAACCGTCCCGTTCGCAG
>JASJAX010000064.1 GCA_030066755.1 Acidimicrobiia bacterium
GACGAATGTGAGCTCGCCGGAGGACTCGACCAGATAGAGCCGCCCGTTGTTGAGGCTGACCACGTAGAGGTTCCCGTCGTCGTCGAATGCCATATGGGTCGGCTCGGACAAAACGGGATCCTGGGCCAGTACCGCCAGGGACCCGTCACCCAAGACCTCGACCACTGCTCCGAACGGCTCGGTGTCGAGCACCAAGAGACGCCCGTCCGGGGTGAAGAACACGCCAGTCGCCCTGGTCACGTCCTCGGTGACGACTTCCACGACACCGTCGGGGTCAACGGCGACAATGGCTTTCTCCGATGTAGCGCCGGTACCGCTGACGTACAGGCGACCGTCGGGCCCGAAGGCGGCTGCCGAGGCGTCCACCAGGAGTTCACTCTCGGCCCAGACTTCGACCGTCCCTTCGAGATCGACCCGGTAGATCCGACCGCTGTCCGCCCAGTCACCAACGTAGAGGATGCCATCCGATCCATAGGCCAGCGGTCCCGGCAGACCCTCAGGAATGACCGCAATCGTCTGCACGTCGAACCCAGCTTCATGCGGGTAGGGCGGAGGATTCGGCGCCGCAGTCGTGGGTGGAGGCTCGGTTGTCGGCAGAGGACTCGTTGTCGGCGGAGGTGTCGTTGGCACGCCGGTTGTTGCCGGCGCAGCGGTCGGCGACGGCGTCTCGTCCTGGATCTCCCCCGTAGTGGCCGGCGGTTGGGTGTTGGGGGTGTCGCCGCCAACGAACGCAACAACGCCCACCACGAGCAACACGACGGCAAACGCAGCCGCAGCGATCACCAGTCCTCGTCGATTGGGCCTCGGCGGAGCGGGATCGGGGGTCTGGGTCAACGAATCGGTCTGCATGGATGCTCTCCTCGCTCGAATCTCCTCGAGGAGAGCGGCCTCGTCCCACGCCTCGGGATGGAGCGTCGTGCTGCTCGGCACTGGATCGCCCTCGACGAGAAGCGCAAACGTCGTCTCGATGGTGCTCACCGCTCACCTCCCCTCTGAGCGGATCTGGAGCCGGCGCGGGCGTTCGACCCGGTTCGGCGCGCAGCCTTCTGTGCGAGCTTCTTGCGCGCACGGCTCAGACGGGTCTCGACGGCACGTACCGAGAGACCCATGATTTCGGCGATTTCCGGACTCGACAGACGCTCCCAGGCCTTGAGCCGCAATAGCTCCTGATCGGTCTCGTTGAGTTCGTCGAGCACACCCAGCACACGACGAACCTCTTCCCGCTGAACCACCTGGACCTCGGGTCCGGTGATCAGCGCAGCGGGCTGGGACCGCAGCTTGCCGTTCAGCTGTCCACGCCGGGCGTTCGCCCGTCGCGCATTCGCCACGACGTTGCGAGCCATGGCGTACAGGAAGGGAAGCGTGCCTCGGCCGACTGGAACGTCATCGAGCTTCTTCCAGACCAACAGGAAGACCTCAGCCGTTGCATCGTTTGCATCCGACGGCGCGAGACGGCGGAAGCAGTAGTTGCGAATCGCCTGGTGGTGCTCTCTGTACACCGCCTGGAACTTCGCAGGTGGGCTCGGCAACTGAGCCACGGTGCTCCCTCCGACACGCCGTATCGCCTTCAACGCTATCTATGTCGCCAACCCCGCATCCCTCGCGCGTTTTCTGTCCACCAATGAGAGAGCCCCCGGACGAGCCGGGGGCTTCGGTCATTGGTCCATCGTTCCTCAGATGTCGTCGCGTGACCGTTCTTCGGCGAGGTACTTCTGGTACCGGCGGTTCTGCCCGGCGTCACCGAAGAGATACGACGCGGCGTGGAACGCCAGCCCGATACCCCATCCGATCGTCGGCCAGAACGCCCAGTCGAGACCGCCGCCCTGGCCGAAGTCGATCAGCCAGAGGAAGGTGTTGATGATCACGAATGTGGCGAGATGCCACATGAGGTCGGTGTATTCCTTCACCCGAGCCCGGGCCCGGTCCTCCGGACTATCGGGGGCAGTTCCGCCGGTCACGCTGTCGCTCCTGTGTTGGTTGCACGCACCATCGTGCGCCGCTGCTGTGCCGTTCACTACCCGACCAATGGCCGGATTCCCCCGGCCGAACGTCGAATAGATCGGGCGATTCAGTGCGTTCCTCTAGCCGGTAGCCTGCTCCAGGCTGATTCCAGCTACGGAAGGATGTTCTGTGATGCCGGTCATCGAGGTCGACCAATTGGTCAAGACCTACGGCGGCACCAATGTGGTCGACGGCATCTCGTTCGCCGTCGACGAGGGCGAGATCTTCGGGATCGTAGGCCCCAACGGTGCCGGTAAGACCACGACCGTCGAATCCGTTGAGGGACTACGTCGGCCCGACGGCGGGACGATTCGAGTCTTGGGGCTCGACCCGCAGCGCGACCGCTACGAGCTCACCCAGCGGCTCGGTGCCCAGTTGCAGGAGAGCCGCTTCCAGGATCGGATCCGAGTTCGCGAGGCTCTCGAGCTGTACGCATCGTTCTACGCGGAACCCGCCGATTGGAGAGAACTCATCGGTCGCCTGGGCCTCGAAGGCAAGGCAGACGCCAAGTACGCCGATCTGTCCGGCGGTCAGAAGCAGCGGCTGAGTGTTGCGTTGGCGCTCATCGGATCCCCCGAGATCGCAATCCTCGACGAGTTGACCACAGGCCTCGATCCGGCGGCGCGCCGGTCGACGTGGGAAACGATCGAGGAGATCCGAGCGGGCGGCGTCACCGTCGTCCTCGTCACGCACTTCATGGAGGAGGCGGAACGCCTGTGCGACCGCATCATGGTCGTCAACCGCGGCCAGGTGGTAGCGCTCGACACGCCTGCCGGGCTGGTTGCACAGATCGGATCCGAGCAGCGACTGACGTTCCGACCCTCGGAGCCGCTTGCCGACAGCGTGCTCACGTCACTGCCGGAGGTGACGGACGTGCAACACAAGGGTCAACACCTCGTCGTCACCGGCACGGGCAACGTCGTCCATGCGGTCACGTCGGTCCTCGCCGGCCACGGAGTGATCGCCGAGGAGCTGCGAGTTGATCAGCGCACCCTCGAGGACGCCTACCTCGAGTTGACGAACGGTGACGAGACTGAGATGGAGGACCGCTGATGGCGACCATGCAACTCGTCCGGACCGAGGGCAAGGTGTTTGTTCGTGATCCCGTCGGTCTCTTCTTTGGACTCGTGTTCCCAGCCCTGCTCGTGATCGCGCTTGGGTTCTTCTTCCCCGGCTTCGATGAGCCGGCGTCGGAGCTCAACGGCTTGCGCTATGTCGACGTGTACTCGAACGTGGCCATCGCACTCGGCATCGCGACGCTCGGTTTGGTCACGCTCCCACCGATCCTCGGCCAGTATCGCCAGTTCGGCATCCTCCGCCGGCTCCGCACGACACCGGTCAGCCCGGCGCGACTCCTGCTCGCCCAACTCGTGGTCCATGCCGTCGTTGCCGTGCTGTCCGCCATCCTCGCCGTCACCGCCGCAGTCGTGCTGTTCGATGTCACCGTGCCCGAGCAGCCGCTGTGGTTCCTCGTCTCGTTCGTGCTTGCGGTTGCTTCCGTGTTCGCCATCGGGCTGCTCGTCGGCGCCCGGGTGCGATCGCCGAACGCCGGTGTCGGCTTCGGCATGGGCATCTACTTCCCACTGCTGTTCATGGCCGGATTGTGGGTGCCCCGATCGGTCATGCCGGACGGCTTGCTCACGGTGAGCAACCTGACACCACTCGGCTCCGGAGTGCAGGCGCTGGAGGACTCCTGGTTCGGCACAGGACCGGAGGCGATGCACCTCGTCATCATGCTCGTATGGGCAGTCGCCATCGGCTTCCTCGCCGTGCGCCTCTTCCGCTGGGAGTGACCGAAACGCCACCAAGGCGTCACGCTCGGTAGCCTCCGGCAGCGAAGGAGGTGGCATGAGCGACTGGACGTGGTGGAAGCACGGGGTGGTGTATCAGATCTACCCGCGCAGCTTCATGGATTCGAACGGCGACGGCATCGGGGATCTGCGTGGGGTCATCGACCGGCTCGACCACGTCACCGAGCTTGGTGTCGACGCGATCTGGCTCTCGCCGTTCTACCCCTCGCCGATGGATGACTTCGGCTACGACGTCGCGGACTACTGCGACGTCGACACGATGTTCGGCACCCTCGACGACGCCGACGCACTCATCGCGGCATGTCACGAACGCGATCTCAAGCTCATCGTCGACTTCGTGCCGAACCACACGTCCGACCAGCATCCCTGGTTCCTCGAGTCACGCTCGTCGCGGGACAACCCGAAACGCGACTGGTACTTCTGGCGTGATCCGAAGCCGGACGGATCGCTCCCGAACAACTGGCTGGCCAACTTCGGTGGCCGCACGTGGGCCTTCGACGAGGCGACCGAGCAGTACTACCTCCACCTGTTCCTGCCGAGCCAGCCGGATCTGAACTGGCGAAACCCCGAGGTGAAGGCCGCGATGTTCGACGTGCTGCGGTTCTGGCTCGACCGCGGCGTCGACGGATTCCGGATCGACGTGGCCCACATGATCATGAAGGACCCAGAGCTGCGGGACAACCCGCCTGCGCCGCCCGGGCACGTCTCCGGCATTCAGGCTCGCATGCCGTATGACTCCCAGTTGCACGTCAACGACAAGTCCCACCCCGACATCCACCAGGTGTTCCGGGAGATGCGAAACCTCGTCGATTCGTACCCGGATGGATACCTCGTCGGCGAGATCGCCGAACACGACCTCGCCAAATGGATCTTGTTCTACGGGGACGGCGACGAACTCCACATGCCGTTCAACTTCTCCCTCATGCTGCAGCCCTGGGAAGCCGCCGCCTATCGGGACGTCGTGGAGCGCATCGAAGCTGCCGTCCCGGACCATGCGTGGCCCAACTACGTCCTCGGCAACCACGACGTGACCCGGATCGCGACGCGAGCCGGGACTCAGGAGCGAGCCCGGATCGCCATGATGATGCTCCTGACGCTGCGCGGCACGCCGACGCTCTACTACGGCGACGAGATCGGACTCACGGAAGCCGACATCCCGGCCGAGCGCGTCCAGGACCCGTGGGCGTTGCGCGAGGATGGGCAGGGACGCGACGGGTGCCGTACTCCGATGCTGTGGACGAACGCACCGGACGGTGGCTTCGGGTCATCCGAACCATGGCTCCCGCTCGGGCCGCTGGCGGGCACAACGTCGGTGGCCGCACAATCCGCTGATCCGGAATCGATGCTGGCCCTCACCAAAGCCCTGATGGCCCTGCGCCGCACTGCCCCGGCGTTGCACCGTGGGTCGTATCGCTCACTCGACGGTCCGGCCGGCTGCTACCTCTATGAGCGTGCAGACAGTGCCGACCGGCTGGTCATCGCCTTGAACTTCCGCAGCGAATCGGTGACCGTTGACCTGTCCGGTGACGTGGTCCTCTCAACGACGCTCGATCGCGTCGGTGCCGTCGATGAGTTGGTGCTCGGCCCCGATGAGGGTGTGATCATCCGGGTGTGAGTTACGACGGCCAGGTGGTGATCAGATTCTCGAGTCCTGCGGCAATGTCGACGAGCAGGGCGACGTCGACTTGGTCGGGGGTGTCGGTCGGAGCGTGGAACAGCGTGTCGAGCATCTCATCGACCAACTCGGTGGTCATGGCGAGCGCCGGATGGCCCCGCATGGCGAAGATGGCGTGGTCGCTCTGGAACCACTCCGGACCCGAGACCAGCGAAGGAACGCCGGCGAAGGACTCTGCGATCCGCGTCGCCGAGTCTCCGTCGACGTTGTACAGCGAGTAGGCCGACGGGGCTCCGCGGTATCCCGCTCCATCGATGTTGACGACGAGGGCGATGCGGTCGAGGTGATCCTCGTTGGCCGCGAGCCAGTCGAGCTCGCCGGGCGCTGCGTAGTGGTCCTCTCCGTTGACGGCGAAGAGCTCAACACCGATGGGAAGTGTGGGATGCCGCTCTTCCGACAGGAGGTCGGCCAGCAGCAACAACACGACCACGCCGGCCGCATTGTCGACGGCGCCGGGAGTTCCCGGCTTGGCGTCGATGTGAGCAATGACCGTGATCCGGTTCCGCTGGTCCCCGCGGGTTGCGATGACGTTCTCCGCCGAAGCCACCCACCGGGTCGAGCGAATGTCGATGTGAGCGTCCTGGCCTTCCGCCCCCAGCAACGGCTCGGCGTCGGCAGGCCGGATGCTCGCCGCCGGGATGACGAAGTCCCCGTCCTCGAACAGCGGATAGGGATCGAGCGCCCCGCAAAGGGCGGGATGCTTCCCTGTGACTCCGATGACGGCCGCCGGGGCGGCCGCTTCGATGCGGTCGATGATCGCAACGTGCTCATCGTGGCGGTAGAACGGGAACGCCTTCGGCGTGATCGGTTCCGTGGCGATGTCGTCGGCGAGGACGAGGATCGACCCGCCGAGTTCGGGATGCTCCAGGTCTGCGGTGGTCCGAGCAACTCGGATCGGCGCACGTGTCGATACACCGAGTCCGTAGGGGCTCGGGGTGATCTCGACGGACGAACCGGCCAGACGGATCGCTCCGCCGTCGGTTTGCCAATCCATGACGTCGAATACGGGCATATCGACCGCCCAGCCCGAACGCCGGAACACCTCAGCGGCGTAGCGGGTTGCGACTCGATTCCCATCGCTTCCCGGTCTCCGGTCCGGCGCGACGTCACACAGCGACACGAGATGTCGTTCGGCAACCTCGACGCGGTCGGCACCCAATGGGTCACGCATCGGTGACGAGCACCACCTTGCCGGCGTAGCGACCGGACTCGATCCGTTTGTGGGCTCGGGCCGCCTCGATGAGCGGTACCCGCTCGGCGACGATCGGCGTCACCTTGCCAGCGGCGAGCAGTCCCATCAGATGGTCCAGGATCCTGCGGTAGCGCTCGTTGTCCTTCAACAGGTCCGGGGTCGTCATCGCCTTTCGACCGTCCGGGAGCAAACCCAGGAGCCCCCGCATGAGGAGGCTGGCCGGGATGACCTTCGCCCCGCGATCCTTGGAGCCGGCGACACCGAACCAAACCAGGCGACCTCCCTTGCGCAGCGCGCGTGAAGAGCGCCAGAGCTGGCGGGCCCCACCGACCGGGTCGAACACCACATCGGCGCCGCCGTCCGTGAGGCTACGAATACGCTCCACGAAGTCGTCGTTGCGGTAGTCGATCGGAATGGCACCGAGCGTCGAGACCAACTCGTGGTTGGGTTTCGAGGCAGTGGCGTACTGCTCGAGACCAGCCAGCGCTCCCAGCTGCAGCAGCGCAGTGCCGACACCCCCGGCACCGCCGTGGACCAGGACGCGATCACAATCGCCGACCCGAGCGACTTCGTGCATCGCAACGTGGGCGGTGAGGTAGTTGGCCACCATCGTCACAGCTTCCGCTGCGTCGAGGTCGCCGGAGATGACAACGACATCCTTGGCCGCGACGCACACGTACTCCGCATAGCCTCCGTTGAAGCCGAGGAGAGCAGCGACCCGCTGACCGGACAGGAGACCCTCAACGCCGTCACCGACAACGTCGACGACACCAACGATGTCGACACCCGGCGTGAACGGGAGCTTCGGGAATCCGGGGAATCGCCGAGCGCGCAGCATGATGTCGAGCCCGGAGATCCCTGCCGCTTCGACCTTCACCCGGACTTCCCCGGGCGCGGGATCCGGCAAGTTCTCGGTGACGACCCGCAGCGCTTCAGGACCACCCCGCTTCGCAACGACGATGCGGCGGTACTTCGGAGGCGTCATGGAGATCCGTTTCTCGGGACAGCCTCACCAGCCTGATACGCCGCCACGGGATCGGCCAGGGCCCTCTGTCACGAGCGCACGCTGACCGACGGTGTCGCTACGAGTTGTCCCCCATGTCGATCCACGTGTAGATCTGGACCTGGCCGCCGTGCTTCACATGCGGGTGGTTCTCGCATGCGGCCGCAGCGGCGTCGAGCGAATCGGCTGAGATGATCGTGTAGCCGGTCGCAGGCGTATCGCCGAGCGGGCCGTCCCCGATGCCGCTAGCCGTGACGTGCTTGGCTTCGCCAAACGGCGCGCCGCCGTCGACGATCGACTCGCCCATCACTCCGTACCACGCGCCCCAATCGGCCATGATCTGCTGCTGGGTCTCGGGGTCCTCAGCCATGCCCATACCGCCGCTGTAGACCAATACGTACTTCGCCATCTCGTCCCTCCTCAGGCACCGGTGTCGACCACGCTACGCAATCGCGGCAGGCCGTGCCGAGTCAACACGACATCGAGCGCACGTCCCCCTATCGTTTCCCGGCAGCGATCGCACGTCACCCCGGAGGTACCTGATGTCCGAGTTCTTCACCGACGTACCAGAGCCGATCCGGTACGAGGGCCCGGATACCGCCAACCAGCTCGCCTATCGGTTCTACGACGCCGATCGCGTCGTCCTCGGCAAGCGGATGGAGGACCACCTGCGCATCGCCGTCTGTTATTGGCACTCGTTCAACTGGCCCGGATCCGACGTGTTCGGCGCCGGCACGTTCGACCGCCCATGGCTGGGCGACACGCCCGATCCGATCGGTGCTGCCAAGGCGAAGATGGACGCCGCCTTCGAGTTCTTCACGAAGCTCGGCATCCCGTT
This sequence comes from Acidimicrobiia bacterium, assembly GCA_030066755.1. Classification (GTDB taxonomy): domain Bacteria; phylum Actinomycetota; class Acidimicrobiia; order Spongiisociales; family UBA5794; genus JASJAX01. The sequence goes on from JASJAX010000064.1 coordinate 8,521, forward strand.
CTTCTGCTTTCACGACTTCGACATCGCGCCGGAGGGCGAGTCGTTCGCCGAGTCGGCGCGCAACCTCGAAGTCATGGTCGACGAGGCCGAGCAACGAATGGACGCAACCGGCGTGCGCCTGCTCTGGGGCACGGCGAACCTCTTCAGCAACCCCCGCTACGCGGCCGGTGCCGCCACGAACCCCGACCCCGAGGTGTTCGCATACGCCGCCGCCCAGGTGAAGCATGCCCTCGAGGCGACCCACCGGCTCGGCGGGGCGAACTACGTGCTGTGGGGAGGCCGGGAAGGCTACGAGACGCTGCTCAACACGGACCTGCGCCGCGAAGCCGATCAGTTGGGCCGGTTCCTGACGCTCGTTGCCGAACACAAGCGCAAGATCGGGTTCGAGGGGACCTTGCTCATCGAACCGAAGCCGCAGGAGCCGACGAAACACCAGTACGACTACGACAGCCAGTCGGTGCACGGCTTCCTCGATCGGTACGACCTCGCCGAGGAGTACAAGGTCAACATCGAGGCCAACCACGCCACGCTCGCCGGCCACTCGTTCCATCACGAGGTGGCGTACGCCGTTGATGCGGGCATCTTCGGCTCGATCGACGCCAACCGGGGCGACTACCAGAACGGCTGGGACACCGACCAGTTCCCGAACTCGGTCGACGAGGTGTCGCTCGCGATGCACGAGATCCTCCGCGGCGGAGGCTTCACGACGGGCGGGTTCAACTTCGACTCCAAGCTGCGTCGCCAGTCGATGGACCGCACCGACCTCTTCTACGGGCACATCGGCGGTATCGACACGCTCGCTCGGTCGTTGCTCGTGGCCGCCGCGATGATCGAGCAAGGGACCCTGACCGGGGCACGGGATCGCCGGTACGCCGGATGGTCCGGCGCGCTCGGCGCTGCGATCCTCGACGGCAGCGAGAGTCTCGAATCTCTGGAAGCCAAAGTCGCCCTCGGCGCGATCGACCCGGCGCCGGTCTCCGGCCGCCAGGAGCTGCTCGAGAACGAGGTCAACAAACTGATTTGGACCTGAGGCGACGCCGGGCTCACACGCCCGGATCGACGCCCGTCATCTCGACGGACAGATCCCAGAGCCGCCCGGCGACAACCGGATCCTTGCTGCGACGACTCGAGTCGACCTGTTGGGCCCTGCCCGACATCTGGTAGAGGCCGTCGGGCCCGAAGTACTGCCCACCGTCGACATCTGGGTGGGTTGCAGCGGCGAGCGTCGGCCACGCACCTTCGGGCACCGAGTTGAAGAAGGGGTTGAAGAGCGGCATCGCCACGCGCCGGACGAACGCCGACAGGTGCCTCGTCAGCTCGGTCATTGCGCCCCCCGGGTGGGCGGCCACCACGATCGTGCTCGACCGGCGTGCCCGCAGCCGTCGGTCCAGCTCGTACATGAACAGCAGGTTGGCCAGCTTGCTCTGCGAGTAGCGCCTGCGTACGGAGTAGGACACAACGGCATCGATGTCGTCGAAGTCGATCCTGCCGTCGCGGTGGGCTTGGCTGGAGATGACCACGATCCGCGCCCCCTGCGTTCGTTCGAGTGTCGGAAGGAGCAAGCCGGTGAGGGCGAAGTGACCGAAGTGGTTCACGCCCAGCACCGCTTCGAACCCGTCCGCCGTCGTTCTCCTCGTGGCATACATGACGCCGGCGTTGGCGATGAAGCCGTCGAGCCGCGACTCCTGTGCCACTCGTCCGGCGGCGCTGCGGACCGAATTGAGGTCACCGAGGTCGACGTCGACGATGCTGACGTCGGCAGCCGCGTAGGTCCCGGTGAGGCGCGCCACGGCGTCCTCGGCCCGCTCCCGGGATCGGCAGCCGAGCAACACCCGGGCACCGCGAGCGGCGAGCACAGTCGCAGCTTCGAAGCCGATGCCGGTGTTGGCACCGGTGATGAAGAACACCTTGCCCGATTGGTCGGGTACGTCGGCTGCAGTGAAGTTGGCGATCATCCCGGCGTCCTCGTTTCGGGACCGGATCTTCTCGCACGTTACCGGTGCTTGGTGGCGGCTCTCTGGGAGCGGGAGCGGCAGCGCCGGCGCGGGACGGACCCCGCACCGACGCCCACCAGATGGTTCAGATCGCCGGGTCGACGCCCGTCATCTCGATCGACAAGTCCCAGAGACGCTTTGCCTTCCCGAGGTCCTTGCTTGCGCCGTTGGAATCGACTTGTCGGGCGGGACCGGCCATCTCGCCACGGCCGCCAGGCCCGAAGTACTGGCCGCCTTCGACCTCGGGTGCGGTGGCGGCCAGCTCGGTCGGCCAGGCGCCTTGCGCAGCCGTGTTCATGAAGCGCCGCATGAGCGGCGTCAAGATCCGCGTCAGCACACCCATTGGGCCCGATACGTAGCGGGTGAGTTCTGTGTCCGAGCCACCGGGGTGCGCAGCGACGGCGATCGTCGACGAGCCTCGCGCCTGCAGCCGCCGGTCGAGCTCGTAGGTGAAGAGCAGGTTGGCCAGCTTGCTGGCGTAGTAGCGGCGCCTCGGGTGGTAGTTCTCATCGGCGTTGATGTCGTCCCAGTAGATGTCCCGATCCCCAAGGCGGTGCCCGTTGCTGGAGATGGTCACGACCCTGCTGTTCGGCGTCGCCTCGAGCTTCTCCAGAAGGAGCCCCGTCAGAGCGAAGTGCCCGAGGTGGTTGATGCCGAACTGGGACTCGAAGCCGTCCTTGGTCATCGTCTTCGGGTTCCACATGACGCCGGCGTTGTTGACGAGCACGTCGAGGCGCGGCTCGGCGGCAACGCTGTCTGCGGCGGCACGGACCGAATCGAGGTCGGCGAGGTCGATCTCGACCAGGGCGATGTCGGCACCCGGGTACGCATCGGCGATCCGCGCTAGGGCATCCTTGCCCTTCTCGGGGTTTCGGCTTCCGAGGAGGACCCGGCCTCCCTTGCCGGCGATCGCCTTGGCGGCCTCGAAGCCGATGCCGGTGTTGGCACCGGTGACGAAGAACGTCTTGCCGGTTTGGTCGGGAATATCGGTGTCGGTGAAGTTGGTGATCATGTGTTGACTCCTGTTTCAGGGCGCAGTCATCCAGGGGTGGTCTGCGCTTCGGTTTGTTGAATGTGCCGTGGCGCCGGCACTGAGGTCACTGCGGCTTCGTCACCGCTCGCCAGGTTGCGTCGACGAGCAGGTCGACTTCTTCGGGCTTGAGTTGCACGCCCGCCGCGATGAGACGCACCGCCACCCCGAACGACAGCGCGTAGATCACCTCGGTCGGCAAGGGCACGAGCAGGGAAGCGAACTCGTCGGATCCCGCGGCCTCGACCAACGGGTCGCCGGACTCCATCAACCGGGCGTGCGCTTCCTCGTAGTACGGCGACTCCTCGAGCTGGGTCAGGAACCGAGCGCGCTCCGGTTCCTCAGCCAGGAACTCGTAGACCGCAGTGAGGATGTGACGCCAGGTCTCGAACGGAGAGGCGCCGTCGTCGAAGTCGGCCAAGACCGCAGAACTGAGCTCCGCCTTCAACTCGAGGTACGTGGCGTAGACGAGTTCCTCCTTGGACTCGTAGTGCACGTACGCCGTGCCGGTAGCGACTCCCGCTTCCTTGGCAACCGCACCCATCGACGCCCCGTGGAATCCGCGTTCGGCGACGAGGTTCCGCAGCGCTCTGCGAATTGCGGCGGGCCGATCGATGGCAGGGGTCATACCTTCTCCGTTGCTGCGTCGAAGTCGAGGGTGGTTCCGGTCATCTTCTCAGAAACGTCCCAGAGGATGCCGATCGCCTTCTGCCGGCCGGGACGCAGGATCGGGAGTCGGACCGGGTGCCCCGTGTTCACGAACCTCGGCCCGTACATCTCGCCGCCCTTGGCGTTCGGATCGGTGGCGGCCCGCAGCTGCGGGAGTGCGCCGCGGTCCGCAGTCATACCGGTGTTTGCCGCCATCCACTTCCAGAAGCCGCCGGAGCTGCCGGCGCCGCCCTGCTCGTGGGTGTGCACCTGCAGGTTCGTGTGGGAGAGGCCGGGATGGGCCACGAGGCTCTGTGCGGCCAGGTCGCGCTTCTCGAACTCCTGCTGGAGGCCGAGGGCGAAGTGGTAGTTGGCCAGTTTCGATTGCCCGTATGCCTTCCAGGGTCCGTAGTTGCCCTCGAGGTTCGGGTTCTCAGGATCGAGGGCACGGCCGGTGTGATGCGCCGTGCTGGTGACGGTGACGACGCGAGCTGCGGGTGCGGCGAGTAGCGACTTGAGCAGTCCGGCCGTGAAGACCCAGTGGCCGAGATGATTGACACCGAACTGCATCTCGAATCCGTCCTCGGTCCGGCGCTCCGGCATGGCCATGAGCCCGGCGTTGTTGACGAGGATGTCGACCGCGGGATGCTTCTCCGAGATCTCGGCCGCAGCGGCACGTACCGAGTCGAGCGATCCGAGGTCGAGCCGAACGATCTCGAGCGACGCATCGGGGTGCCCGGCGATGATCTCGTCGTGCGCAGCCTTTGCCTTCTCCTGGCTGCGTGCCGCCATGACGACGTGAGCGCCTGCGGCGGCGAGGTCCTTGGCCGTTTCGAGACCGAGGCCGCCGTTGGCGCCCGTGACGACGGCGACCTTGCCGGCGAGATCGGGGATGTTCGTTTCGTTCCAGGCCATGATGTGCTCCTACATGAATGAATACTCGTTCATTATGAATGACCGTTCATTCGATGTCAAGAGCCGGATCTGGTCCTGCTGATCAGCGCGCCGCAGCGACGAGGTCTCGGACCGTTGCGGCGATCTCCGCAAACCGGTCGGCCTGCTCTTCGGGCTCCCCCTTCGACCACAGGACGAACGAATCGAACCCGTGCTCGAGCGCGAGAGCACTGAGCTCGTCGATCCACTGATCGGCGGGGCCGTTCAGGAAACCATCGGAGGACCCATCGGTGATGAGCCCGTTGACGTTGGCGACCCTGCGGATCTCGGACGGGCGACGCCCCGCCTCGACCGCCGCGTCGTCGATGATGGCGTTGCGCTCCGGCAGCGACTCGATGGGCATGAGCGGGAGCGACGGCACCCACCCGTCGGCCGCCCGGCCGGTGAGACGGAGTGCCCGCGGACCGCCGACACCGAGCCAGATCCCCATGTCGTGCGCCGGAACCGGCCCCGAGTGCACGCCCTTGAGCGAGTAGTGCTCGCCGTCGAACCGAAGCCCTTTGTGTCCGCTCCAGATCAGCCTGATGACCTGCATCGCCTCTTCCAACGCACGCAGTGCCTCACCCGGAGTTCTGCGAACGCCTCCGTAGCCCTCGATCGCATCCCAGAATGCGCCGGCGCCGAGCCCGAGCTCGAAACGGCCGCCGCTCAGGACGTCGATCGTCGCGGCCGTCTTCGCCAGCACGGCCGGCGGGCGCAGCGGGAGGGCGACCACGTCGGTGAAGAACGAGATTCGCTCCGTACGAGCTGCAAGGTGGCTGATCAGGCCGAGCGTGTCCAGGAATCGCCGTTGGTAGGGGTGATCCTGAATGCCGACGAGATCAAGACCGAGGCGCTCGGCGCGCTGGACGAGCTCGACCAACGCAGTCGCCCCGTCTGCGTCCGGGACGACGAAGAGTCCGAACTGGAGGTCCCGTCCGTAGTCAGGCATCAGCGCTCCCTGTCAGTCGAGGCCGTGGGCGGCGATGAACTCGTCGACGAGGGTGTCCAGGTTCGGCTCGCCAACCTCCTCGAGGTCGTAGAAGACTCGGGTGGTCGGCTTGTCGATCGACACGACTCGGGTCAGGTCGATCGGGGTTCCGATCACGACGGCGTCACAATCGGTGGCATTGATCGTGGCTTCCAGGTCCCGCAGCTGTTCCTCGCCGTAGCCCATGGCCGGGAGGATGGTCCCGATGTCCGGGTAGATCTCGAAGGTCTCACGCAGTTTGCCGACGAGGTACGGGCGCGGGTCGACGAACTCGGCGGCGCGGTGCGCGCGAGCCGCCACGACGCCGGCTCCGATCTTCATGCCGCCGTGCGTGAGCGTCGGTCCGTCTTCGACGACGAGGACTCGTTTGCCCTCCACCACGCTCGGATCGGCGAGACGAACCGCCGACGCCGCGTTGATCACCCGGGCGGACGGATTGACCGCCGCGATGTTGGCCCGGACCGTGGCGACCCCCTCGGGGTCGGCGGAGTCGATCTTGTTGATGACCACGACGTCGGCGGTGCGCAGATTCACCTCACCCGGGTAGTACGACAGCTCGTGGCCCGGACGGTGCGGATCGACCACGGTGATGGTCAGGTCGGGCGCATAGAACGAGAAGTCGTTGTTGCCGCCGTCCCACACGATCACGTCGCAGCCACGCGGGTCTTCCTCGGCGGCACGTACGATCGCCTCGTAGTCGACCCCGGCGTAGATGACGTTGCCCCGCACGATGTGCGGCTCGTACTCCTCCATCTCCTCGATCGTGCAGTCGTGGCGTTCGAGGTCGGCCAGCTCAGCGAAACGCTGTACTTCCTGGGCGGCCAGATCGCCGTAGGGCATCGGGTGACGAATGGCGACTACCGACAGCCCCTTCGCCATGAGTGTCTCCACCACCTTGCGCGAGGTCTGCGACTTCCCGGCGCCGGTGCGAACGGCACACACTGCGATCACCGGTTTGGTGCTGGCCACCTGGGTGTCGGACGGGCCGAGCAGCGTGAACGAGGCGCCGGCGGCCTGCACGAC
>JASJAX010000065.1 GCA_030066755.1 Acidimicrobiia bacterium
AGACGCGTCAGGTTTAGGTCCTGGTGGGCATAGTCCCGTGGGGGTTCGAGTCCCTCCGCCCGCACCGGCCCCCGCTTGTTGATACATCTAGGCAGGAGCGGCCGTTCACTCTTCGAGGCGATCGCGCCCGGCCGAGTCGCCGGTACCCACCGACGCCGACGTACGACCCTCGGGAGGCCGTACGCTTGTTGCGAGACGCTCGCCCGGCCGAGTCGCCGGTACCCACCGACACCGACGTACGACCCTCAGGAGGCCGTACGCTTGTTGCGAGACGCTCGCCCGGTCGAGTCGCCAGTCGCCAGACGGGAGTTCGAACGACTGACGACTGACGACTGACGGCTGACGGCTCAATCCCCCAACGGGTGGACCTCGTCGGTTCTCATGAACACGCGCTTCGCTTTGCCGATCTCCTGGCGCGGGACCTCACCCGGGTCACGAACGTCGACCTTGACGCGCAGGCGGATCGTTTGCATCAAACGCTGCTGTATCCGGATCGCGATGGCGTCGCGTTGCGGAGCAAGCGCGGCGTCCCGCAGCTCGACCCGAGCCTCGACCTCGTCGAGGGTGCCCCGCTTGTCCACGATGATGGCGAACTGACCTCCGAGATCGGGATCGTCGAGCAACACCGTCTCGATCTCACGCGGGTAGACGTTGATCCCACGAATGATGAGCATGTCGTCTGCCCGACCCTGAAGTCGATCGATGCACCGCAGCGGCAAGCCACCCACGGGCGGCAAGAGGCGTGTGATGTCGCCGGTGCGATACCGAATCACCGGCTGCGCCTGTTTGGTGAGCGTGGTGAGCACCAACTCGCCGAGTTCGCCGTCCGGGAGCGGCTCGCCGGTGAACGGATCGATCACTTCGGGATAGAAGTGATCCTCCATGATCACCATCATTCCCTTGTGTTGCGACCACTCGGACGCCACACCGGGGCCGATGATCTCGGAGAGCCCGTAGATGTCGCACGCCGTGAAGCCTCCGCCCCAGGCCTCTTCGATCTTCTGCCTGAGTCCCTCGGACCAGGGCTCGGCCCCGTGGATCCCCCAACGCAGTTGGATGTCGCCGAGGACCCCCTCGTCGGCGGCGCGCTCAGCGAGCAGCAGGGAGTACGACGGTGTGCAGGCGAGGCCGTCGGCGGCGAGATCCGCCAACAACCGAACCTGGAACCCGGGATTGCCTCCGGAGGCTGGCACGGCCGCAGCGCCGAGTGCCTCGACGCCGTAGTGCAGACCGAGCCCGCCGGTGAAGAGTCCGTACCCGTACGCCACGTGGACGACGGAGGACCCCGTCGCCCCTGCGAGCGCGATGGAGCGAGCGTTCACCTCGGCGAAGACCCGCACGTCGTCTGCGGTGTACGCCACGATCGTCGGCTTGCCGGAGGTGCCCGAAGAGGCGTGTACCCGGACGACGTCATCCATCGGCACGGCCACCATCCCGGCTGGGTAGGTTTCCCGGAACTCCGCCTTCGTCGTCATCGGCAGGGACGGGATGTCGTCGAGCGAGCGAATCTCCGGAGTATCGGCCAGCTTGCGCCGCCAGAATTCGACATCGACCGAGCGAAGCCGATCGATCAGCGCAACGAGCCGAGCCGACTGCGTGGCCCGGAGGTCGCCCTGGCTGATCGCAGCCAGATCGGAGGGATACATGGTGCTCCTCTGCGATTCGAGGCGATGACGTCCAGACCTCAACTTACCGCGCCCTCGATGTGCCCCAGCGCCGCCCCATCGGCTCGCGAGAACACGTGCGCCCCGACGATCCGGACCCCGACCTCGTCGCCGAGCCCGAACGGTGCTTCAGTCCGCATTGGCAGCTCGACTCCGGGGGCAACTTCGACCGATGACAGCGCCCACGAGCCGAGATACTGACTTTGCGTCACGGTCCCAATGGGACCCGCCGGGTCGAGCACCACCTCCTCGGGGCGCAACCCGACCTCAACTGCGGACGCGGCGCGGGACAAGCCGGGATCCCATGCCCGCACTCGAATTGGGCCGACCTCGATCCAGAAGCCGGGCGTGTCGGCCACAACCCGTCCCGGAACGAAGGTCATCGGCGGGTTACCGACGAGTGAAGCAACGTGCATCGACGCAGGTCGCCGATACACGTCGAGCGGTGACCCGACCTGGACGACGCTCCCGGCTTCAACCACTGCGAGCCGGTCCGCCATCGCCATTGCTTCCTCGGGGTCATTCGTGACATACAAGGTGGTGACGCCGTAGCCCTGCTGGAGCAAGCGCAGCTCGCGCCGCATCAGGACTCGCAGGTGTGCGTCCAGGCGCGACAGGGGCTCGTCCATCAAGAACACGGCAGGCACTCGGACCAGTGCACGAGCGGCCTGCACCAGCTGCTGGTGACCGGCAGAGAGCTGGTCGGGCCGGCGACTCAGGAGGTGTTCGATCTCGAGCACTCTCGTCTCGGCGGCGACTCTGGCGTCGGCTTCCTCCGCTGGGGTCTTGCGAATCTCCAAGGGGAACTTGATGTTCCGACGCACATCCATGAACGGATACAGCGCGTTCTCTTGGAACACCATCGCGATCTCGCGGTTCGACGTTGCGACCTTCGTGACGTCTGCCCCGCCAATCAGGATACGGCCCTCGTCGGCCTCGTCGAGACCGGCCACAACCCGCAACAAAGCCGTCTTGCCCGCTCCCGACGCACCGAGGATGACCAGCAGTTCGCCATCCCCAACGTCGAGCGAGACGTCGTCGAGGATCAGCGTCTCATCGCGTCGCATCGTGACGCGTTCGATCTGGACTGTCGCCATGACGGCCTCCTCGAGCCGATCGGCGCCGGTGACTAGTTACCCCGGCAATGCTTCAAAGGGTTCTGTACGTCTCCCCCAGTCTGGACCAACATGATGCCAAGCAGCGAGGAGCTGCAAAAGGCCAGGAGAACACGATGTCGACGCCAGCCCGAATCCGCAAGGCACTCAACGCCCTCGAAGCGCGGCGGGTAGCGATCGAGCGGCTCATCATCGATGACATGGAGCGCAAGTACTTCGCCCTCCCGGCCGAGGAGATCGCTGCGGTGGCAGCCACCACGGTCGTCCGTAAGCCTGGTCTCAACTTCGGCGCCGAGATCGTCGACACCACCAACGCCAGCCAACACACCATGGTCTGGTTCTGCTGAGTTTGGAGCACAGGAAGGCTTGCCCGTGCGCAGAGAACCCCGGTACCCACCGGGGTTCTTGCTTTAGGGAGTACTGAGTACCGAGTACTGAGTACCAAGACAGAACACGGACAGGACGTGCGTTCCCGATACCCACCTCGTTGGCGCGGACGAACCCGCCTCTACTGACGGCTGAGGTCGCCGTCGCTATTCGCGCGGCCTCTCGTGCGAAGGGCGGGCGCGAGGGCTTGGAGGGCCCGTGCTCGGTGGCTGATCTGGTTCTTCTGCGCCGGGTCCATCTCGGCGAGGGTCACACCGTCGACCTCGAAGATCGGGTCGTAGCCGAAGCCGCCGGCACCGCGACGTTCCGTGCTGATCACGCCTTCGAGCACCCCTTCGACGACCACCTCGTCGCCATCGTCATCCACCAGCGCAACGGCCGTGCGAAAACGTGCGGTGCGTTCGTCGACGCCCTCGAGATCCGCAAGCAACTTGGCCACGTTCGAGGCGTAGGTGGCGTCGGGCCCCGAGTACCGGGCCGTGAAGACGCCGGGAGCACCGGCGAGGGCGTCGACCTCGAGCCCGGTGTCGTCCGCCACCGAGGCGATGCCGGTGGCGCTCTTCACCGCCCGAGCCTTGAGGAGCGCATTGCCCTCGAGCGTCGGCTCCGTCTCCTCGACCTCAGGCCAGTCGAGGCCGCGCACGATCTCGACGTGTTGGGCGAGACCCTCGAGGACGGCTTCGACCTCACGGATCTTGTCGGGGTTCTTCGACGCAACGACGAGGCGCTGCAACCTCACGAGTTCTCCCGGGACGCATTCTGTGCGACCACCAACTCTGCGATCCCGTCGGCAGCGAGATCCACCATCGCTTCGAGTTTGGCGCGAGGGAAAGGATCGCCTTCCGCGGTGCCCTGGATCTCGACGACGTCGCCGTTGCCCGTCAACACGACGTTGCAGTCGACGTCGACGGCGATGTCCTCGCCGTAGTCGAGGTCGAGCAGGAGGTCGTCGCCGTGCACGCCGACCGAAACCGCGGCGATGTTGCGGACGATGGGGCTGGCGTCGAGCTTCCCATCGGCTACCCAACGGTCGAAGGCGTCAGCCAGGGCAATCCATGCGCCGGTGATCGAGGCCGTTCGCGTGCCGCCGTCTGCCTGAAGCACATCGCAATCCACACGGGCCGTGACTCCGGGCATCGCACTGAGGTCGACGGCGGCCCGCAGCGAGCGTCCGATGAGTCGCTGGATCTCCTTCACCCGGCCACCGTTGATGGAGCTGCGGCGAATGCGCTCGGTGCCAGAGCCGGGCAGCATGGCGTATTCGGCGGTCACCCAGCCCTCGTTGCTGTCGCGCATCCACGGCGGCACGTCGTCATCGAGCGAGACGGTGCACAACACTCTCGTCCGGCCCATCTCGATCAGGACCGATCCGGGGGTCATGTCGGTGTACCCCCGGTGGATCTTGACGGCGCGCAGCGCATTGTCGGCTCGGTTCTCTCTGATGGACACGGATGCTCCAGTGGTGGTCGGTCAGATCTCGTACGTCGCTCCGGGGACCGCCAGATCGGGGACAGACCCGAATGTGGCAGTTGCCTCCTCGATCGATGTTCGAGGGTCCAGCGTAGGCGAGAGGTGTGTCAGGATCAGTCGCTCGACCCCGGCGTCGGCGGCAACGGTGCCGGCCTCGCCGGCAGTGAGGTGATAGGGATAGGTCTGGTCGTGTCGCGGGCCCTGGATCGTCGCCTCGCACAGCGCGGCGGTGCATCCCTGGAGCAACCCCGGGTATCCGCCACCCGGCCCCGTATCTCCTGAGTAGGCCACCGACCGGCCGCCCGCTTCGTACCGAGACGCAACCGTCGGAACCGGGTGATTCGTCTCGGCAAAACGCACGGCAATCGACCCGATCGTGACTTCGTCCCCGGCGCCAACCTCGTTGAAATCCATCGTCATGAAGAAGACGTGCTCGCCCTCGGCTCTCACGAACGAGGCGATCGGCTCCACAGTGTTGGGCGGCAGATACACCGGAACGGGGATCGTTCCGCTCGGTCCGTACGCCATGTAGCCGTAGAACGCGACGAGGTCGGCGCAGTGGTCGGTGTGGACGTGGCTGACCACGATCGCATCGACGTCGTCGGGATCGACGTGGTCCATCAGCGCCATGAACGTGCCACTTCCGGCGTCGCACCAAATCGTCGTCGCTTCGTGCTGGATCAGATAGCCGGATGCGGGATTGCCGGGCCCCGGGCAACCGCCACTGCTTCCCAACACGGTCAGCCGAATCGGCTTGTCGTTGCGACTCATGCGTTCCAACCCAGGAGCACGTCGCCGAGGTTGACCGCGGCAATCCACACGGCTCCCACGACCACGGCAGCAAGCAACGGGGCGAACATCGACCGGCGCCAGCGCAGCCACGCCCACACCGCTGCGGCGAGCCAGATCGCGCCCATCATGACGACCGCCCACACCGGCGCAATGAGCGTCGACGCAAACACGAAGATCCCAACCATGCCAAGGAGGGCCAGCCCGATCAACGCGAACAACAGGTGCGTCGGGCTGATGTCGGCGGGTGACTCGTCCATCGGTGGGAGGCTACCCCTCGAGCGTGACCGAGCCGAGCTCGGCCGCCTCGCCATCGACGATCCGAAAGGCACGGACCTCCGGATTCTCGGGATCGACGAGCCCGACGATCAGATGGACCCACGTCGGGTCCAGCGCGCCGGCGATGTCGGTCGACGAGGGATGGGCCGCCGTCATCGGATGGGAGTGGAACGCTCCTCCGATCTCCCAACCGTTGCGCTCGGCATGACGCCAGGCTCGATAGTGCTCGTTCGGGTCCACCGTGAACCGGTAGCGCGAACGCTCCACATTGGTGAGGCAATACACCATCCGCACATCACCTGCGTCGTCGACGGCAAGCAGGCCACAAGCCTCCTCCGGGTAGGTGAAGCGTGCGTGGGCAACCACCGCTTCGGTGACTTGCTGGGGCAGTTCGAGGATCGGCTCCGGCAGTCCGACGCCGAGAATCGATCGTGCGGCATCGACATCGCCAGCACGAACCTCGACCCTGACTCCGTACTCGGCGAAGAACCCCGGGTTGAGCCCGCCCTCGTCGTCGGCTCTCACAACCGCGTCGACGCCCGATGCATCGAGCGCGGCGCGGGCGATCTCGGCGTCCGAACGCACGGAATAGCTCCCCACGGTCACCAGCGGATCGTCGACCATGCGGCGAGCGTACCGCCGGCCGTCAGCGAACAGGATCACGCAGGATCGGCTGCGTCATGCAGCGTGATCCGCCGCGCCCGCGGCACAACTCAGATGCGTCGAGCTCCAGAACCTCGACTCCGTGCTCACGGAGCCGCCGATTGGTTTCCTGATTCCGTTGATACGCCACCACGACACCCGGCTCTAACGCCACGGTGTTGTTGCCGTCGTCCCACTGCTCGCGGAGCCGGCCGATGGCGTCGCCCCCAGTCGGAATGAACTGCAACCCGGACCTGCCGAGCGCTTCGCTGAGCGCCCGTTCGAGGCTGCGATGGTGCTCGACACGGATGGTGCCGTCTCCCCCGGGTCGTAGCGTGTGCACATCGACGTCGTCGAGGAGTCCAGGGAACACATTGAACTTGTCGACGTCGACCATGGTGAAGACGGTGTCGAGGTGCATCACGGCCCGATCGTGCAAGAGGTGGACCACGATGACCCGCTCGACGGCGCCTTCGTCGAACAGGCGGCGAGCCAGGATCTCAGCAGCCGCAGGGGCAGTGCGTTCACCGAGCCCGATCATGACCACACGCGGAGACAAGACGAGCACATCGCCGCCCTCGATGCTGGCCGGGTAGTGGTCCTCTGCGCGGTTGCCGAACCACACGTCGAACGAGACATCGGCGAACCTGGGGTGATGGCGATAGATCGCTTTCACGTACAGCGACTCGCGTTCACGGGCGGGAGTCGCCAGGGCGTTCAACGACAGGCCGCCGTTGATCCACGCTGCGTTGTCGCGCATGAAGAGGAGGTTCGGCAGGGGACGCAACACATAGTGGAACCGATCGGCAACTAGGTCGGCAAAGAGGTGGTCTACCCCCCACTCCGGGAGCTCACTCTCCAAGATGCCGCCGAGGAGCACATCGACGAGCTGCTCGGACGGAGCGTCGAGCAACACCGCTGAAAGGCGCTCCGCAACCCGCGGACCACACCTCGCCGGTGTGAACACCTCGGCGACGAGTTCCTCCCGCATACCCGGAACATCGAGCACGTCACGCAGCAGCTGTTCGAAGTAGATGACCTCGACGTCTCGGGTGCGCATCATCGCGACAAAACGATCGTGTTCCTCCTGGGCCCGCTCCAACCACAGCAGATCATCGAACAGGAGCGCGTCCTTGTTCTCGGGCGTGATCCGCCCGATCTCGATTCCCGGCCGGTGCACCATCACCGTTCGCAGTCGCCCGATTTCGCTTCCGACGCCGACTGATTCCGCCATGGCGAGCACGCTAACTGATGGTGTCGGCGAAGCGCTGCGAAGGTCCGTTTGGCCAGCGTATATGGCTAATGCTGGCAGGACACAGGCCGACATCAGCTCTATGACCCATCTCGCTCGGATGAGGAGGAGCCCGCTCGTCGTGGGCATCCTCGTGCTCGGCGTGGTCGGCACGATGATCGCCTCGTCGGTCCTCCATCGCCGTGCCGCCGAAGCTGCGGTCGAGTGGCTCGACGAGCGTGCCGAGATCGTCCAGAGCGAAACGAGGTCGACCGTGTTCGACCTCATCGAGGGGATGCGCGCCGTCGCCGCCTTCATGGAGGCCTCAGAGGGCGTTTCCCAGGAGACCTTCGTCGACTTCGTTTCGCGCCTCGACGAGCGGATCAGCCTGATCGGTGTCGCCTACCTCCCGATTGTTCCCGCCGACGATGCCGAGGACTTCATCGCCTCGATGCAACGAACCGTCCCGAACTTCGACATCACGGATCTCGGAACCGGGGGCGAGATCGTCGAGGTCGACAGAAACCGCGACGTGTACTACCCGGTCCAATACTTCGCTCCGAGCGAATGGCTGTTCGCAGAGTTACCGGAGGGCGACTCACCGCTCGAGCTCGGCATGGGGGTCGACGCCGGTTCAAATGACGTTTGGGGTGCGAGTGTTGACCAGGCCCTGGAAACGGACTCGGCAGTGGTGTCCGGGTTCATCCCGATCAACTTCGAGGAAATCAGCTTCGGTCATGCGTTTGTGGTCATGGCCCCCGTTCACGATTCGGTGGGCACGCCGATCGGCGTGGTCGCTGCGCCGATGATCGACTGGCTGCTGCCAACCCAACTCGATGTCTCGATCACCAGCGACCTGTCCTGGCACATCGGCTCTCAGAGCGAGGCGACAACGTCGGATCACGCCTGGGCCGGCGAGATCAATCTGCCGGGAACGACCTGGTACATGACCGCAGAACCCGATGATTCGGCCGCTGCCAGCCTCGCGGGGACCCCGTCGTGGCTGGTCTGGGCGATCGGCTTAGCGCTGACCGCCGGAATCGCCGGGCTCGCACACCTCTATCGGCTACGGACCCGATCACGAGCTCGCCTGTCCGAGATGCAGCGTGTGTCCGAGGAGAAGGACCGGTTCCTCGCCGCGGTCTCCCACGAGATCCGCACCCCGCTCACTGCCGTTGCCGGTCTCGCCCACGAACTCTCCGAACGACCCGACGACTTCGACGGGAAGGAGTTCCGCTCGCTCTTGGGCACGGTGGCCGAGCAATCGGACGAAGTCGCCGCCATTGTCGAGGACCTCCTCGTTGCGGCCCGCAGTGACATCGGCAACGTCTCCGTGCACCACGGCACGATCGACCTGCACACCGAGTTGGCGCTTGCCATCGAAACTGCCGGCGTGGAGGCTGAGGTGGTCGGCGAATACCCACCAGATGCCTGGGCCGACGCGCAACGCGTGCGTCAGATCCTGCGCAACCTCCTGACCAACGCCGGGCGGTACGGGGGACCCGACATCCAGGTCCGGTTCGAGGCCAACGACGACACCATCGCAATCGTCGTCGCCGACAACGGCATCCCGATCCCCGAGGAACAGCGTCGCCGCATCTTCGAGCCGTACACGTCCGCCCACAAGAACACCGAGCAAGTCGGTTCGATCGGCCTCGGACTGTTCATCTCCCGCAAGCTCGCGACCATCATGGACGGCTCGCTCACGTACCACCACGACGGCGAGTGGAGCCGATTCACACTGTCCATCCCGAGATCAATCTCCGGACGGACAGCTCTACCACCTTCGCCTGCCGAACTCACCCCCGGGGAAGCGGGCAGGCCGGAACGCCAATCTGCCTGATTCGCCGGGCCCGTACGGCTTATTCCGCACCTTCATCGGTCGACTGCTTCACTATGACCCATCTCGCTCGGATGAGGAGGAGCCGGCTCGTCGTCGGCATCATCGTCCTCGGCACTATCGGCACCGCGATTGCGTCGGCAATGGTGCAACGCCGCGCTGATGCGAACGCCGAAGAATGGGTGAACGAGCGGGCAGTCCTCGTGGCGGACGCAACCAAGGCAACGGTGGGCGAGCTGGTCACTGGGGTTGAAGCCGTCGCGGCGCTCGTCGAGACGACCAACGACCTGACCCAGGAGCACTTCACCGCCTTTGTGTCGAGACTCGACCCTCGACTCAACAAGATCGGCATCGCATACGTGCCGGTCGTGCAACGAGAGGACACGTCCGCCTTCATCGAGATGATGCGTCTCACAGTGCCCGACTACGCCTTCAGCGGCCTCGACCCCTTCACCGGACTCGAAGTGGAGCTGAGCGGTGATGCCGACGTGCACTACCCCGTTCAGTTCTTCGCGCCCGGGACCTTTCTCACGGAGAAACTGCCCGAGCACTCACCGCTCGAGATCGGAATCGGCGTCGATGCGGCAGCCAGCCCCACCTTCGCTGCGGTCATCGACGAAACCCTCCAGACCGGTACCTCAACCGTCTCGAGCTTCATCCCCATCAGCTACGGAGATGTGTCGATCGGCCAGGCGTTCGTCGTTGTCACGCCGGTCCACCCTCCAGACACCAGCAGCCCGTCCGGCGCCGTCGCCGCAATCATGATCGACTGGCTGCTGCAGACGGACCTCGCCGGGGCCATCACCCAGGAAATCGAATGGAAAGTGGGACCGCTCGACGGCCAATCAGGCCGACTCGACACGACCGCCGCCTGGGTCGGAGCGCTCGAACTCCCCGGCGCCACATGGCAGCTGGATCTGGAACCCACGGAGTCGGTTGAGCAGCGGCTGGCCGGCACACCGTCATGGCTGGTGTGGGCGATCGGTCTGTCGCTGACCGCCGGAATCGCCGGCTTCGCGCACCTCTACCGGCTCCGGGCCCGCTCGCGAGCTCGCATATCCGAGATGCAGCGCGTGTCCGAGGAGAAGGACCGGTTCCTCGCCGCCGTCTCCCACGAGATCCGCACTCCACTGACCGCGGTTGCCGGCCTCGCCCACGAACTCTCCGAACGACCCGACGACTTCGACGGGACGGAATTCCGCTCGCTGCTCGGAACCGTCGCCGAGCAGTCGGACGAAGTCGCCGCCATCGTCGAGGACCTGCTCGTCGCCGCCCGCAGCGACATCGACAACATCACCGTCCACCTCGGCACGATCGACCTGCAAACCGAACTGGCCCTCGCGATCGAAAGCGCCGGCGTGGAGGCTGAGGTGATCGGCGAATATCCACCGGATGCCTGGGCCGACGCACAACGAGTCCGCCAAATCCTCCGCAACCTCCTCACCAACGCCGACCGGTACGGCGGACCCGACATCCAGGTCCGATTCCGAGCCGATCAAGCACGCGTCTCCATCACCGTTGCAGACAACGGGAGACCCATCCCCGAGGAGCAACGTCGCCGCATCTTCGAGCCGTACACCTCGGCGCACGAAGACCGCGAACAGGTTGGCTCGATCGGGCTCGGGCTCTTCATCTCCCGCACGCTTGCAGCCCTGATGGAGGGCAGCCTCGACTACGACCACGACGGGGAATGGAGCATGTTCACGCTCAGCGTTCCTCGATCGAACACCGCTTCCCACCAACCCACGCCACCTGCACCCACGAACCTCGTGTCGGGGGAGGCGGAAGAAGACCGACGCAAGTCGGCGTGACCGGCTCGAGCGACGACCGATGCAGCCTTCGCCCCTGACCCCACTGCCCAAATACCCGCCGTTGCCGGTAACCGGCCGCCGTTGCAACTCCCTAATGCCAGAGATCCCCAGGCCGACGTTGAATCCATGGCCCATCTCGCTCGGATGAGGAGGAGCCCACTCGTCGTGGGCATCTTCGTGGTCGGCGCCATCGCCACGATGGTGGCGTCGTCGACTGCAGAGCGACGCACCGCCGGCTACGCCGAAGCATGGCTGGCCGAACGCGCCGAGGTGGTGCAAAACGCCACCGTCACCGTCGTCGACGAACTGGTCGCCGGAATCGAGGCGGTCGCCGCCTTCGTCGAGACAGCCGACAACGTGAACCAGGAGACCTTTGCGACGTTCGTCTCGAAGTTGGACCCGCGCCTCAACAAGATCGGCATTGCGTACCTGCCGATCGTCCCCGCGGCGGAGCGAGACGCGTTCACGGCCGAGATGCGCAAGGAGATCCCGGACTTCTCCATCAACGAGCTCGACCCGTTCACCGGCGAAGCCGTCCGTCTCGACTCCGAAGTCGAGACGCACTACCCGGTGCAGCTCTTCGCACCAGGGACGTTTCTCGAACAGCAGCTCCCCGTCGGGGACTTGCCGCTGGAGATTGGAATCGGCGTGGACGCCGCCTCGAACACAACCTGGGCACAAGCCGTCGAGGCCGCCGTGGATACCAACGCCTCGTCGGTCTCGAACTTCATACCGATCGCATACCAGGAAGTCTCCTTCGGCGAGGCGTTCATTGTGATGACTCCCGTTCACGATGACACGACCGGCGAACCGATCGGTGCCGTCGGCGCTGCGATGATCAACTGGCTCCTCCCCACAGACCTGACGGTCTCGATCACCCAGGAGATCGACTGGAGTATCGGAGTGATCGCGGAGCCGGCACCGCTCGTCGACCCGACGGAAGGTTGGATCGGAACGATCGAACTCTCCGGCACGACCTGGCAACTCGAGGTGACCGCAACGGACACCGCCCTGCGCACGCTTGCGGGGACCCCGCAGTGGCTGGTGTGGGCAATCGGATTGCTGCTCACGACCGGCGTCGCCGGCCTCGCGCATCTGCTGCGGGTGCGGGTCCGATCGCGCTCTCGACTATCAGAAATGCAGCGTCTGTACGACGAGAAGGACCGGTTCCTCGCCGCGGTCTCTCACGAGATCCGAACTCCGTTGACTGCCGTTGCCGGACTCGCCCACGAACTTGCCGAACGACCCAACGACTTCGCAAGGGAAGAGTTCGAAACGCTCCTCGGCACCGTCGCCGAGCAGTCCGACGAGGTCGGCGCCATCGTCGAAGACCTCCTGGTCGCCGCCCGCAGCGACATCGACAGTGTCACCGTGCACCACGGTGTGATCGACGTGACCCACGAAGTTGGACTCGCCATCGAGTCGTCCGGCGTCAACGCAACGGTGTCCACAGCGAACCCTCCGGCCGCTTGGGCCGATGCCCAACGCGTCCGTCAGGTGTTGAGGAACCTCTTGACCAATGCGGGCCGCTACGGGGGCGACGAGATCGAGGTGAGATTCGATGCCGACGAAGCCACCGTGTCGATCATCGTGGCCGACAGCGGCGATCCCATTCCGGCTGAGCAGCAGCAGCGCATCTTCGACCCCTATACCTCCGCCCACACGAGCCAAGAGCAACTCGGGTCGATTGGCCTGGGCCTCTTCATCTCACGAAAGCTGGCATCGATCATGCAGGGGCGCCTCGAGTATCAGCATGATGGCCGGTGGAGCATCTTCACCTTCACCATCCCTCGGTCGATCCCGGTGTCGCCGAGGACGCCTTCGCACCCACCAGCCACCGAGGCGAGCGACAGCGCTGCTCCGTCGACAATGAGCGAGCGGCGGTCCGCCTAGAAGCACGTCGGGCTGGGTCCAGACGCGTGAAGACCCGGAGATACTTCAGCGTCGCCGCTGCCACGAGAGGACCAACTCGTGGATCTCCGGGTCCCGGTGGTCCGGGTAAGAGTCGCCACCTACTCGCACATGCGAGGAGCGGCCGGCTCCTTTGCGGTGTCGGGCCGCTCAGCGCCCGGCCACCTCCAGAGTCCTGCAAGAACTGTCAACCATGCTTGGACCACCTCCTTTCTCTGGTGAGGGGATTCTGCCACATGGCGGCGCCTACGCACAGTGATTTCTGGAGACGCCGCCGTTGGCGGCGTCGGTACTGAGTACCGAGTACCGAGTACAGAGATCTGGCTCGACAGACGACTGACCACTGACGACTGACGACTGCCTTTGGATTCCGGCGAACTCGCCCGATTCGGACGGGCTCTTGTACCGTCCTCTCATGGACATCGAGACGCAGGTTCGAACGGCACTCGAGCCGCTCCCTCACGAGCTGATCGATTGTGATCCGGATCTGGCGGACACTGCAGCGTTCTGTGCGCATTACGGCTACCCGCTCGAGCAGTCGGCAAACACCATCATGGTTGCGTCCCGCAAACCCGAGGGACACCATGCGGCCTGCGTCGTGCTGGCGACACACCGGCTCGACGTGAACAAGCGTGTACGCGGGCTGCTCGGTGTCCGCAAGGTCTCGTTTGCACCTCCCGAACTCACCGCCGAGATCACCGGCATGATGATCGGCGGGGTCACGCCGTTTGCCCTCCCGCCCGACCTGGCGCTCTGGATCGATGCAGCCGTGATGGAGTGTCCATGGGTGATCGTCGGAGGCGGGAGCCGCTCGTTGAAGGTCAAACTGGCCCCGGAGCACCTGGCGGCTCTTCCGAACGCAACGGTGGTTGACGGGTTG
This sequence comes from Acidimicrobiia bacterium, assembly GCA_030066755.1. Classification (GTDB taxonomy): domain Bacteria; phylum Actinomycetota; class Acidimicrobiia; order Spongiisociales; family UBA5794; genus JASJAX01. The sequence continues at coordinate 14,020 of JASJAX010000065.1, forward strand.
GCGAGTCCGATCCCGACGTGATCCTGGGACTCGTCGCCTCGGGCCGGATGCCCTACGCTATGGATCCGCCAGTCGATTGAGACGAGGAGGACTCGAGTGGCAGTGACGTACATCGCATTTGCGGTCATCGCGGCCTTCGCCGCGTTCGTCGTCGCCATTGCGTCTGTCGTGTTCCTCGAGCCGCTGTTTCGTCCGCCGATCGAGAAGAACGACTGGATCACGGCGGTCTTTGCCGGCGTGGCCGCCGTCCTCGCCGGCAGCGCCGGAATCACGGTCGGCCTATCGGTCGACACCTACACCGCACTGTCCTGGACGCAGGTTGGTGTCGGGGGTCTGTTTGCCGTCGTCGGCATTGTGCTGACCGTCATCGGCGTGTGGATCTACGAGCCACAATCGGACGAACCGACCTCCTGACGCTTCGGGGGCTGACAAGGTCTGGAAGCCGACTGACTCGTTCTCGGCCATCGAGTGACTAGTTGACCGCTGGTCAGTTCGTGTGCTTCTCGAATGGTCCGCAAGGGGCGGCCACAAGCGGCCGAATCCACTGACAGAACGTTCTTCAGTCCTGGATCACGATGACCCCCATTTTTCTCATTGTCGGCGGCCTTCTCGGGGTTGCGGCTCTCGTCCGGTGGTGGCTCGAATCGCGCTTCCATTGGGACCGGATTCACCGCGTACCGCATCGCATCCATGTGAACGGGATCCGCGGGAAATCGACGGTGACGCGAATCGTCGCGGGCATGCTGCGCGAGGCGGGTCTCCAGACCGTCGGCAAGTCCACCGGGAGCTTCGCTGCGGCGATCGGCCCGTCCGGGAAGGACCACCCGCTGTTCCGCCGGGGGGCACCGACGATTCTCGAGCAGATCAAGGTCGCTCGCGACTACGTGACGCCGGACACCGATGCCGTCGTCGTGGAATGTATGGCCATCAATCCGTCGTACCAGGCGATGAGTGAACGGATCGTGCAGTCGACGATCGGTGTCCTGACCAACGTGCGCGAGGATCACCAGGACGTGATGGGCGAGACCCT
>JASJAX010000066.1 GCA_030066755.1 Acidimicrobiia bacterium
TACACGGGCGGGCACGGCGTCGAGGTCGCGCTGGAATGTTCGGCGTCACAGGCCGGTCGGATGCTCGCGCTGGAGTCGTCACGGCTCTGGGGGCGGGTTGTCCTGCTCGGCGAGCACGGCAACCTGAGCCTCAATCCCAGCTTCACGATCATTCAGCGGCAACTCACCGTGCATGGGTCCTGGATGTCGGGCATCTCGGAGATGCAGGACGCGATCGAGCATGTGGTGCGGTGGAAGGTCAAGCCGGCGGACATCGTCACCCACACATTCCCCATCACGCAGGTCAAGGAGGCGTTCGAGCTCTCGGATGCCGGTCAAGCAGGCAAGGTCGTCTTCACCTGGGGTGACGACGAGTAGCGGTTTGGGCCGCACCTCACCTCACGGGGTGCCGAGGCGCAACGGGTCGTCGAGGGCGATCACCACGACGCCGCTCGCATGGCTACTCGCTACCGAATTGCTGATAGAGCTCAGGAAGGATGGCCGCGAGATGGTTCATCTCCTGGGCGCAGTGATAAAGGAGCGCAAGACCGACCTGGTCGGGGAGCCGGCGTCGGCGGGAGGCCGCGGTTCTCGCAAGACGGGTGACGAGTGGGCCGACGCCGGGGAGCTCGGACTCGGCGTCGCCGAGCCGGAACCGGCTGTGCATGCGAGAGCCATCGAGGGTGTCTTCGACGAGATGGATCAGGTGACCCACGGCGAGGCGTTCACATCGCAGCACGACGCGGGCACAGATGGCAATGCCGATCTCATTCACGCGAGCCGCATCGAGGCCGGCCGACGCTGGGGGAACGAAGCGAATCTCCAGGCGCTGCAGTTCACCGCCGACGAGTTCGTCCACGTACGAGGTGTTCCCCACCCACCGGTCGCGAATCCTGGGCAGGTGGCGTCGATCGTGCGCGATGGACGCTGCGATGTGGTCCTCCGGGTGCCAGAGCCGATAGCGTTTGCTGGCGTAGCTGTGCCATGCGAACCACCAATCCCACATGTGCGCCTTGACGCCCGGCATCTCAGTCAGGCAGGCAACGATCAGCTCGCCGTCGCGGGTCCGGACCACACCGTCAACCAGGCCATCACCTCCGGCGTCGAGGGCAAGGAGGCGGTTGGGGTCGGCGAGATAGGCGGCCTCGCCGATCGTCACGCCCCGTGCGATCGCTCCTGCAACCCGGTCCGGGATCGGTTGCATGACCCGTCGGAACGGCTCGAGATTCCGTGACTCATCGAAGTGGATCGCGTGTTTCGGGCCGGGTTTGGCGACGAAGTCGGATCGATCAAGGCTGCTCATACGATCGTCGCTCCTCCTCCGGCTGCTTGACGCCGGCCATTCCGGTCAGGCCGCCGAAGGCGTCATCGAGGCCGAGCGTTCGGTAGAGGTGCACCGCATCCGGTGTCGAGAAGACACCGATGAACGGCGGGCCGGGCGCCATGGCTTCGATCGCGGACATCAGTCGGGAGACGATCTGGCGTCCGATGCCTCGGCCCTGATACGCAGGCCGTACCACGACGTCCTGGATGTAGAAGAACTGGGCGCCGTCCCCGACGACTCGGCCCATGGCGACGGCTTCGCCATCAGCCAGCGCCACGATTCCGAGGAGCGACCCGTCGAGGGCGGCTGCAGCAGTTGTCGTGCCGTAACGCGGCCAGCCCACCGAATCGAACAAGCCGCCGAATTCGGCCATGGTGGGGAGCCGGTCTTCGTACACCTCAGAGCTCGTGGCCGTCATGGCAAGCGGGAACGGTAGCGGAAACCGCCAGTCCTCAGATCACCCTGTAGCCGGGCGGCCGGTCAGTCCAGCGTGATGGCGCGGCCCTCGTCGGAAGAGCGCTGGAGCGCTTCGAGCAACTCGTGCAATCGCACGGCATGGTCGAAGTCGGGTTTGAACCTCGTGCCCTCCCGGATTGCCTTCGCCATCCGGAAGTAGCCCCGGCCGACGTTTCCGGCAGGTCCGTCTGGCAGCGCCGCCGGTTTGGCCCACAGACGATCGGGGATCGAGAGCGGGGCGAGGGGTTCACCTCCCTGAGCACCCTCGAGCGTGATGGGACTGATCTGGGGCAACACCGGGGTGGAGGCGACGATGGTGCCCTTCGTGCCGTAGACCTCCATGCGCCAGTTGCTTGCGTTGAAGGGGACGGAAGCCGCATGGAACGCGAGGTTCGCTCCACCGGCGAGCGTGCCGTTGATCACCACGCTGTCGGGTGCGTCGACGTCCACCGTTTCGCCGGTGTCGGCGAGACGCCACTGTGGGACCCGAGTCGCCACCGAGGCTGAGAACTCGGCAAGTGGGCCGAGGCAGTATGCGACGTAGTCGAGGGTATGGCCCGCTGCGATCGTGGTGAAGTTCGCCCCGTTCTTGGCAACGCCCATCCATGCGCTTCTCGAGTTGCTCGTTCCGGCGCCGCTGCCGAACATCGTCATGTTGACGGACAGGACATCGCCCAACCAGCCGTCGTCGTGCAGTTCCTTGATGAACGTCAGCGATGGATCGTGGCGACCCTGGAGCCCGATTCCGCTGACCACACCCTGGGCTCGAGCCAGCTCGGCCATCTCTTGCGCCTCGGCCACGTTCGCGCCCAGCGGCCATTCGCAGAAGACATGCTTGCCGGCCTCGAGCGCCGGCATGACGACGTCCTGGTGGTACGGCACCCTCACCACCACCGCCACGAGGTGGATGTCCGGCTGCGCCGCGAGCTCTCGGGCGTCGTGGTACGCCGGGATTCCGTATGCGGCTTCCGCCGCCGCGGCGGACTCCGGGCGGCTGGTGCAGAGCGCCGCCAGCTCGAGGTTCTCGAGCGCTCGTAGCGCCGGCATGTGGGCAACCGGGCCCCAGCCGGCACCCGCTGCGTCGGCGCCGACGAGCCCGACTCGCACCTTGTCGTTCACTTGGCACTCCCTTGGATCGCGGACACGGCGGTGGTTTCGAGATCGAGCCCGTTGCTAGCGGAGTGCCCCCAATTGCTCCCAGTGTCGAGCCACCTCGACTGCGAGTCCGCCGAGGATGATGACGGCTGCGATTGGGGCGAGGACAGCGCCGGAGACAGAACCCAGAATGGCGGCCGACCCGAGGAGTAGGACCACGACCGAAAGGCGCTCCCAGGCCACCTGCCCGGTCAGCCGCAGGGTCATGATTGCCTGTGCTCCGAGGTAGGCGGCGAGCCCGCCGAAGAACGCCCAACGGGCCCCGGCTTCGAGCGCGAGCTCAGGATGGAGGAGCAGCTCTTCCGTTCCGACCGCAAAGAGGATGACGCCGGCGACGAGTGGGTAGTGGCCCACCGTATAGGCGTCGCGGGCGAGTGTGCCGAGATCGGTCCCCGAAGCCTGTTTGAGCGAACGCTCGCCGATTGGCAGCAGCCAGTCGAAGTACGACCACCACATCGCGAGGACCATGACGAGCATCGCCGTCCCTGCAACGTAGAACTCGGTCGATGTCTCCTGGCCGACGGTGCTGATGCCGATGGCGATCAGAGCCTCGCCGAGAGCGATGATGACGAAGAGCCCGTGACGCTCGGCGAAGTGGGCGGGGTTGAGGGTGAATTGGTATTGGCCGGCCGTGACTGCGCTCAGGAGGTTGACGACGACCCCGCCGATCCACAGGAAGGTCCTGACGTCACCTTCGAAGAATCCACCGACGAGGACGAGGGTGGCCCCCGCCAACATGCGGGGGATGTAGACGAGCATCCCGGCAGCGCTTTCCTCGGTAGCTCGCACCAACCCGAACACGCCTGCGAGAAGCATGACGCCGAAGTACCCGGCGCCGAAGATCGGCCCGTCGTCGCCCCAGGCTCCTTGGACCGCGACGGCCAGCACGAAGGTCCCTGCGGTTGCGGCGAGCAGCACGAGCCGTGGGCGTAGCTCGTCGAAATCGGTCTGGCCGGCGAGCCACGTGAACTGTGACCAAGCCCACCACAACAGTGCGAGAACCACTGCGGCCCGCCACAACGTCGGTACGTCGAGGTGACCGTGGATCGAGGCCACGACCTGGGTGATGCCGAACACGAACACGAGGTCGAAGAACAGTTCGACGAAGCTGGCGCTGCGATCCTCATCCATGGGTTGCGGATCCTAGACGGCCGGGATCCTTCCAAGTCGGGATCAACAGAGGGCGCTGACCGACATCGATCCGGTACTGAGAGCGACACCAGTGCGCCCTCGCTAGGTTCCGGCCATGGCATCGATTCGTACGCGGGCGGCACGACGGCTCGTCCAGGCCATGGGCATCAAAGCGAGGATGACATCCCTCGCCGACGTCGAGCATGATCCGGCTGCACTTCTCAGCGCGGTAGCCAAGCTTCGCCGCTCTGATCGGCGTCGTCCCCCGCGCACCGTTCGCCGGTCGTGGAACATCGACCGCGTTGAGTGCGGCGGAAGTGATCTCTTCGTGATGTCGCACGAGGGCGGGCCGAGGAAGCGCGTCATCCTCTACCTCCACGGGGGCGGCTACATGTTTGGTCCGTTCGCATCCGATTGGGCCGCAATGCGCCGCTTGGCTGACCGCACCGGCACCGACTTCGCAATACTCCTCTACCCGCGAGTGCCCGAGCACGACGCCCGTGCCACGCTGGAGGCCACCGAAGCCGCCTACGCCTTGCTTCTCGAGCGGTACGGTGCGGGCAACCTCACCGTCATCGGCACCTCGGCCGGCGGCGGGCTGGCCGTAGCGCTCATGGTCGCGTTGCGTGACTCTGGAGGTGCGCTCCCATCCTGCGCCATCCTGCTGTCACCCAGCGTCGACATGATCGTCAGCGACGACGTTTCGGCGCTCGAAGCCGGCGATGTCTTGCTCTCGGTCGACTACGTCCGCTTGGCCGGCCGCCTCTACGCAGGCGATCTCGGTCCGGACCACCCGGTAGTGTCGCCAATCAACTCGGATCTGTCCGGGCTTCCGCCGATGCACCTCTTCGTTGCGGACTCGGAGATCTTTCGGCCGAGTATCGAGGCATTTGCTGAGCAGGCTCGGGCTACGGGAACCGAAGCGCATCTCATCCTCGGCGAGGACGCCCAGCACACCTGGCCGCTCGCACCCACTCCCGAAGGCCGCCGCGCGCTGGAGGAGATGGTGGAGATCGTCCGCGGGTGCGGGTGACGCGTCCGTCGACCACTGTGCGGCCACCGGCGCCGTAGGCCTTGCCTGCCTGCATGCCGACAGGCTTGTTCGTCGACCGCAAACCGAGCGGCGCGGCGCCCGACAGCGCATTCCGGATTGCTGCGCTCGACGTCACCGTGGCACAATCTGACCGGCGCCTCCGAGCTACGCGAGGGGGGGTGGCGCCGCCGAAGGCGACGCACCCGTTGCCTGCTCTGCCGAGGAGGGCACCATGGCGCCGGCATCGACGATGCGTTTTGGTGTAGCGCCGACGCCGCACCATTGCTGCCGGCCGCCCGCCGGCGCTCCGGCGACCACGCGATGTTGGCAGCTGGGAGGCATCGCGTGGATCAGCTAGCTCCCGAGCACGCATCGTCGGACGAGGGTCGGGAGGATCGATTCCCGACTTGGGCTCGGGGACTGTTCGTATTCCTCCTGCTCTACCTGTTCCTGGTCGGCATCAAGGCGCTCGAGACGGGCATCAAGGCGTTTGGATCGGACTTCACCGACGGGCTCTTCGACACGGTTGCCAACCCGATTGCAGGAGTCTTCGTCGGGACGCTGGCCACAGTGCTCGTTCAGTCGTCTTCGGTGACGACATCCACCATCGTCGGACTCGTCGGTGCCGGGTCGCTGTCCTTGGAGCTTGCGGTCCCCATGATCATGGGGGCCAACATCGGCACGACGGTCACCAACACCCTGGCTTCACTCGGGTTCCTGCGCCGCACGAAGGAGTTCCGGCTGGCCTTCGCCGGGGCAACGATGCACGACTTCTTCAACGTCTGCAACGTTGCAGTGATGCTGCCCATCGAACTCGCAACCGGCTTCCTCACCGTGATCTCCGAGTGGATGGCCGAGGTCATGACGGACATCGGCATGGGCGGTTTTGCCGGAGGGGACACGCCGATCAAGACCGCGGTCAAAGCGCCCGTCAAGGTGATCGAGGGCTTCCTCGAAGACCTCGGCGCCAACTCCGACGTCACCGGAGTCGTGATCCTGGCGTTCGGGATGGCCCTCATCTTCTTCGCACTCGCCTACGTCACAAGGAACATGCGGCTGCTCATGGCGGGACGCATCGAACGTTCGATCAACGCGGTGCTCATGAAGGGCGGTGGCGTTTCCGCCATCCTCATCGGCACGGTCATGACCGTCCTCGTCCAGTCGTCCAGCATCACGACCTCGGTGCTGGTTCCCATGATTGCGGCAGGGGTGGTGACGCTCCGCGCCGCATTCCCGATCACCTTGGGAGCCAACATCGGGACGACGATCACTGCGCTGCTGGCGTCGTTAGCGACCGATTCGCCCGCCGGGTTGATCATCGGCCTCCATCATTTCTTGTTCAACGCGGTCGGGGTCACGGTCTGGTACTCGATTCCCACTCTCCGCAATATTCCGCTGATGCTGGCGGAACGTCTAGCCGTACTGGCCGAAGTGCGGAAGTCAATTGTCATCGTCTACGTCGTCGGGCTGTTCATCGTGGTCCCGATCATCGGCGTCCTCGTTCTGCAGTAGGAGACAACAATGGTGATGGAATTCTTCAAGGGGGGATCGGACAAGACACTCGAGGAAATCGAGTCGCTCATCGTCCAGATGATCCAGGACAATCGACACACATTCGATCTGGCGATCAACGCTCTCCTGGGAGGCACCGACGCGGCCGTCGTGGGTACCGAGGTCAAAGAGAGCGACAAACGAGTGAATCGTGCCGAACGCGAAGTGCGGCGGCGGTTGATCGTCCATGCAGCGATTGCCGGGGAGCGGGTCGATCTCACCCGCGTGCTCATCTCCATGAGCGTCATCAAGGATGCCGAACGGGTGGGGGACCAGTGCAAGAACATCTGGGATCTGGCTGACGAGGGCATCGATCTCTCGTCAGCGGACGACCTGCCATGGTTGCTGGGGCTGCGAGAGCAGACCTCGCGGTTCCTCTCCGAATCCTCGCGGATCTACCAAGAGCGCGACATCGAAGCGGCCCATCAGCTGATCGCCGAGATGGACGACGCGCAGGGGCGTTTCGACGAGTGTGTCGCCGAGCAGCTCAAGTCGACGGCGGCCGCCAGCGAGGCCGTCTCTCGGGCGCTGCTGTGCCGCTATCTCAAGCGCATCACCGGCCATCTCATGAACGTCATCACCGCCCTCGTGATGCCGCTCGAACGTCTCGACTACTACGACGAGAAGAAGGCGGATCGGGAGTAACCGCCGACGTCTGTCGGCACAGTCCCGTTTGCACCGCTGCTTGGTCTCAGGACTCCGAACGCGGCAGGGTGAGCGTGAATCGGGCCCCGCCGTCGGGGTCATTGGTCGCCTCGATGTCCCCACCGTGCGTCCGGGCGAGGCCGCGGGCGATCGCCAGGCCGAGGCCACGTCCCCCGTTGCCCGGGGTGCGCGCGGTATCGGCCCGGCTGAGCCGGTCGAACACGCGAGGGAGGAGGCCCGGATCGATCCCTGGGCCGGTGTCCTGCACCGATACCGTCACCTCGTCTTCAGTGTCCTCGATGCGCGCTGTGACCGTGCCATCCGGGGGAGTGTGCTCCAGCGCGTTGTCGAGCAGGTTGCCGATGATCTGGTCGATCCGCGTGGGATCGATCGAGATCGGACTACGGCACTCTCCCATGCGCTGGATGGCAATCGACGAATCCGCAGCGCGAACGCGCCGTGCGCCGAGCGCACGATCGACGAGGGCGCAGAGGTCGGTCGGTTGCGTCTCGAGTGTGAGCGTGTGCTCGTCCAGGGCCGCCAGCGTTTGGAGGTCGTCCACAAGGCGAGCCAGCCGGACTGCCTCGGAGCTGATGATGCCGACCTGGTCGGGAGACGCCGCGATCACCCCATCTTCGATGGCATCGAGATGGCCGAGGATGTTCGTGAGCGGTGACCGGAGCTCGTGCGCAACGTCGGCCGTCAGTTGCTTGCGTCGCTCCTCTGCGATCGCCAGGGCGGTCGTCATCTCATTGAACGAGTCGGCGAGATCGGCAACCTCGGCGGGCGCGTCCGCTTCGACGCGGACATCCAGATCACCCTGGCGGATGGAGTGCGCAGCAGCGCTGAGCCGGCGGAGCGACCCAGTGACGATGCCGCTCAGCGGTGCCGCCGTAGCGGCCGCAATCGCGATCACGGCGGCAGCGACCAGTCCGATTGCCGTCCACGGAATCGCCGGCATCGTCTCGAAATCGACGAACAGCAGGGCTGGCTCCTTCACGCCACCCTGGTCCTTCTCGGCCGCCACGACGGCGAACTGGTAACACTCATCGAGGATTTCGGCCGCTTCTTCGTTGAAGTCGTCACCGATGAGGAACAGCTCGCCAGACTCATCGATCAGATAGGCAATCGATGCCTCCTCGAGGCATCCGGCGAGCTCGTCGTTGAAGGTCTCCGTGTCGAAGAGGAAGTCGTCGGTGAACTCGGCGAGCGGGCCAAACGGGTCGATGACGCCTTCGAGGGGAGGCAGCTCACCGTCGCCGGTGTCCAGCAGCACGAACCCGTCGACGTCGGTGAGCGCAATGCGAGCCGAGAAGTCCTCGGCGAGCTCTTCGATGAGCAACTCGGCTTCGTCCCACCAGTCGATCTCGAGGGCAAGCTCGTTCAGCTCTTCGAGGATGGTCTGGCGCGCTTCGGCCTGATCGGCCAGCGTTTGCTCCAGTGCTCGGTTGGTCGTGAGGGCCACGGTGACCGTGACGGCGCCAACGGCGAGCAGGGCCAAACCGGCCACGATGAGGGTCAGCTGGCTGCGAAGGCTGCGCATCAGGGCGTCCGGTAGCCGGCGCCGACCACGGTGGCGATGTACCGAGGATCGTGAGCGTCGTCGCCGAGCTTGCGGCGGAGATTGCGGACGTGCACGTCGATGGTGCGCTCCAGGCTGTCGTGGTCGAAGCCCATGACTCGCTCGAGGAGCTCGAAGCGGCTGAATACGCGACCCGGCGTAGACACGAGGGCTGCAAGGAGCTCGAACTCCGATGTGGTCAGCTCGATGATCTCGTCGCCCCGCCGGACCTCACGGCGCCCGAAGTCGATGATGAGGTCCGAATACTCGACGAGCTCGCTGTCGAGGGCGTTGCGGTGGTGGCGTCGCAACAAGGCACGCACTCGGGCCATCAACTCACGCGGCCGATAGGGCTTCGTGACGTAGTCGTCGGCCCCGAGGTCGAGTCCGACCAGGACATCGTCCTCACTGCTGCGGGCCGTGAGCAACAGGATCGGGACGTCACTCTCGTCGCGGACGATGCGGCACACGTCGTGACCGTCGAGGTTCGGCATCATCACGTCGACGATGAGCAGGTCGGGGACGCGGCGGCGGAATTCCTCGACAGCGCGAAGTCCGTCCTCAGCCACTACAACCGAATGTCCCTCTCGCTCCAGATACAGCGAGAGGATGCGCGCCTGGCGGGCGTCGTCCTCGGCGATCACGATGCGGCCCTTCATGGGGCCATGCTCCCATGCGACGAGGGGATCGGCCCGCCGGCCGACCCCCTCGCAGGGAAACGATGACGATCAGACATCCTCGTTCTCGGGCTCCTCATCTGCCTCGAAGTCCTCCTCGTCCTCGTCGTAGTCCTTCTCGAGTTCCCATAGGGCTTTCTCGAGTTCTTCGGTCCAGACGATGTCGTAGACGCCGGGGGCGATTTCGGTGGTCTCGACGGTGATGCCTTCCTCGGCCATCCAGGCGACGAACTCGTCGATCTCGGCGTTCCACTCGGCCTTCTCTTCGTCGGTCCAGGCGGCGATCTCAGCGGCGAACTGCTCGGCGTAGAAGGCGTCGATCGCCTCCCAGATCGCCTCAGTCTCGTCATCGAACACCGGCTCACGGATGCCGTTCTCGTCGGTCTCGACGTCCACGGTGAAGCCGAGCCCGCGCAGGTACTCGACGAGGGCATCGGTCTCAGCGTTGATCTCCTCGATCAGCTCCGGAGTGAGTTCCTCGTCGTCGTGCTTTTGGAAGTCCTCATCCTCGAAGTTCTCTTCGAGTTCCCACAGGGCCTTGTCGAGTTCTTCGGTCCAGACGATGTCATAGACGCCGGGAGCGAGTTCGGTGATCTCGACGGTGATGCCTTCTTCGGCCATCCAGGCGACGAACTCATCGATCTCGGCGTTCCACTCGGCCTTCTCTTCGTCGGTCCAGGCGGCGATCTCAGAGGCGAACTGCTCGGCGTAGAAGGCGTCGATTGCCTCCCAGATCGCGTCGTCCTCCTCGTCGAACACGGGCTTGCGCAACTCGATGCGCTCGACGTCCACGGTGAAGCCAAGCCCGCGCAAGTACTCGACGAGGGCATCGGTTTCAGCGTTCATCTCCTCGACGAACTCGGCAGGGAGTTCCTCGTCCTCGAACTTCCCGTCGTCGTACTCGTCGGATTCGACGAACTTGCCGGCCTTGGTGGCCGGGGCGGCAGTCACCACCACGCCCGTGCCTTCTGACTCCTCCGGAGGGGCCTGCGCCGAGGCCGCCACGGTCCCGAAGGCGAGCACGGCCACCACCGTGAGCGCCAGACCGATTCGTTTGATCATCATGCGCCTCCTTGTGCTGTGCATGTCATCGGCATCAGACACGCCCGGGATGAAGATGCCGTGAAGATCGCATTGGGTTCGACAGGGTTTTGCCCAGTCCCGACCGGTCACCGTTCGCCGCCGAATGGCGCCTTGGGCTGCGAAGACCTCGTTGCGTTGACACCTATCAATGTGATATCATATTGCTAGTATCGCAGCCTCAAGATAGGAGTCATCGTGACCACTCGGGAATCCACCTCCAACATCGTCGAGGCGCCGGCCCGGTCGCGGGGCGGTGTTCCCATCCTCGTCATCGACATTGCGATCTTGCTGGCCCTCGTCGCTCTCTACATCATCGGTGGCATCAATGGGGCCTTCCCATTGATCCTGGCCGCCATCGTGCTGTCGATCGCGTTTCCATTCGTCTCGATCGGCTTCTACATGATCCAGCCGAACCAGTCGGCGGTGCTGACACTGTTCGGTGACTACCGGGGCAGCGACGCGACGCCGGGATTGCGGTGGGCGAATCCGCTCTATGTCAAGAAGAAGGTGTCGCTGCGGGTGCGGAACTTCACGACGCAGACATCCAAGGTGAACGACGCTCGCGGCAACCCGATCGAGATCGCCGCCGTCGTGGTCTGGCGCGTCGTGGACACGGCGCGGGCCATCTTCGGAGTCGACAGCTTCACCAATTACGTGCAGATCCAGTCCGAGTCCGCGGTCCGTCAGCTGGCCCGCATGTATCCATATGACGCGTTCGACGAGACGGACGTCACCACGCTCATCGGCGACACCAGCGAGATCAACGAGGACCTTCTCGTCGAGCTCCAGGATCGCGCCGAGGACGCCGGGGTCGAGATCATGGAGACTCGGATCACGGACCTGGCCTATGCGCCGGAGATCGCCGAGTCGATGCTGCGCCGCCAGCAGGCAGCGGCGATCGTGGCGGCTCGCAAGAAGATCGTCGAAGGTGCGGTGCTCATGGTGCGTGACGCAGTCGCCGGTCTCGAAGAGGGGGACGCCGACCACGACTCGATCGCCCTCGATGAGGATCGCAAGGCGACCTTCGCGGCCAACCTGATGACCGTCATTGCGAGCGATCAGCCGACCAACCCGGTCGTGAACGTGGGAACGCTCAGCCGGTAAGGGGCACGCAATGGCTCGCCAACGCAAGCAGTACCTGCTGCGCATCCCGCAGGAGCTGTACGACACGTATGAGGCGTGGGCGGCCGACGAGTTCCGCTCGGTCAATGCACAGATCGAGGCCGTGCTCGTCGACGCCGCCCGCCGCGCCCGCCGCTTGAAGAAGCCCAGGTCCAGAGACGACTCGTGAGCCGACGCCACCACACGGTGATCACAACCGACGATGCGGTGCTCAGACCCAGCCCAGCGATCTGGTTCTCGTCAGACCGGGTCGGTTGATCTACCCCAGAGGGTCCCGTCGCCGATGTCTTGGAATCCCAGTCGGCGATAGAACGCGATCGCGCCGGGATTCTGCGAGGACACTCCGAGATGGATCGCCGGCACCCCGACCGACCGCAGTGAGTGGAACAAGGCGTTCATCAGGATCCTTCCGTAGCCGCGCCCTTGGATGCGCGGTAGGAGGTCGATGTGGAGGTGAGCCGGCCACTCTGCGGCCACCCGGTCCCGGGTCCGTGGTGGATCGTGGAGCAGACGGACGAGCTCGGCATCGGCGCTGCCGACGGGGAACGCATCGATCGGGTACCTACGGCGCAGGGGCGGGAGCCACTCCTGCTCCAGCCAGTCGTGGTGTTCGGTCGTGTCCGGTGCCCCGACGATGTAGCCACCGACACCCATATCGTCAGCCACTACGAAGGCATGCTCGGGCCAGCGCTCGAGATACGGTCCCACCCAGATCTCGCCGATCAATCGAGGGTCGATGTAGAGGGCCGAGGCGTCGCTGCCGTGGTCTCCGGTACGGAGACAGATCTCGTAACACGCGTCGACGTCGCCCGGTGCGAACGGTCTGACCAACGCGTCACGCACCTGAGGCCTCCGGATCGATGGCCTGCGCCTGGCGGAGCACCGTAGGGTGGAAACTCGAGCGTCGCTCGATGTCGTCGGCCCGCCCTCGTGTCGAACCGGACCAAGTCGCCTCAGCGACGGCGTCGAGCCGGGGGAACAGCAGTGCATCGAGGATCTCGAGCGAGGCGACGTGTTCTCCCCAGATGGCAGCTTGCCCGCCGATGAGCCCTTCAGCCGGACCGGCGACGTTGGCCAACTCGAAATCGCAGGTGGTGGATAGCGGTGTCGAGCCGGCCCAGGACGCTCCCGGCGTCGCCCAGTCATCGTCGACGGCCATGTCCAGGTAGTACGCGTCGCTCGGTGACGCCACCACAGGATGGCCGCACGCGAGGACCGCCCCGATCGCCGACGTCGATGTCCAGGCGACGACATAGGCGGGAGCGATTGGATGGTCGAAGAAGGCGACCTCCTGCCAACCGGCCCATCCCCGACCGGCAGCATCGATTGCGTCGGCGGCGTCGCCAATCAACGCACCGGCCAGCGCGATCCCCGGTTCGATGCCGTAGTCACGCCCGAACGCCGTAGCGCGGGGCGACTGCGTCCACGCCGTCGGTGGGACCTCGTCACCGCCGACATGGAGAACCGACGAGTGCGGGAACAAGTCGGCAAGCGACCCGAACACCTCGTGGAGGAACCGCGTGGTCGCCCGGCCGGGCACGAGCACGTTGTCCGTGAAGCCTTGGACACTGACCGGCCGACTGCGGTCATCGGGATCGCGGAGCTCGGGGACCGCAGCGAGTGCTGCGTGACAGTGCCCGGGGATGTCGATCTCGGGGACCAGCTCGACGGCGAGACCCTCGGCACGTGCGACCCATCGGTCGATCTCTGCCGGGGTGTACGCCCGACCGTACGGCGCAGCCCCGCTGCCGCATAGCGGCCCGATGACGAGTCCGTGCCCGCGAAGCCCGCCGATCTCAGTGAGGGCCGGGTATGCCTCGACTGGGACTCGCCACGCTTCGTCGTCGGTGAGGTGGAGTTGGACATGCGTCAGTTTCCGCCATGCAGCCAGGTCGATGATCCGCTCGATCAGCGACGGCTCGAACCAACGCCGCGCCAGGTCGACCGACACGCCGCGGCGGGCATGCTGGGGTCCATCCACCACGTGCACCCGCTCGGGAACACCGGAGGCAATCAGCTGGGCAAGCGTCACCATGCCGTGCGTGATCGCAGTGGGTGTCGCAGCACGAAGACGAGCCTCGGAACCGTCGATCTCGAGGTCGTAGGCGCCGTGGGGTAGGCCGGCGTCGAGGGCCGCGTCCAACTCCAGGACGCCACTGCGACCCGCCAGGTCGACACCGAGCCGGAGCGCAAGTGCGGCGACAGCCGGCCATCGGTCGGCTGGGTCGCTCACGACCCGGACACCGATTCCCAGCCTCAGGGAGCCATCGCTGTGCACCGTCGCCGGTTGTGGGAGCAGACCTGGTGTGGCGTCGGTGGCCTGAGGGGGTGTTCGGGTGGAGATCGGAGGTGCGCCCCAGAGCTCGGCTGGTTCGACGTCGAGCTCGATCGTGGATCCGTCGGCGCGTTCGATCCACGCCGCGACCGGGCCGTCGTTCGCATGGCTGGCCGGATGCTGCGGCTGGAGCCCGGCGATCGACCATCGCCTCAACCCGTCAATCAACTCCGGCGGATCGGGCCGGAGCCGCAGGCGAGTGGACACGGCCTCGTGCACCGTTGCGGACGACTCCGTGGTGGGACGTGTCGCGGTGCCGGTGCACATGCCGAGGAGGTCGCCACGATCCAACGACGTATCGAACAGTTCGACGGTCACATCGAAGCGGCCGGCATCGTCCACTTCGCGGCGATACGTCGACCGGAGGACTCCCCGTTTCGTCATCGAGGACACGTCAGGACGTTCGCCGGCATCCAGGCAGGCTACCGATTGGTCCGTTGAACGAGCGAAAAGGGCCTTTGACCTGCACGAACGGGACCACGTGCGAATCGAGTGGCGGCATATGGTCGAGAGAGTGGGGTCCGGGCGTTCGGATTCGGGCTGTGAAAGGGGAGAAGGCAATGCGCAAGTTCCTTGTAGTCGTCACCGTTCTCGTGACTCTTCTGATGGGAGCCCCCGCCTCGGCTGACCATCACGTGGTCCCCGACTACAGCGGGGACCTTCCGGGACCGGCCGAGGGTGTCGCCGTCGACTGGGCGGGCAACATCTACGTGAGTGTCGGAAGCTTTGATCCGACTGCACCCCCGTTCGTCGAGGTGTGGAAGGTCGACCGGGACGGCAACGGGTCGTTGCTGGCGAACATCCCAGGCAGTCCGGGCGGTGCTGGCGTCGTAGTGCGGGGGCGCTACGTCTACGTCGGAATCCAGGGGCTCGGCGTCTTCAAGATTCACAAGCGCACCGGTGACTACGACCTGGTACCGGGTACGGATGCCATCGCGTTCCCGAACGCGATGACGTTCGACTGGCGCGGCAACCTCTACATCAGCGAGACCTACTCGTTCGACGACGCAGTCGAATACCCGTCATGTGTCGGCTCGCCGGTCAAGGCAGACGGCAAGTTCGGACCGGGTGGCATCTGGGTCGTTCCTCGAGGCGGTGAGGCGGAGCTACTGCTGCGCGACGAGTTGCTCACCGCTCCGCTCGTTCCCTTGTTCCCGGACTCGCCGCCAAGCTGCACGGTCGTGCCGTTCCCGGTCGGGGCGAATGGGATCGCCTTCCACCGGGGCCATCTCTACGTTGCCAGCAGCGAGCGGTCGCTCATCCTGAAGATCCGGGTCAAGTGGTGGAAGCGCACGCTCGGAGACATTGACGTGTTCGCCGACCTCAGCGACAACCCGGCTTTCATCGGCAGGTGGGCGCCCGACGGGGTGGATGTCGATCGCCGCGGCAATGTCTATTCGGCCTTGGTCAACGCAGCGAG
>JASJAX010000067.1 GCA_030066755.1 Acidimicrobiia bacterium
TGAGTACCGAGTACTGAGTACTGAGACCGCAACTCCCCATGCCGAAGGCATTCGAGGCGCAGTACGCAGGTCGGTGGCGATGCGAAGCGAGCCGCCGTGGGGGGTGCCTGAGGGGGGCGGCTCCGCCGATCCCCCCTCAGCCGGGATCGCAGCGACATGCGCGGTGCGATCCCAAGAAGAGCGCGGCCGAGAGGCCGCACGAATACGAGGAGGCCCGAAGGGCCGACGAGAATCTCGCCGCCGGCCTGCCGGCGGCGAAACCCTAACTCTGGGTCCACTCCGTGATGACGGTGTAGGCGCCGGATGCGGCGGTGCCGACCTCACCCATGGGGTAGTACCGGGCGATGAACGCTGCGCCGGCCTGCGATCCGTCGGAGAGTGGACTCAGTTCCATTCGCACCCGCATGGACGTCCCCGATCCATGGCGGAACTGCAGGTCGAACTCGCCGCCAACTCCGGACGCGGCGATGGACCCGAAGGTCTCGACGTCAGATGGATAGCTGAGCTCCGAGAGCGGCACACCAACGAGATCGCGCAACCGAAGCCCGAGCATGTCGGCGACGGCCGCTTCGGCGTACACGACGGCACCGTCGCGGTCGATGACCGCGGTGCCTGCAGCGTCGAGACCGGGAACCTCAGGGACGGTCACCGGCGCGACGGCATCGGACTCCTCGGGACGGTCCAGTGCATGGCGCTGCATGGCGAAGTGAATCGATCGGGCCAGCTGCTCGGCGCCGATAGTGCCCTTGACGAGGTAGTCCTGCGCACCCTCGGCGACGGCCTGCATCGCGACTTCGTCGTCTTCGTGTGCGCTCAGAACGACGATCGGGATCTGGGGGGCGATGGCGAGCATCGCTTTCACGGCCTCGAGATCCTGGGCATCGGGCAGGACGAGATCCAGGAGGATGCAGTCCGGTTCCTGGTCTTTGACCATCTCGATGGCGCGGTCGAGCCGCTTGGCGAACCGAAGACCTTCGGCTCCATCCCAGATATCGGCCAGCATCGATTTGACCAGCCGAACGTGGAGTGGGTTGTCCTCAACCAGGAGGATGTCGGGCATTGGCCCGAGATCGTCGCCGACGGCGTAATCCGAATCCATCTTTGCCTCTCGCGCAGGAAGCTGCTGACTCCTAGAGGTGGAATCGGTCTCCGGGACGCCGACCTTGAGAGATGCGTGGCCACGGGTCAACGCGCCGGCGAGCGCCACGATCTGATGCCGGCAGCCTGCGTCCTAGGCTGAGGTGACAGCCATTGGAGGAGACGTACCTGTGACCCGATTCGCCTACTTCTGCGGCCACGAGCAGTGGCAGCCAGAACAACTCGTCGAGCACGCAGTACGTGCCGAGCGGGCCGGCTTCGACGGACTCGTCGTCTCCGAGCACTTCCACCCCTGGGTCGACGACACGAGCGCATCCGGCTTTGCGTTCTCGACCATCGGCGCCATTGCGCAGGCAACCGAACGGGTCGACATCGCAACGGGCGTCACGACTCCCCTCTTCCGGTATCACCCGGCTCTCGTGGCCCAGGCGGCGGCAACGATGGACCGCCTGTCGAACGGCCGCTTCAATCTCGGTGTCGGCACGGGCGAAAACATCAACGAAGGCCCCCTCGACTATCCGTTTCCCAAGTACGCCGAACGCGCCGCCCGAATGTCCGAGGCGCTCGAGATCATGCGTCGATTGCTCGACGGTGAGAAGCTGACGTACGACGGCGAGTTCTATCGAACCGATCGGGCAAAGCTCTACAGCCCACCAATCGGCTCGGTCCCCATCTGGATGGCTGCCGGTGGCCCGAAATCGGCGGCGCTTGCCGCCCGTCAGGCTGAGGGGATCATCACCAGCGTGAAGGTCCCGGAGGAGACGTTTGCCCGGGTCATCGAACCGGCTCGGACGGCGGCCGACGAGGCGGGACGGCCTCATCCCAAGGTCCTGGCCTCGCGTTGGTCGATCTTCGCCGAGTCTCACGACGAAGCGTGGGAGGCACTGACGTCCTGGCGCGGCCTGCGAGCCCCCGGTCGGCTCGAAGCCGTCGATCCCGCCGAACTGCGCGAACGGGCAGATTCGATGGACCGTCAGGAGATCCTCAGCCGTTACTCATACGTGTCGTCGCCGGAGGACTACATCGACACGTACCTGCCGCTGGTCACCGAGATCGGCGCCGACATCGTGGCGATCCAGACGACGTCGCTCCACCAGGAGGCAACGATCGACATGCTCGGTGCGTACGTGCTGCCCCGCCTCCGAGAAGCCGCCGGCCGTACCGAGTAACGCAGGAAGGGCTCCCCTGCTCGGTGGCGCGCCTACCCCGAGCCGATGAGCTGCCGGATCCGGGCGATCTCCGTTACGAGCCGCACATCCTCGGGATACGCAACGGCTGCGGCGTCGAGGCTCTCGAGCGCCGAGGTACGGATCGCATCGACGATGAGATCCACGGCAGGCCCTTCCCCGAGATCGTCGACACGATCGAAGACCAAGG
The DNA here is from genome assembly GCA_030066755.1 of Acidimicrobiia bacterium. Lineage (GTDB taxonomy): Bacteria > Actinomycetota > Acidimicrobiia > Spongiisociales > UBA5794 > JASJAX01. The sequence continues at coordinate 2,476 of JASJAX010000067.1, forward strand.
GCACGAATGCGCCTCCGAGGGTCGCGAGGAGATCGACTTGCCAGGCCCCATTGCCGGCGCGTCGGGTGACGACCCACCCGCTGTCGGGCCCTGATCCGACCTGGACGACCGCGTACTCGCCCGAAGCGTCATCGAGCGGAACGTGCCGGCCGACTGCGACCTCGGAGAGATCGAAGCCTGCGAACAGCGGGAACTCATCGGCGAAGGATCGCCAAAACGACTCGATCAGCTCGTCGCTCCAGCCCGACTCGATCAGCTCGGCGAGAGGCTCGTCGCCGAGCCCGTTCTCGACGGCGAGCACGATGGATGCGCCGATCGGCTCGACGAGGGTGGCCACGGTCTCGAAATCGCGTCCATCGAGCGCATCGAGCCAGGCATCCACGGCGACCGACGGGAACTGCGGGCCGCCGGTGGTCGTGGAGACGGCTGCTTCGTCGCCGCATCCGGCGGCCACGACGAGGACCGCAACCGCAGCGCCGATGCGGAGCGGGCCGGTCCTCCTCATTGGTCCGTCCCGATGGGAACGCCGACTCGCCCCGTCGTGCGGAAGAGCTCGCGGGCGGCGGGATCGCCGAATCTCGCCCGGCGCGCTAGTACGCCCAGGTAGACGGCACCGACGGCTTCGAGCGCCCACATCCGCCAATCGGCCAGGACCCGGCTGACATAGTCCGCAACGGTCACCTCGGGTGCGGCGGAGAACGACCAGCCGAGGAACGGCCACCAGAGCGTCTCCGGGTCGGCCCACATCGCGTCGAGAAAGAGGTGGAGGAGCACACCGATGGCGAGCGGCATCCACCGCTTCCGAGGTCGTCCGCGTCGCGTGGTGAGGAGCACGGCCACCATGAGGCCGCCGGCAACGAGGAGGCTGTGCCCGACCAATCGCACCGACTGCGTCCCGGAGTACAGCGCGAGACCCAGCGGGGTGTCGATGAGGTCCGGAAGCACCGCCCCCAGGATCAGGAACCGCAAGTCCATGCGCTCGTCACGGAATGTGTAGCGAACCAGAGCGATGGTTCCGCCGACGTGCCACAAGAGCATGCGGTCGCCCCAATCAGGGAACGAGGATGCACCGGCAGTGAATACACCGGGGCGGGGTGGTGCGTTTCGCCTCGATCTGCTCCGCCGGTGTCAGGGTGAGATGGCATGCGCCGCAGACACCCTCGCCGAGTCGCGCAACGGCGACGCCGCCATCCTTGATCGGCCGCAGCTCCTCGTAGAGATCGAGCAGTGATTCATCGACGAGCGGCACGATGTCCGCTTTGCGGGCCTCGAGTCGACTGAGGTCGGCATCGATTCCCTTCCATGCCTCTGCGATGACGCCTTCGAGCCGGTTCTTCTCCGACGTCGCGGCCTCTACCCCGGTCTGCAGCTCGGCGAGTTCCCGATCCTGCTCGTCTCGCTGTTCCATCAGCTCGAGGATCGTCTCCTCCATGCCGTCCTTCTTGCGACCGAGCATCTCGACTTCTCGCCGGAGGTAGTCGGCATCCCGGGCACTCATCCCGCCTGCGTAGAGACGATTCTGTTCCGCCTCGTGACGTTGTTCCGTGATCTCGAGCTCGCCCGAGGTCTTGTCGAGGTCCAAGGCGGTTTGCCGGGCGGCGATCGCCAGGGTGTCGTAGTCGCTCTGGACGGCCTCGAGTGCAGTGTGAGCGGCCTTGTAGTCGTCGAGTTCGGGAAGCGATTGCCGCTGATGGAGGAGCCGGTCGATCTGCAGGTCGACGTCCTGCAGCGCGAGGAGGTCGGCGAGGCTGTTCAGCTCCTCCATCGAGTCAGCTCCAAGGGTCGGGGTCGAGGCCGGTCAGGTCGTTCACCGGCAATCCGAGTTGCGAGACCAAAGCGTACAGCCTTGCGACACCCGGTCGTTCGCCGGGCACATGGCCAACGTCGATCACCGACAGCCCGCGGCCGAGGGCGTCCCTGGCGTCGTGGTGCGACACATCTCCAGTGACGAGAACATCGGCGACGGCGGCCGCGGCTGGGATGAACGATCGGCCGGAACCGGGGACGACGGCAGCCCGTGTCGCCGTCCGATCGCTGCCGGCGACCCTCGGCGTGCAGTGCAGCGCTTCGCTGAGGCGTTTGGCGAGGTCACGCACCGAGGTTGCGGCGATCGTTCCGGCCCTGCCGACGAATCCTGCATTGGCTCTCACTTCGTAGACGTCGTACGCCGGCTCCTCGTAGGGATGCGCCGCAACGAGTGCACCAACGACGGCGTCGACTCGCCCTGCGGGCGCAACCATCTCGATCCGTGTCTCGGGCTCCAGGTTGTTCTCGCCCACGGAGCCAACGACCGGCGACGCTCCCGCGTCCGGCGTGAACCCACCGAAGCCGGTCGATCGGTACGAGCATCCCCGATACCGACCGATACGACCGGCGCCCGCTGCGGCCATGGCACCGACCAGGACCTTGACCGTGTCGTGGGGAACAAAGGTCACGATCTTGGCGGTATCACTCCCCCAGTTGGGCCCGAATCCTGTGGCGTCGCGCACCACGACAACATCGGCCAGCGCATCGGCGGCACCGCCGGCCATGACGTCGAATGCGGTGTGCACGACGGCGACGGCCGTACCGGTGCGGGCAAGCCGGAAGGCACGGCCGGATGCCGACGCGCCGGACACAAACACCTGCGCCGGTCGGAAGAGCAACGGGTGATAGGTGACGAGCAGATCGACGGGATCCTGTTCGACAGATCGGACGACGTCCTCCGTGACTTCGTGGCACACGGCCATCGTCCCCACCTCGGCGGCACCGTCGCCGACTTGGAGACCGACCGGATCCCATCCTCCGGCCTTCGCAAGCGGGATGTGTGCATCGATCTGACCGACGACATCAGCAACGCTGGGCATTGCGAAATCGTAGCCGCGCTCCGGTGCGCCTACTCGGACGGGCCAGGGAGCTCCTTGACGACCGTCGCAATGCTGCCGTCGAACTCCACGTCGCCGTACCCACACTTTGCCAACAGCGCTTCGGCGGCGTCGTTGGCTGCGAGGTAGTTGGCGTAGAGGCGCCGAATCCCGTGGGCTGCGGCCGCCTCCTCGAGGAGGCCAAACAGAGAAGTAGCGATCCCCAGCCGTCGGTACTCCGGCTTGACCGTAACGGCGACCTCAGCTTCGCCGGCCGCAGCGGCCCCTTCGTATCGAGCGATCGCCATGCCGTCACCGTCGAGCGTGAAGGCAGCAAGGGCAAAGCGGCGGTCGTAATCGAGCTCGGTGAGGTACCGCAGGCGCGCCTCGTCGAACCTCACCACGGGCGTGAAGAAACGGAGGTAGAGCGTCTCCTCGTCGGCAGCCTCGATCTCCGCTCCGAGGAGGCTTGCGTCCTCGGGCACGATCGGTCGGACTCGTGCCGGCGATCCGTCACCGAGGGTGACGATACGTTCGAACTGAAATGGATAGTGCGCCGGAGCGTCGGCCGGCGGAATCATCGTCAATGGCATGGCACCACCTGGGCTCACATACCATTGTAAGCAGTTTGCTAACTATTGCAAGCACTTGCTGGCAGGACCAAACCCCTGCGAAGCCGGCGCGACGCGGAGGACAGGATCCGGCAGGTGCGCCGGGGTCAGTACGCCTCGGTCACGAAGGTCTGCTCGCCCTTCGGCGGCCGGATGTAGCTGGCATCCGACTGCCGCGGCGGGAGCTCGATTGGATCCGGTGTCGTGTCCTCGTACGGGATGACCGACAGCAGGTGGGAGATGCAGTTCAACCGAGCCCGCTTCTTGTCGTCGGCATTCACGACGTACCACGGCGCCTGCTTGATGTCCGTGTGGTCGAACATGATGTCCTTCGCTCGCGAGTACTCGACCCAGCGGGCGCGAGATTCGAGGTCCATGGGGCTGAGCTTCCACCGTTTGCGGGGGTCTTCGATGCGGTCGGCGAACCGAGCTTCCTGGACATCGTCACTCACCGAGAACCAGTACTTGATGAGAATGATGCCGGACCGAACCAACATCCGCTCGAACTCCGGACACGACCGCAGGAACTCGCGGTACTCGTCCTCGGTGCAGAAGCCCATCACCGGCTCGACCAGGGCCCGGTTGTACCAGGATCGATCGAACAACACCATCTCCCCCGCTGCCGGGAGCTGGGCGACGTAGCGTTGGAACCACCATTGAGTCTTCTCGCGTTCCGTCGCCGTCCCGAGGGCGACGACTCGAACGACACGTGGGTTGGTGCGTTCGAGGATGCGCTTGATGACTCCGCCCTTCCCCGCGGCGTCACGACCCTCGAAGATGACGACCACCCGGAGCCCCTTGAGCTTGATCCACTCCTGGAGCTTGACGAACTCCTGCTGGAGCCGCTGAAGCTCCTCCTCGTAGAACTTCTTCTTGAGCTTCGGCTTCTGCATCGCCTGCTTTGGCTCGATCACATCGAAGTGGCGAGGTGTGAGCCTCGCCGACGACGCACCAGCTGCCTCGCCGCCGCCCGGTACCGGGGCCGCTGCGACGTCGTCTGGCGTAGCGCTCGCCCCATCAGGAGAACTATCGGTCCCCTCGAACGGAGTCGCCGGAGTGTCGTCCATCATCCCTCCCGATCTGTCGGTGCAGTCCCGACGATAACCGCTCGGAGCGCCGCCTGTTCAGGCCGAAAGACCCTGCATTTGGTGGGTCCGACCGGTCCTTGGGCTCTTGATCGCAGGGTTGATCGGATCGAGCCTGGTGGTGATGGCCAGAATCCAATTCAGCCGACTGCTGGTCGTCCTGACGATGGTCCTCATGATCTTCGGCGGAACCGCCGCTTCGGCGCAGACCGACGAACCTCCGGAACGGTTGCCCGGCGGACCCTGGTGGGAGATTGCGGACGGCGACGTCACCGTGGATCTGTACTTCGTGTGGTCGAGCACCTGCCCTCACTGCCGCAAGGCTCACCCATTCATCGAGTCGCTGGAGGCGCGCTATCCCTGGCTACGGGTCCACTGGATCCAAGTGAATGCCGACGATCCGACGGCGACCGAATTCGCCATCCTGCTGGCGGAGTCGATCGGCCAGGACCTCCGGGCCGTACCGACGTTCATGTGGTGCGAGACCCTGGCGAGTGGGTACGACGATGACGACGGCATGGGAGCGGCCCTCGAGGAGTCGCTGCTCGAGTGCCGAGCGAGCCTGGTGTCGACCAACGCTACCAACGCAACACCCATGGAGCCCGAAGAGACCGACACCGTTGCGGTACCGATCATGGGCGATGTCGATGCCGCCGACGTGTCGCTCCCCACGTTCACCGTGATGATCGCCGCCGTGGATGCATTCAATCCGTGCGCGTTCTTCGTCCTCCTGTTCCTGCTCAGCTTGCTCGTTCACGCACGTTCGCGCCTGCGGATGGCCGTCGTCGGCGGGACATTCGTCCTGTGCTCCGGGGTGATCTACTTCCTGTTCATGGCGGCCTGGCTCAACGTGTTCATGGTGACCGAGAGCCTCCGCTGGATCACGCTCGTTGCGGGCCTGCTCGCCGTGACGATCGCTGCGGTCAACCTCAAAGACGCGTTCGGAGCCGACCGTGGACCATCACTGTCGATTCCCGAGCGGGCCAAGCCGGGTCTCTACGGGCGCATGCGATCTCTCGTCGCTGCCGACCGGTACCCCACGATGCTCGCCGGTACGGTTGCTTTGGCGGTAGCCGTCAACAGCTATGAACTGCTGTGTACGGCCGGCCTGCCGATGGCGTTCACCCGGGTGTTGACGCTCAACGAACTCCCAACGAGCACGTACTACGGCTATCTCGTGCTCTACAACGTCGTCTACGTCATCCCCCTCCTCCTCATCGTCGGTGGTTTCGTGGTGGCGCTGGGCTCCCGCAAGCTGCAGGAGTACGAAGGTCGATCGCTGAAGCTGCTGTCCGGAACGATGATGCTCGGACTCGGCGTCATCCTCGTGTTCGCTCCCGATGCCCTCACGGATCCGTGGGCGGCGATCTTCATCGTGATCAGCGCAGTCGCCGTCACGGTGGTTGCAACGCTCGTACTCCGAGCCCGCACCCGCCGACCGGTGACGCACTGAGGAATCAGTCGTCAGTCGTCAGTCGTCAGATTCTCGGTACTCAGTACTCAGTACTCAGTACTCCTCCCTAGGCCCTCCGACCCAAATCGCTCGGGGACCACGTCGCGATAAACCCAATCGGGCCCTCGAGCGAGTAACCGGGTGGAAGTGGGGAAGGCTTCACACATCGGTAACCAGTGGAGGAACCGACATGATGAAGAAGCGTGGACTAGCGATCATGCTCTCGGCATTCGCCGTAGTGCTCCTCGGCGGCATCGCCGTGGCCCAGATCGCCGACGTCCTGCCGGGGAACGATGACGTCGCCGTGGAGGCTGCGCCGCTCGCCAACGATGTGGTGGAGGACGATGCGCTCTCACCCTCGAACAACGGCGACAAGGCCACCGAACCTGCAAAGGACGACGCCAAGCCGCAGCGCGACCAAAAGGCCGACGAGCCCAAGGTCGACGAGCCGAAGGACGAGAAGCCGAAAGACGAGGCACCCAAGAAAGAGAAGCCCAAGGACGAGGTCCCGCCGAAGGATGAGGAACCACCGGTCGACGATGAGATCGACACGGAGCCTCCCTACTTCGTGATCCTCAGCCCCGAGAACGGTGCGCATGTGGACGACGAGGTCGTGACGGTCTCCGGCCGCGTCGAGGTCGGTGCAACCGTGACCTTCGCCGGCAAGTACGAAGCCAGGACCAACGAAGACGGTGCGTGGTGGATTGCGCTCAAGCTCGAGAAGGGCAAGAACGTGTTCACCCTGTACGCCGAAGACGAGGCCGGCAACAAGAGCTCCGCCTCGATCACGCTGTACCTCGACCGCGAAAACGACCACCGCTTCACTGCCAACCAGAAGTGGGAGATCGTGGACGGCAAGGTCGCAGCCAACAAGTACTACGGCACGGCCAAGCCGGGCGCCAAGGTCTACGTGGTGTCCAAGGCCGGCGGCGCAGAGACGAAGGTCATCGCCGGCAAGAACGGCACCTGGGAGACCTACGTCGAGTTCCCGAAGGCTCCGTGTGGCCAGTACTTCGAGGTTGTCGTCGAAACCGACGGCGCACGCAAGACCTTCGAGATGAAGTGGCACTGCGAGCAGGACCACGAGTTCACGGCCCACCAGAAGTGGGAGGTCGTCGACGGCGAGCCGGCAGCCAACAAGTACTACGGCACCGGCGAACCCGGCACCAAGGTGTGGATCGTGTCGACCGATGGCGGAGTCGAGACTTACACGAAGGTCGCAGAGAACGGCGAGTGGCTGATCTACGTCGAGTTCCCGAAGGCCGAGTGCAACACGTGGAACGACGTGGTCGTCGAAGGTCAAGACGGACGCAAGGTGTTCGAGTTCAAATACGTCTGCGCCGACGAGGGTGGCGAAGTCGACTTCACCGCCAACCAGCAGTACGGCTCGTGCGGCGAAGAGGTCCCCTACGACGTGTTCTGGGGCACAGAGGATCCCGGCACGAAGATCCGAGTGATGTCCGACTACGGGTCAGGCTGGACCAAGGCCAACGAGCACGGCGAGTGGGAGATCCGCGTTGACTTCCCGAATGCCAAGGTCGGCAAGACCTTCGAGGTGGTCATCGAGTCCGACGACGGCGGGCGCAAGGTGTTCACATTCACCCGAACCTCGGGAGAGGGTCACTGACGGAGCCCACTTCCCCGATCTGAGGCACCATTCCAACAGCCTCACGTTTCGAGCCCCGGACCTCCCCCGGGGCTCGAACGCGTGTGGGGGACTGATTGAGCCCCGAAGCCTCGGGCCCCGTGCGGTGGTCTTGCGAACTCGCCTCGAGAAGCCACCAGCTCCCGGACTCCAGCCTCCAGCAAGACCTGCGGCTGGCGGCTGGCGGCTGGCGGCTCGTCGATCCGAGTACAGGCCACAACCGAACGGGGCCCGAGACCTTGGGTCCGGTTACGTCCCTTCTCGCTCGTCCTTGAGCTGGCGGACCATGAGCTCACGAGGTACGAGCCGGGGATCCTTGCCCTCGTAGATCACCGCGTGGACCTGCTCGGCGATCGGCATCTCAACGCCGACCGAGGAAGCGAGCTGAACGACGGCCTGGGTCGTCTTGACTCCCTCGGCCACCATCTCCATCTCGCCGAGGATCTCGTCGATCGGGCGCCCCCGGCCGAGTTCGACACCCACCGAACGGTTGCGCGACAACCCACCCGTGCAGGTCAATACCAGGTCGCCCATCCCCGAGAGACCGGCAAAAGTCATTGGGTTGCCGCCCAACGCAACCCCGAGCCGTGTGATCTCGGCGATTCCTCTGGTGATGAGCGCGGCCATGGTGTTGTGTCCGTACCGCAAGCCTTCAACGATGCCGGCGGCGATTGCAACCACGTTCTTGAGTGCTCCTCCGAGTTCGACGCTGACGATGTCGTCGGTCGCATAGACCCGGAACGTCTCCGTTGCGAAGAGTTCCTGCGTGCGGTGCGCCCGGTCGAGATCGCGGCTCGCCGCAACGACCGCCGTGGGGTGTTCGGCTCCGACCTCACGGGCGAACGAGGGGCCCGAAAGGGCGACGATGCGCTCCCCCAGCGCGGCGCCGACCACCTCAGCGAAGATCTCGTTCGGTGTCTGCAAGGTGTCGACCTCGATCCCCTTCGAGACCGTGATGAAGAGCCCATCGAGGTCGATCAGGCCCGCCACCGGTGCGTAGGTCGAACGGATGAACTGGGTCGGGACCGCATTGACGATGATCGAGGCTGAACCGAGTGCCCCAGCGAGATCTCCCGTTGCCTCGAGCGCTTCTGCCAGCGGGATCCCGGGCAGGAATGTGGTGTTCTCACGCTGCGTGTTGATGGCAGCGACCACTGCCTGTTCACGAGCCCAGATCGTCGTGGCAATACCCTTGCCGGCGAGGAGGTTGGCGAGCGCCGTTCCCCATGAGCCGCCCCCGATGACCAACGCCGGATCCGCCATTGCTCCCTCCCAGGTCGTCGCGGTCTCGATCCTCACACAACCGTCCCGCCGTCGACAGGGACCATCGTCGGTTCAGCCGGCCGTGGCGATCAACCGTTCTTCCTCCAGAGCAAGACGTCTCCGGCGCCACCGAGGAGGACCGACCCTGGAAAGACCCGGAGCCGCCACGGATCGAGCCGCAGGACGGCAAAGGACGGCGATTCGGGACCGTCCCACGTAGGGATGATCGACGGGTCATAGCCGAGCGGAGCGGGCAGCTCCGTATACGTCCGCCACACCCGCTCACGGGTCTCGATGTCCAGGTGCCACGTAGTCGCAACCTCAGCCACGCACGTGTCCTGGCTCGGCGTCCAGTAGTTGCACGACATGAATGGGGAGACCTCCAAGTGCGCCCGCTTGATCGGGGTTGGACCCGTGGCGACCCATCCGACCAGCGAAACGCCATCCCATTCCCAGTACGGATGGAGGACCCGGGAACGAGGTCGGCCGGCAGCGTCAACCGTCGCGGCAGAACACCACACAATCGAATGCGCCATCTCGACGAAGGCGGGGGCGGTTTGCTGGAGCGAGTTCATGACGAAGAGTCTCGCGCCAGCCCCGAGCGGAGCCAATCAGTCCGTGAGATCGGGCACTGCGCGCTTTGCGACGTGGTCGAACACGAGCGACGTCTCGATGTGGGCGACCTCCGGGAGGGAGGTGAACCCGGACACCGCGAGGTCGCGAAGATGGGCGGCGTCCCGCACGACGACCTGGACGAGGAAGTCGTTGCCGCCGGTGACGTGGGACACCTGGACGACTTCGCGCATCGACAGCACATGTTCCCGAAAGGTGTCGACCTCGGACGCATTGTGGCGCCGTAGGCGAATGGCGAGGATGGCTCGCATCCCGATCCCGAGCGAGGCCGGGTCAACGTCCGCCGTGTAGCCGCGCAGCACGCCCGCGTCCTCGAGCCGGCGGACTCGCTCGGAACAGGTCGACGGCGCGATCCCCACCGCAGCGGCGAGCTCCTTGTTCGACCGCCGTGCATTCTCCTGCATGAGCGCCACGATGGTGCGATCTGTACGGTCGAGCAGCGTCATGGGCCCTCCTCGCCGAATGTTCTTCGGACTCTATTGCGATTCTACGCCTGATGACAGACTCTAGGGAAGAGATGCCGGTCCTTGTCCGGCACTTTGCTGCGGTTACCGCAGGTCGTACGAGAAGGAGACGAGCGTGGGCGACGACATGGGTGGGGTGCGGCCCGAGAGCTTGATGATGAGCCACGGCCACGACCCGCACCAGACGGAAGGGTCGGTCAAGGTCCCGATCTATCAGACATCGACCTTCGAGTTCGCTTCGGCCGCCGAAGGCAAACACTTCTTCGCTGCGAAGGGTGCCGGATACATCTACAGCCGCCTCGACAATCCAAACCTGCGAGTTGCCGAAGCCCGGCTGCGAGTGTGGGACGGGGCCGAGGAGTGCCTGCTGTTCGGCAGCGGTATGAGCGCCATCTCCACCACGTTGCTCGCAACGCTTCGTCCCGGCGACATCTTCGTGCACTCACATCCGCTGTACGGATGCACCGACTTCCTGGCCACGACGTTTCTCCCGGAGTTCGGCATCATGCCCGTCGCCGTGACGGGCGACATGCATGAGTCTGCCGTCGAAGCGGCCGTGGAGGCTGCCATGGCGGCCGGAACCTCCGACGCCCGACTCGGCATGATCCTGTTGGAGACACCGGCCAATCCGACCCTGGACCTCTTCGACCTCGAGATGTACGCCGCCATCGTCGAACGCCACGGACGTCCGGGATCACGTCCGCTGCTCGCAGTCGACAACACGTTCCTCGGGCCCATGTGGCAGCGCCCGCTCGAGCACGGTGCCGATATCGTCATCTACTCGGCAACCAAGTACATCGGAGGCCACAGCGACCTCGTCGCCGGAGCTGTACTCGGTGACCGCGGTGTCCTCGAACCTATCGGTCACCTCAGAGCCGACCTCGGCACGACGGCGTCGCCCGAGGTGGCGTGGCTGATCACCCGGAGCCTGGAGACGCTCCAGGTGCGCACCGACAAGCAACTCGAGAACGCAGCAAGGGTCGCAGGATTCCTTCGGGACCACCCGAAGGTCCGACGCCTGCGATACCTCGGCTTGCTCGAGCCGGGGACACGCGCCCACGACGTGTTCAAACACCAATGCCTGGCAGCCGGTGCCTTGATCACCGTCGAGTTCGACGGTGGCGAGGCGGCCGCGTTCCGTTTCCTCGACTCGCTCGGGCTGATCAAGCTCGCTGTGAGCCTCGGGAGCACGGAGTCGCTCGCCGAGCATCCGGGATCGATGACCCATGCCGGAGTCGACGAGGACGTCAAGCGACGGCTCGGCATCACGCCCGGGTTGGTTCGCCTCTCCATTGGCGTGGAGGCGGCGGATGATCTGATCGCCGACTTGGCCGCCGCACTCGACGCCGTATGACCACCAACGAGATCGCCAACACACCACACGACATGGAAGGAGCACCTCGTGCGAAAGAGCTGGGCTGAGCCCTACAAGATCAAGATGGTCGAGCCCATCCGCATGACGACCCGCGAGGAGCGGGAGCGGGCCATTGCCGAGGCCGGCTTCAACACGTTCCTCCTGCGTTCGGACGACGTCTACATCGACCTGCTCACCGACTCAGGGACGTCGGCGATGTCGGACGCTCAATGGTCGGCCCTGATGGTCGGCGATGAGGCCTACGCCGGTTCACGGAGCTTCTATCGCCTCGTCGAAGCCGTTCGCGAGGTGTACGGGTACGAGGAGCTGATCCCCACCCACCAGGGTCGCGGCGCCGAACACATCCTGAGCCAGATCCTGATCGAGCCGGGCCACGTCGTGCCGGGGAACATGTACTTCACCACGACGAAGTTCCACCAGGAGTACGCCGGCGGCACCTTCGTCGATGTGATCATCGATGAGGCCCACGACCCGGCGAGCCTCCATCCGTTCAAGGGCAACATCGACCTCGACAAGCTCCAGCGACTCATCGATGAAGTCGGAGCCGATCGAATCCCCTACATCTCGGTGGAGACCAACGTCAACATGGCCGGCGGCCAACCGCTGTCGATGGCAAACCTCCGCGCCACCTACGACCTGTGCCGCCAGCACGGCATTCTCCTCATGCTGGACGCAACTCGTGCCGTCGAGAACGCCTGGTTCATCAAGGAACGTGAGGGCGGCTACCACGACAGGTCGGTCGCAGAGATCATGCGCGAGATCTGCTCGTACTCCGACGGCGCAACCGTCTCGTCGAAGAAGGACAATCTCGTCAACATCGGCGGCTTCCTTGCCCTCCGGGATCCCGAACTGGCGCGTCGCGCTCGAGCCCTGCTCGTTGCGTTCGAGGGACTGCACACGTACGGCGGGATGTCCGGACGCGACATGGAGGCGCTCGCCCAGGGAATCCGGGAGATGGTCGGTACCGACGACCACGTGCACGCCAGAGTCGGCCAGGTCGAGTATCTGGGGAATGCGCTCATCAAGGCCGGCATCCCGGTGGTCCGACCGATCGGCGGCCACGGGATCTTCCTCGACGCCGCTGCGATCCTCCCCCACCTGCCGCAGGATCACTTCCCCGCCCAGGCGTTGACCGCCGAGCTCTACCTCGAGTCTGGGGTACGCGGCATGGAGCGCGGCGTGGTGTCGGCAGGACGGGACACCGCAACGGGCGAGCACCACTACCCGAAGCTGGAGCTGGTGCGCCTTGCGATCCCCCGCCGCGTCTACACCCAGGCGCACATGGATGTCGTGGCCGAATCGGTAGTGGAGGTGTACGAGCGGCGGGACGACGTGCGCGGGCTGCGCTTCACGTACGAGCCGCCGGAGCTGCGGTTCTTCCAGGCGAG
>JASJAX010000068.1 GCA_030066755.1 Acidimicrobiia bacterium
GGGAGGAGTCGCTCGGTGAGCCGAACCGAGCCGATCTCGACACTGATGGACTGTTCGACTCGGTCGACTCCCGAGACGAATTCGGTGCTCCCGCCGCCGGGGTCGATGACGAGGTGCAACCCGGTGTCGCCGGCGATGGTCGCCCCGTTGAACGACAGCGCCGCCTCGTCATCGCCCGAGATCACCCGCGGCCGAAACCCAAGGGCCAACTCGGCGCGTTCGAGCAGAACATCCCGATTGGCGGCGTCTCGGGTCGCCGAGGTGGCAACGGCATCCACGACGTCGACGTTCCACGCCCTGAGCGCTGCACCGTACGCGCCGAGCACTTCGACCGTCCGAAGGATCGCTGCGTCGGCGAGCCGTCCCGACCCGTCCACACCTTCGCCGAGCCGAGTGATGACCACCCGCCGATCCAGGTCCTCCAGGCGGACGGGGAAGAGCCCGCCGCCGACTCGCTCGGCGACAAGCAAGCGCACCGTATTGGTGCCGATGTCGATCGCTCCGACCTTCACCGTTTCGGCTCCCGCCACTCCGGGTTGAAGACCGTTTGCCCATCGATCTCGGCGACGCAGGGCTCCGCACAGTTGAGCGGCTCCACCGACGGCTCGACCCACTGCCCGGTTGGGTTGTCGTTCCCGGCTACCCAATCCGCGTAATGCGCGTGGAGACACTTCACCCCGGTTCGTGATCCGGCAACTCCTCCACTCGGACGGGGCGCCTCCGAGTCGGGATCGATCAGTGCGTCACGTTGCGCTGCGTACCGGCGCATTGCGGCCTCGTGACGTGCTCTCACCCGCTCGTCGTCTTCGATCCGCTGCTCGGCGGCGCGAACGCCACCCTGAGCCTCCACACGACCGATTCGGCGAACCGCCAGCGGACAGGTGAGCCAGTAGCGAGTCGGAAACGGCGTACCGTCATCGAGGTGGGGCGGCACGGCAGTGACCGTGGGCAGAGAAAGGTGGCACCGAGCGACGACGTCGATGACCGATCGTGGTGGCCGTCCGATCTGGATGGCCACCACTGCGCGATCAGTCATCGGGATCGAGATCCCTCCCGGTGAGGAAGTCCCAGATCTGGCCGAGGAGCGAGCGATCCTGCCGGTCGACGAGCGGTGCAACCGTCGTTGCGACCTGTGGTTCGACGTCGTCCTCGAATTCGAGCGCAAAGCCCTTCTCTCCGGGCAGAACGAGGCCACGCTCGCGTGCCAGACGCTCGATCTCAGCGGGGCTGTTCAGCGCCGTGACCTGATCTTCGAGCAGTTCGTTCTGTTCCACGAGTTCAGCGAGCCGAGCCTCGGTGGCGTCCACCTGCCGCTGCTGCGCCAGCATCTGCCGAAAGGGGAAGATGCCGGCGAGCGTGATGGCGAGGGCCGCCAGCAGCAGCACCGCGACCCACGGGGATCGGCGGTGCTGACGCGGTCGGCGGCGCTCAGTCGGCGGCGGAGCCAGCGTTGTCACTACGAAGACCTCGTGAATGCCGACCAACCGGCATAGCGGGCCTCGTCACCGAGGTATTCCTCAATGCGAAGCAGCTGGTTGTACTTCGCCGTGCGTTCGCCTCGAGCGGGCGCACCCGTCTTGATCTGGCCGGCATTGGTCGCCACGGCGAGGTGCGAGATGAAGCTGTCCTCCGTCTCGCCGGAACGGTGGCTCACCATACGTCCGTACTGATGGGTGTTCGCCAGCTCCATCGTGTGCAACGTCTCCGACAACGATCCGATCTGGTTGACCTTGATCAACACTGCGTTGGCGACGCCTTCGTCGATTCCACGACGCACGAGTTCCTCGTTGGTGACGAAGAGGTCGTCGCCAACGATCTGCGTCTGCGAACCGAGCCGCTGCGTCATCGACGCCCAACCTTCCCAATCGGTCTCACCGAGACCGTCCTCGATGCTCACCAGCGGGAACTCGTCGACCAAGCCGACCATGTAGTCGATCATCTCATCGGCGGTCAGCTGACGTCCGTCGAGCTCGTATCGGCCGGCTCGGTGCAGCTCCGTGGCGGCGACATCGAGCGCGAACGCGATGTCGGTGCCGAGCGTGTATCCGGCCGCTTCAACCGACTCGGACAGGATCTCGAGCGCGGCACGATCGGCCGGCAGGTTCGGAGCAAAGCCGCCCTCGTCGCCGACGTTCGTCGTCAGGCCGCGGCCTGCGAGCACCTTCTTGAGGGCCTGGTAGACCTCAGCTCCTGCGCGCAACGCCTCCTTGAACGACGGAGCGCCGCCGGGAACGAGCATGAACTCCTGGATGTCCACGGAGTTGGCCGCATGGGCGCCGCCGTTCAAGACGTTGAGACACGGAACTGGGAGGACTCGAGCCGAAGACCCTCCGAGGTATCGGTAGAGCGGGAGGCCAACGCCGGCTGCGGCAGCCCGGGCTACTGCGAGGGACACGGCCAGGATCGAGTTCGCCCCGAGCGTCTCTTTGTTCGGGGTGCCATCGAGGTCCAACATCGCCTGATCGATGGCCTCTTGGCGGGTTGCGTCGCGGCCGGCGAGCGCCGGAGCGATGGTGTCGTTCACGTGGTCGACGGCCCGCTGCACACCCTTGCCGCCGTAGCGGTCTCCGCCGTCCCGAAGCTCGTTGGCTTCGAGTGCGCCCGTGGATGCTCCCGACGGAACCGCGGCCCGGCCGAATCCTCCCCCAGCAAGGAAGACCTCAGCCTCGACGGTCGGGTTGCCCCGAGAGTCCAGGACTTCGCGGGCCCACACCTTCTTGATCGTGGTCATTGCGGGCCCTTTCTGTTGTGCGGGAACTGTATCACGGGACCTCCCTTGGACGGTGCCAGCGCGGACAGTATTGCGTCGCGCCACGACGTCAAGAACCTGCAGTCCTGACTCCCGGGGCAGAGGTCACTTTTGGAGTACCGAGTACCGAGTACTGAGTACTGAGACGCTGGACCCGAAACTTGGGACTTGGGAGTTGGGAGCGTCGCGAGGCGGCGGAGACGGCTAGACGTCCTTCGCTCGGTCCCACAGGGCATCGAGCTGTTCCAGCGTCATGTCAGACATGGCGGTCTTCTCATTTGCCGCAAGGCGCTCGACGTGGCGGAACCGGTCGGCGAAACGATCGGCAGCGCCTCGGAGCGCGAGCTCCGGATCGACGTTGACGTGTCGAGCGAGGTTCACCACAGAGAAGAGCACGTCGCCGAGCTCAGCGGTGACCCGATCGCCCGGCACATGCGGGTGCGACAGCTCCTCGTCCAACTCATCGACTTCCTCACGCAGTTTCGCAAGCACCGGGGCGACCTCACGCCAGTCGAACCCGATCGACGCCGCCCGTCGTTGGAGCTTGTCGGCGCGAGCGATCGCCGGGAGCGCCTCAGGCACGTCGTCCATCAGCGATTCCCGGGCCTTCTCTTCACCCTTGATCGCCTCCCAATTGGCTTTCACTTGGTGAGCGGTGTCGGCTTCGACCTCACCGAACACGTGAGGGTGGCGATGCACGAGCTTGCGCCGGATCCCTTCGGCAACCGTCTCGACATCGAACGCACTCACCTCTTCCGCAAGCGTTGCGTGGAACACCACCTGAAGGAGCAGGTCGCCGAGTTCCTCCTCGACTCCGGCGTATGCGACGTAGTCGACCTCACCGTCCGGAGCCTCGGATGACAGACGGCTCACCGCCTCCACCGTCTCGTAGGCCTCCTCGATCAGGTGGCTGATGAGACTGTGGTGGGTCTGCTCCCGGTCCCACGGACATTGCTCTCGGAGTATCCGGTTGGTGACGACCAGCCCGTGCCAACCGACGAGACCCGGGTGTAACGCCAGCGTCGTGCGTGGACCCGGCACGAGTTCGCCGAGTTCGCCGAGCGTCGAGAGGATGACCCGTTCATCGTCACCGCCGAGACCGTCCATGAAGACGACTTCCGTGTCGTCTGGAAGCACTCGACTGAGTTGCCCCACGACCACATCGAGCACAAACGGCGTGTCGACCTGCGTGATCACCGTGGGTACGTGGAGGGGCAACGGATCCGGAAGATCTCGCCCGTCGAGGACCTGCGCTCCGTCGGCGATCGGATCAAGACCGATTGCGGTCCAGACGAGATCGAGGAAGCTCTCGCCTGCAATGACCGCCACCTCGTGCCCGGCCCGACGGCCTGCAGCCACCACGGCCGCGGCGGCCCGCTCTCCGACGACCGCGCTCCCCGGCACGGCGAAGACGACCGGGCCGGACTCGGCGGCATGCAGGACTCGCTCGACGATGGCCGAGTAGACGGCCTCGAAGTCCGGCGCCTCCTCGTAGAGGTCGTCACATGAGAGGACCGCCCGAAGCGCAGCGAGCTCTGCAGCGCCAGGGTGCGCCAGAGTGCGCACCACGACCATCGGTGCGGCGGTCAGCACCGCTGCGGTCGCCGGTGGGAGACGATCGAGGCCTGCCGGCCCGAGACCGACGACCGAGATGTCAGCCACCCTCGGACGGCTCCTCGTTGCCGGTGCGAGCCTCTCCGGCTGGGAGGATGGCGCTCCCCGTCGATGACCAAGTCCCGATGCTCGGATCGATCTCGACCTCAGCGCTGTCAATGGCATCGTTGATCCACGGTGTCACCAGCTGTGCCCGCACGGCGTCGGTGAGGTACTCGTCGAGATTCGACCGAACCTCGTCGAGCGAGGCTGGGATCGTGCGTTCCTCGACGATGATGATGTGCCACCCGAAGTCGGAAACGAACGGCCCCGAAACCTCCCCGAGGGGGGCTACTGCAGCCTGGAAACCGAACTCCGGGACGAAGACTTCGAGCGGCACATCGCACTCGCCGGTTTCGGGGTCGGCGAGCAACCCACCCTCCGTCGTGGTGTCGCGGGAGACCTCGTCGGCGACCGCAGCGAAGTCCTCGCCTGCGGCGATCCGCTCGGCGGCAGCAACGGCGTCGTCCTCGAGCTGCGTCAGGATGTGACGCACACACGCCGAGGCGAACAGCTGCGGGCTCTGGTCCCACAGGTTGCGGAAGGCATCCGAATCCTCCACCAGGGCTTCGATGACTGCGTCTCGGATGATGAGCGACTTCGTGTTCGACCGAAGCTGGCCTTCCGTCATCTGTCCGCCGGCTACGTTCTGCTGCCAGGCGGCAATGGTGGCGGCGCTCGTCTCCGACGGCGCGGCCAGGAACGCATCGACATCGGACCCCGTGACATCGATTCCGTAGTCGGTGCGGGCCTGCGTTTCGATCGCACGGAGCAACACGGCAAGGCCGAGATCGTCGACGAACGCTCCCTGCTCGAACTCGTCGATGACCTCGTACTCGGGGTTCAAGGCGACCATGTCGTCGATCGTGATCTCGTCGCCATTCACGGTTGCGAGCGGTTGATCCGCACCACCACAGGCAGCGGTCAACAGCCCAATGACGAGCAGACAGACAAGGGTTCTACGCACGGGGATTCTCCTCGGGAGGCGGCCACATTGTACGGAGGAACTGCGCCAACGCATCCGCCACCGCCGTGGGAGGGGCAGGAATGAACAACACGTCGCCGCGAACCACGGCGCGCGGCGCCAGCCGGTCCAGCCGCACTTCCTGCGACGTCTTGAGCTCTACCGGAGCAATCCGCACCTCGTTGCGCACCTTGACGATCTCCCGCAGTCCGATACGTAGGGCCTCCACCCGGAGTCGCGCCACGGCAATCAGCGCTTCCGCTGCGTCCGGGAGTTCCCCAAATCGGTCCCGCCACTCGGCCGCCACATCGTCGACCTCGTTGTGGGTGACGGCCACGGCGAGGCGACGGTACGCCTCGAGACGCTCGGCGTCCGTCGACACGTAGTCGGCGGGTAGATGGGCGTCGACGGGCAGGTCGATCCGCACCTCGGGCAGGGGCTCCGGTGGCGGCGGTTCACCCTTGAGCTCACTCACCGCGTCTGCCACGAGCTCGACGTAGAGGTCGAATCCAACAGCGGCGATGTGCCCCGCCTGGACTTCGCTGAGGATGCTGCCGGCGCCGCGGATCTCGAGGTCACGCATGGCGAGTTCAAATCCGGAGCCGAGGTCGGAGAACTCGCCGATCGCTTCGAGGCGACGATACGCATCCTCGGAGAGCGTTTGCTCCTCAGGATGGAACAGGTAGGCGTAGGCGCGTTGGCTGGAACGCCCAACCCGACCACGAAGCTGATAGAGCTGGGCCAGGCCGAGTCGGTCGGCCCGCTCAACGATGAGCGTGTTGACCTGAGGGAGGTCGAGCCCGGATTCGATGATCGTCGTGGCGACGAGCACGTCGTACTCGCGGTTCCAGAAGTCGTACATGACCTGCTCGAGCTGACCCTCGCTCATCCGTCCGTGCGCAACGGCATACCGTGCATCCGGCACGAGGTTGCGCAGTCGCTCCACTGCGTGATCGATGGACTGGATCCGGTTGTGGACGTAGAAGACCTGTCCCTCCCGCAGCATCTCGCGACGTATCGCCGCCGATACGGCTTGGGAATCGAACGGTCCGACGTAGGTGAGGATGGGATGGCGATCCTCGGGCGGCGTCCGGATGTGGCTCACTTCACGGATCCCGGTGAGGGCCATCTCGAGTGTCCGCGGAATCGGCGTCGCCGTGAGCGTCAGGACGTCCACCGACGTACGGAGCCGCTTCAGCTTGTCCTTGGCGGCGACGCCGAACCGCTGCTCCTCATCGATCACGAGCAAACCGAGATCCTTGAACTGCACGTCTTCGGACAGCAGGCGATGCGTGCCGACGACCACGTCGACGTCGCCGGCGCCGAGCCCGGCGACCACGTTGCGCTGCTCTCTGGCGGTGAGGAATCGGCTCAGCGACTCGACTCGCACGGGGTACGCACCGAGTCGATCCTCGAAGGTGGCGAAATGCTGTTGGGCCAGCAACGTCGTCGGCACGAGTACCGCAACCTGCTTGCCGGACTGAACAGCCTTGAATGCCGCCCGCAACGCGATCTCCGTCTTCCCGAAGCCGACGTCACCGAAGATGAGCCGGTCCATGGCGTCCCCCGACTCCATGTCCGCCTTGACGTCGGCAATGGCTGTGAGCTGATCCGGCGTCTCCTCGAACGGGAATGACCCCTCGAACTCGGCTTGCCAAGGCGTGTCGGCACCGAACGGGTGCCCGGTGACTGCCGCACGCTTCCGGTGCAGGTTGATGACCTCCTCGGCCACCACGGCGACCGCCTTCCGCACCTTGGTTCGCGTGGTCTCCCAATCGGCGCCGCCCATCCTCGACAGCCGGGGCGATTCACCCCCGGTGTACGGTCGCACGGCTCCCAGTTGATCGGTCGGAACGTACAGGCGGTCCGCACCGTGATACGCGATCAGTAGGTAATCCCGCTCCACGCCGGCAATCTCCCGGTGGACGAGTCCCTCGAATCTCCCGATCCCGTGGTGATGGTGCACGACGAAGTCGCCGGGCTTCAGATCGCGGTAGCCCGTGCCGGCCTCGCCGCGACGCCGCCCCGGCGATCGGTGGGCACGACGACGACCGGCGACCTCCTGCTCGCCGACGACGCCGAACCCGAGGCCCGGCAGCACGAACCCGCGGTGGATCCCGGACGCAAGCACCGCGGGCTCCGCTCGGTCGACGTGCTCAACGACATCGAGGCCTACACCGGACTCGGCCAGCACGCGTGCCACCCGCTCTGCTGCGGCTGGGCCGTCCATCGCAACGACGATCGACACACCGCGGGATCGCCAGGCGTTGATCCCCCGGGCAACGCTCTCTGCGTTGCCCGGGGTCGCATCGAGGCCTCGCACTTCGAGTCCTTCGTCATCGGGTCCGGCAGCAATCGGTGGTGATTCCAGGTGGGGAACCTCGTCGAGCGTCGTCTCGAGCGGCAGATACAGCATCGGGTGGTCGCCGGCCGGTGGTGCACCACTCCCCCAAGTCGGAGCCAACGCCTCTGCGAGATCGGCCTCTTCCTTGATCAGATCGGCGCTGCGATCGCCAGCGCGCGCCGGATCGAACAGCACGACTGCGGCGGTGCGAGCCTCGGAGAGCAGCGTCGACGGTGGAGCCATCCACGGCATCCACGACTCCATACCCTGGAAGGTGAGCCCGGCCTCGATCCGATCCCAGGTCGACACCGCCCATGGCTCCTCGTCACGCAACTCGGCCGCTCGAGCTCGGACCGGCGGATCCGGGCGCAACTCGCGGGCGGGATACGCAACCATCAGATCAACGGAGTCGATCGACCGCTGGGACCGGATCGAGAACGTCCGGATCTCATCGATCTCGTCGCCCCAGAACTCCACTCGGAACGGGCTGCCGCCTTGCGCCGGATAGCAGTCGATCAGCCCGCCACGAACCGCAAACTCGCCACGAGCCTCGACCCGATCGGTGCGGCTGTAGCCGGCGCCGGCCAGTGCAGCCACGACGCCGTCGAACGGAACCTCGACGCCGGTCTGCAGGACGATCGGCTCAGGAGATGACGGGCTCAGGCGCTGGGTCATCGCCCTCACCGAGCCGACGATGATCGTGCCGGCCTCGCCCTTGGCCAGCGTGTGCCGGGCGACTGCACGTTGGGCCATGGTCCCGACGTTCGGCGAGATGTGCTCGAACGGCAGGGTCTCCCATGCCGGGACCAACACGGCGTGATCGGTGAAGAGGGAAAGGTCGTCGACGAGGTCTTCCGCTTCCCGTTCCCCCGGCACGACCGCAACCACCGGTGCGTCGAGGTGCCGGGCGATCCCGGCGAGCATGATGGCGCGCGCGCCGGCCGGCACGATGTATCTCCCGGGGAAGTCCGGTGCGAGATCGGCCGGAAACAGCTCAGCCAGCGACGCGAGCGGTGCGGGCACGGACCAGGAGCGTAGCGACTTGGCACTCGCTCGGAGAATGCTGCCTCGATGGTCGGGCAACCACGCCATGCCATGGCCGTGCCGGATGACGAGGAAATGCCGAGTCGACGGCCGTCAGCCGACTCCATCCGAGGTCGGGGCGGTCGGGCCGGCGTCTCGGAGGAGGAACTGGAGTGCTCTCGGCAGCCGGCGAGCCCACGCGGACTCGATGTGAATCGCCCCCTCCTCCTCGACGGCGAGCAGCAACTCGTCGTCGAACCCACGCGATCGCAACCAGCCGACCAGGCGGTGATAGTCGGCGAGATACGCGGCACTCGCTGCCGGATCGTCAACGATCTCGTTGGTTCCGACGTCGACGTAGATCCGGGATCGAGGCGGCTGCTGCTCCTCGAGATACGCCCAGACGTCGGGTGTGAACCAGGCGGCAGTGCTCATCGACCCGACAATGCCGAACTCGCCGGGGTACTCCAACCAGAGGTAGAGCGAGATGAGCCCGCCGAGCGACGATCCCATGACACCGGTGGCCTCCCGACCAAGCTTGGCCGGGAGCGATTCCTCCACGAACGGTTTCACCCGGTTCACGACAAAGGCGGCATACGCCGATCCCAGCACGTCGGCGCCGAGGTGGCTTGGCCACGGGCAGTACTCGACGTGACGACGATCTCCGGCGTTCGGAATACCGATCACGATCGCCTCGAAGCCGAACTCCGTCATCGTTTCGTCAACGCGCCACTCTCCGGTGTTGCTCGTCACTTCGTCGAACAGGTTGGACCCGTCGTGCATGTAGAGGACCGGATACCGGCGCCCACTGCTGTGGTTCGGCGGCACCCATGCCAGCAGCTCGACACGACGACCCAACTCGGGAACGTCCATGGGTTCGGCTACCAGCAGCGTCCCGACAACGGTGGAGTCATCGTCGGGCCGATACGCCGTCCAGCCGGGGAACTGGGTCGAAGCGCCGCTCGATGGTGTCTGCATCAGACGTCCAGCAGTCCTTCGGACCGGTACCACGCAACGGTTCGTTCGATCATCTGGTCGATCGGTGTGTACCGCAGGCCGAGTTCGCGTGACGCCCGCGAGCCGTCATACGTGTGTCCGTGGAGCAGCGTGCGCAGCAGCTCGGGGCACACCCGGATCTTCGTGGGGATGTACCGCAGAATGTAAGCGAGGGGGACGCCGACGCCACGGATGACACTCCGAGGCACCATCCGGGGCTGCATCTCGACTCCGGCGACCTCGCCCAGCATCGCAACGGCGTCGCGGATGCCAATCGTCGCCCCCGAAACGACGTAGCGGGCACCGGGCACACCGACGTCGGCGGCGCGGAGGTGCGCTTCGACACAGTCATCGATGTCGACAACCGACACCGAGGTGTCGAACAGCCACGGCCGCTGCGAGCGAAGGGCATAGAGGAACAGACGTGCGGAACCTTCAACTCGTCCCGGCCCCTGCACCGAAGAAGGGTTGACCGCAACGACGTCGACCCCGTGGTGGCCCGCGGCAGTGAACGCGACGAGCTCAGCCTCGTGTTTCGACCGTTCGTAGGCGGACAGATACTTGCCTCTGTGGACGGACCGTTCCGAGCCGACGGTTCCGGCAGGCTCGCCCACTACAACAGCGGACGAGGTGTAGATCACGCGACGCACGGACGCGGCCGCCGCAGCGGCAACGACATTGCGGGTCCCGGTCACATTGGAACGAAACATCTGAAGCTCATCGAGCGAGCACATCTCGTTCACTCCGGCGACGTGATAGACGAGTTCACAGCCTTCCATCTGGTCGCGGAGGGCGTCGACGCTCGATAGGTCGCCCTCGACCGGCTCAGCACCGATCGCACGCACACGTTCCCTCGATGCTTCGGAGCGAGCGAGCGCACGCACATCGTGACCGTCGGCGACGAGCCGAGATGCGAGTTTGCCGCCGATGAAGCCAGACGCGCCGGTGACGAAGATCCGACTCACGGCGTTGCTGCCCGACCTCGCAGCGCTCCTCCGAAGCGAGAGAAGTAGTCGTACGCCGAGAGGAGTGTTGCTACGACGGCGAGAAGCATGAGCCACTCGTCCAGGAAGAACGGTCCCCACTCGGACGACAGACGCACCATCGCCAGGCCGATTGCGGTGAACTGCAGGGTGGCCTTCAGCTTGCCCCAGAACGACGGAGGCATCTTCTCAGAACCCTCGAGTGCGGCCACGCTCCGGAGGCCCATCACCGCCAGCTCACGGCCGATGATGACGAACGCCGCCCAGGACCAGGCCCGGTCGATCTCGATCAACACGAGCAGCGAGCCCGTCACGAGAACCTTGTCCGCAACCGAGTCGAGGAATGCGCCCAGCGTCGTGGTGATCTCCCACCGGCGCGCCAGGTACCCGTCGGCGAAGTCCGTCAACGCCGCCACGGTGAAGATCGTTGCGGCGATCCCCAGACTGTGTTCGATCTGATCCGAGAGCAGCACGAACATCATGACGACCGGCGTCAGCGCGATGCGGGTGTACGCGAGCAGGTTGGGGACGTTCACGGACCGGATGGTAACGGGGAGCCGCCTCCGGCGGCTGGTACTCGAGGCCGCATGGATAGGGACGGGCTCTGCAGGATTCTACGGAGCGGCGAGTCGCCAGTCGCCAGTCGAGGCTGGCTCGGGCCAGACGCGCTCGAATCGCCCTCCTCCTGGAGACTGCCGTCTAGCGCTCGTCGCTACTCACTACCGGCCTCGACCCACGACATGCTCTTCTCCACCGCCTTCTTCCAGCTGGCGTAGTAGGCCTGGCGGGTGGCGTCGTCCATGGCGGGCTCGTAGCGACGAGCCTCCGACCAATGCGATCGGAGATCGTCGGGATCCGACCAGTATCCCGTGGCGAGGCCCGCGGCATACGCGGCACCGACAACCGTGGTTTCGGTGACTTCCGGGACCACCACGGGGACACCGAGGATGTCGGCCTGGAACTGCATCAACAGCTCGTTCCCGACCATGCCGCCGTCGACCTTCAACTCGTTGAGCGCAACGCCCGAGTCGGCTTCGATCGCTTCGAGAACGTCACGACTTTGATAGGCCGTCGACTCGAGCACGGCCCGTGCGATGTGCCCCCGATTGGCGAACCGCGTCAGACCGGCGAAGACCCCGCGAGCGTCGGATCGCCAGTACGGAGCAAAGAGGCCGCTGAACGCCGGCACGAAGTACACGTCACCGTTGTCCTCGACGGAACGTGCCAGATCCTCGACCTCGGGAGCCGATTCGATCAGTTCGAGGTTGTCTCGCAGCCATTGCACACCGGCGCCGGCGATAGCGACGGATCCTTCGAGGGCATACCGCGGCTTGCCGGTCTGCACCTGGTAGGCCACCGTCGTCAGGAGACCGTGCTCAGAACGAACGATGCTCGTTCCGGTGTTCTGCAGCATGAAGCATCCGGTGCCGTACGTGTTCTTGGCCTCGCCCTTCGCAATCGCAGCCTGTCCGAACATGGCAGCCTGCTGGTCGCCGAGGATGCCGGCCAGCGGTACACCGTCGAGAACGCCGCGGCATCGATCGACGAGTCCGACCGAGGGGACGATCTCTGGGAGAACCGACCGTGGGATCCCAAACACCTCGAGGATCTCGTCATCCCAATCCAGGGTCTCGAGAGACATCAGGAGGGTCCGGCTGGCGTTGGTGACGTCGGTCGCGTGGCGACCGGTCAGCTTGTAGATGATCCAGGCGTCCATGGTCCCGAAATGCACGCCGCCCGATGCGGCACGGTCAGCGAGTCCGTCGACGTTGTCGAAGAGCCACCGTAGTTTCGGCCCGGAGAAGTACGTAGCCAGCGGCAACCCGGTCGTCCACCGGAAGCGATCGGGCCCTTCGTCGCCTCCCAGCTGACGGCACAGCGTGTCCGTTCTGGTGTCCTGCCAAACGATGGCGGGCGCCAACGGTTCACCGGTCTCAGAATCCCAGACCATCGTTGTCTCACGTTGATTCGTGATCCCGACCGCAACGAGATCGCTCGCAGAGAGGTCGGCTGCAGCCAAGGCCCCGGTGATCACCGCTTCGGTGTTGCTCCAGATTTCGGCGGCATCGTGCTCGACCCATCCCGGCTGCGGGTAGATCTGGCGATGCTCACGCTGGTTCATGCCGACGATGCGACCCGACTGATCGACGATCGCAAACCGGGTGCTCGTGGTTCCCTGGTCGATCGCTCCAACGTATTGCGACACTGCTGCTCCCGTCACTCGACGAACCCTCGGGTCCGACTACACGTTCGATTCTCCCGCATGTTGCCGTGCGTCTTCGCCACCAGCAGCGACGAAGGTTTCGACAACGTCCGCTGCCAGCTGCACCGACACGTCGATCTCCGGCCGTTCCTTGGCTCCGAAGCGCTTCAGAACGAACGCAGCCGGGTCCATTCTGCCCGGCGGTCGACCTACTCCGACCTTCAGCCTCCAGAAGTCCTCCGCTCCCAGCGAGCGAATGATGGACTTCACACCGTTGTTGCCGCCGGGCCCGCGGTCGTGACTGACGCGCAGTTTTGCAAACGGGAGATCGATGTCGTCGTGGATCACGAGGAGTGCGTCTCGCGGCGTCTTGAAGTACCGCATCAACGGGGCCACGGCCTGGCCCGACTCGTTCATGAACGTCAGCGGCAGTGCCAGCACCGCCGGGGTGTCGCCGATTCGTACCTCGGCTACCTGGGCACGGATGAAGCGGCGCGCCTTCTTGAAGACGCCACCATGGCGATCGGCGAGCAGGGATACGACCTCGGCTCCGAGATTGTGGCGGGTTGCCTCGTACTTCGGACCCGGGTTGCGAAGCCCAACGATGAGCGGCCGAGATGCCGCCATCGATCAGCCCTCGCCGTCGGACTCTGCGGACTCCTCGGTCGGCGCTTCGCCCTCGGCCAGCTCGCCCTCGGGCAGCTCGCCCTCGATCTCCTCGAGTCCCTCTTCCACCTCGGGCTCCTCGGCCACGCGTGGGACCAGGACACTCACGAGGGGCCGGTCTTCGTCGTCCACGTAGGTGACTCCGTCGATTGTGGGGAGGTCCCCAATCGTCAGCGTGTCGCCGACGTTCATCTCGGAGATGTCGAGCCGGATGGAGGACGGGATCTCGGTCGGGAGCGCCTCGATGACAACCGATACCTCGATCGTCTCAACGACGCCGCCTTCTTCGCGAACCCCAATCGGCTCACCGGTCAGCTCGATGCCGACGTCGGCCTGGATCGCCTCGTCGAGTGAGACCTTGATGAAGTCGAGGTGGGCGATCTCACCACGGACCGGGTGCCGCTGGATTTCCCGAGCCACCGTCAGCACGTTGTCGCCACCTTCGACTTCGAGGTTGATGAGTGCGTTCGCGCCGGCTTCGGTGCGCAAGGCACCGTAGAGGTCACGGGCACTGACGATCACCGAGATCGGGTCGGTCCCCCGGCCGTAGACCACAGCGGGTACGAGGCCCTGGCGGCGAAGGCGCTTGGCCGGCCGGCTGCCGGACTCGGTGCGGACATCGGCGCGCAACGTCACCTGATCCATGATGTGAGGCTCCTCAAAAACTCGTTCTAGGCCTGCGCCGACCGCTCGACGGCGACGGAGGCACGGAATGCGCGCGGCGAACCGCAGCGGGCACGCATTATCGCGTGAGATCCGCCCGGACGCCAAGCTCGGACCGGCGTAGCCGGTCCGAGTCTTCAGTCGTCGGTCGTCAGTGACCCACCCGATTACTCGCTACTCGCTACTCGCTACTCCAAGAAGGAGAACCGCACCTTCCTCTGCGGGTTGTCCTCGTTGGGATCGACGAGGACGATCGACTGCCAGGTACCGAGCGCTAGGCGTCCGCCGATGACGGGAATGGTGATCGACGGCGCTACGAATGCCGGGAGCACGTGATCGGCCCCGTGACCGGGAGACCCGTGACGATGGCGATAGCGGTCGTCGTTGCGCGGCAAGAGTTCATCGATGGCGTGCATGACGTCGACATCGCTCCCTGCGCCGAGTTCGAACAGCGCAACCCCTGCGGTGGCGTGCGGAACGAAGACCGACAACAGCCCGTCTCCCCGCCCGGCAACGTACTCGGCAGCGGCTGCGGTCAGATCCACAACCCCGCGTTGCCGGCCGGTCGAGAAGGAAATCGTCGTCGAATCCACCAGGAACCTCCAAGTTCGCACCACACCTTCTATCATGCGCGCGGATGCGGTGCTGGGCGGCATCGCGGCGATCAATTCGCGGCATCACGTCGCGAGCCACAACGAAGGGGAAGGTCGGGGCTGGTCATGGGAACCCGGTCACATCGGAAGGCGCGTGTCACGACGGGCATGCTGTCACTGCTGCTCGCGATTGCGTCCATCGTGGCGGTTCCCGCACTGGCTGGCGCGGCGGAGCTGTCGTTGTCGTTGGACAAGACGGTCTACCTCGGTCACGACAACGGATCCGGTTGCCCGGGTGGTGAAGAGGTCGAAGGTCCGCGCGAGACGGCGATCACCTACTGCTTCGTCGTCACGAACACCGGCGACGCCCCACTCGCAGGAGCGGCCATCGGCGATCCGATCCTCGCGATCACGAGCGCCGAAATGACCCTGCTCAGCGGCGATCCCGATCTCCTTTCGCCGGGCGCCCAGGTGGTGTGGTTCTACGAAGCCACGATCACCGACGAACTCGTCAACACCGCAACGGTCGGAGCGTTCCCGCTCGATGCCTCAGGCAGCCCTTCGTACGGCGACGACCCCGTACTCGCGTCGGACACGGCCGTCGTTCACCTCGGCTACATCCCGCCGGTCACGCCCGACATCGAGATCGACAAGACGGTGTACGCAGGACACGACTCGGGCGTGTCGTGCCCGGGTGAAGAGTCCGTCACTGTCGGTGCCGGTGACGCCCTGACGTTCTGTTTCCGGGTCGAGAACACCG
>JASJAX010000069.1 GCA_030066755.1 Acidimicrobiia bacterium
CGAAGTCATCCGCTGCCTCAAACGCTACGTCGCACGCACCATCTGGACCCACCTCAACCCCAATTGACACCTATAGGAGCATCTACCCCCAGCCTCCTTCGGAGGCCGGCGGTACCTTCCCCCCCCCTCCGGGGGGACTATTCGCAATCGCAACTCGCCGAACGCGTCCGAAGTGCTCCACACGTGCGGCGATACGGAGCGAGCCGCTGGGGGGTGTCTGAGGGGGCGTGCCGCCAGCGGCGGCACGTTCGAGTTGCCGAAGTCAACTCGAACTCTGTGA
Organism: Acidimicrobiia bacterium; assembly: GCA_030066755.1. Lineage (GTDB taxonomy): Bacteria > Actinomycetota > Acidimicrobiia > Spongiisociales > UBA5794 > JASJAX01. Next base: position 281 of record JASJAX010000069.1, read on the forward strand.
TCGTCAATCACCCAGCCGCAGTTTGGGCAAAGCCCAAACCTGCGCACGTGATGGCGAAGCCATCACGCAGCGACCGGTGCGGTGCGATCCCACAACGAGCGAGGCCGGGAGGCCGCACGAACACAGAGAACCCGCCCATTGAGGGCGGGTTCTCTGAAACTCGCCGCCGGCCTGCCGGCGGCGAAAGCCCTACTGAAACAGTCGTCGGTAGATCCGTTCGAGATCGTCGAGGTTGGAGTAGTTGACCATGAGCCGGCCGCCGCGTTTGCCGTACGTGATCTTGACCTTGGCCCCGAGCTCCTCCGCCAGCTGCTGCTCGAGTTCGATGATCGCCGCAGGACGCATCGGCTTGGCAGAAGGCGCTCGCGGCGCCGTCCCGGCCTCGATCCGTGCCCGCACCGCGTCTTCGACCTGCCGGACGGACCACCCCTCCGCAACCGCCTTTTCGGCCACGTGGGTGGCGTACGACTCGTCTTCGACCGTCAGGAGCGCCCGAGCGTGACCAGCCGCCAGGTCCCCTCGCTCCAGCATTCCCTGGATCGATGCTGGAAGCTGCAGCAGGCGCAGGGTATTCGTCACCGCACTGCGGCTCTTGCCGACTCGCTGGGCGACTCCATCGTGGGTCATGCCAAAATCTTCCAGCAACGACTGGTAGCCGGCCGCCTCCTCGAGGGGCGACAGATCCTCACGCTGGACGTTCTCGATCAACGCTTCGGCAAGGCTCGTTGACTCGTCTTCCTCGGCTCGGATCACTGCGGAGATCTCCGAGAGACCTGCCCGCCGAGCCGCTCGGCACCGCCGCTCCCCTGCCACCAGCCGGTACGTGCCTTCCGCAGTCGGTGGTCGCACGACAATCGGCTGCAGGACCCCGACCTCGCGGATCGAGGCGGCCAAGGCGTCCAGCGCCGCTTCATCGAATCGCCGCCGTGGCTGTTGCGGGTTGGGAACGACCTGATCGATAGGAACGGTGGTGAAGCCCTCGTCCGGCCGATCGACCGGGATGAGGGCATCCAGGCCTCTGCCGAGACCACTCTTACGCGCGGCCATGTCGTCTCCTGAACTCTCGAGCCAGCTCCCGGTAGGCAATGGCTCCTCGTGACATCGGATCGAACGCCTCGATCGGCTCGCCGTACGACGGCGCCTCGCTCAACCGGACCGTTCTCGGGATGACCGTTCGATAGGTCGTGTCCCCAAAGTGCTCCCGAACCTGGGCAACCACATCGGCCGACAATGTCGTACGGCCATCGAACATCGTGAGGATCACGCCCTCGACTTCGAGCTGAGGGTTCAGGTTGTGCTGCACGAGCTGGATGTTCCGCATCAGTTGGGAGACGCCTTCGAGGGCGTAGTACTCACATTGGATGGGAATCATCACCTCGTGGGCAGCGGCAAGACCGTTCACGGTCAGCAGTCCAAGGGATGGTGGACAGTCGATGAGCACAAACGAGTAGTCGTCGGCGACTGCCTTCAGCGCGGACCCCAGGCGTGTCTCTCGTGAGAACATCGATACGAGCTCGATCTCCGCCCCGGCGAGCTCGATCGTGGCCGGCACGATGAAGAGGTCCCGCACGCTGGTCGGTTCGATCGCGTCGTCGATCCCGACGTCGTCGACGAGCACCTCGTACGTCGAAAGCTCGATCGTCGAACGATCAATACCGAGGCCGGACGACGTGTTGCCCTGGGGATCGAGATCGACCAACAGCACACGTTCTCCCTGGAAAGCCAACGAAGCCCCGAGGTTGATGGTCGTTGTCGACTTGCCGACGCCACCCTTCTGATTGGCAACGGCGACAATCCGGGCACTGTGCGTCGGTTCGGCGACCGACGCGGCTTCAGTGGTGTTCACGAGCACGGATTGTAAGAAGCCAGCCGGGGGAGTCAAGCACATCGGCCGGTACGGCAATGAGCGCCGTCTCGGGACCAAACGACGAAGGGTCGGGGGAGTCGGCCTCGCGGCTCACGGCAACGATGCCCGTTCCGCCCGGTGAGAGCCATCGGCGCACCACAGCGATAGCTTCGGCCGGCGGGAGCACCGCTCGCATCGTCACCACATCGGATTGCCCGATTGGTCGGCGCACATCGGCCTGTCGGACCTCGACGTTGTCCAAGCCCACGACTCGGATCGCCCGATCCGCGAGGTCAGTACGCCGGCCACCCCGATCGACAAGGACGACCTCAACGTCGGGGAACACGATCGCCAGGGGGATTCCCGGCAGGCCGACACCAGATCCGAGGTCAACGAGGGTCTGGAACGGCCGCGGGGCCATCGGCTGGGCAAACGTCAGCGAATCAGCAATGTGCCGGGGTATGACACGGCTCGCCTCCCTCGGCCCGAGTCCCCCGGCAGCAAGCGCCTCCGTTCGCAACCACTCGTCGAATGTGTCGATCCGTGACCGCATCGACTCCGTCAGCGTCAGGTCGCACCATGCGGCAACCCGATCGATCACGGCCCGATCGTCTGCGCTCGCCATTCACCCTCATCACATCGCCGGGCGTTCCACGTGAAACAGCTTACGATCCGTACTGCGTTTCACGTGAAACGTCGTCCGAGAGGATACCTGGGCGCCCGGGAGCCCTACTCCGGCTTGGCTGGGCGCGCCTACGACTGACGACTGACGACTGACTACTCGTCGGAGTCGCCGTCCTCCGAGGCGTCGGAGGCCGCGTCCGGTGCGATCACGACCGCTCGGTCCTGGTCCTGGCCCTCGCTGAAGGAACGTACGCCGTCGATCTCGGCAATGGCGTCGTGCACAACCTTGCGATCGGCCGGATTCATGGGCTCGAGGCCGATTTCACCGCCGCCTTCTTTGACCTTCTCAGCGAGCTTGCCTGCGTAGATACGCAGCGCTTCGCGCCGGCGCTCGGTGTATCCGGCAATGTCGAGGCGCATTCGAGGGGCGCCAAACGTCTTGCGCTGCACGACGGTGCGGGTCAGTTCGAGGACCGAGTCCAAGACGGCACCACGTTGCCCGACCAGGGCCTCGGATTGGTCGCCGGACACATCCAGGAAGAGGATGTCGTCTTCGATGCGGCTCGACACCTCCGCTTCGAGGCCGAACGCCTCGACGAGTCCCTCGAGGAAGCCACAGGCGACCTCTGCCTGCGTCGCGATGTCGGCCTGCTCAGGTCGTTCCTTGTTCACGGCCGCTGACTCCCTCGTGTTGGGTTTCCGATTGGACTGCCCAGAACTCCCCCGGTTCTTAGGACGATCTTCGTTCTGCTTCTTGGATTGCCCGGTCTGCTGCGGCTTACTCGACTTGGACTGGCCCTGCCCTTGCTTCTGTCGTTGTTTGCCTCCGCTGCGGGCCTCGGACCGGCCGTTGCCGTTCCCGTTGCCTCCGCCCTTACGGCGCCGGCGACGCCGGCGTCGGCGCTGCTGCGGCTTTGGTCGCAGCACCACGACGGCCATTTCGCGGCCGATTCCGAGGAATCCCGGCTTGCCCTCGGAGACCACCGTGATCTCTGCTTCATCGCGTGACGAGAGTCCAAGTTCCTTCAGCCCATCGGCAATCGCTTCGTCGACGGTCTTGCGACTGAGCTCAACCTCAGCGAGTCGTTGCTCGCGGTCCATCTGCTCACTTCCTCCTGCGCTGCTTGCGCTTCTTGCTGGTGTTGGGCGCAGGCCCGCGCGGTTTCGGAGCCTCAGGTTCATCCGGCGGCGGCTCCTGGCGACCGCGGCCCGATTCCTGACCCGGATCGTCTTCCTGTTCGTCGAGCCGCAGGATCACCGCCTGCTGGCCGATGCGGAAGAGCGAAGAAACGGCAAAGTAGAGCACCAGTCCCGTCGGGAAACCCCAGGAGATGAAACCGAGGAACAGCGGCATGATCTTCATCGCCGTCTGCATGCCCTGTGCCTGGGGGTTCTGCTCGGCATCGTCCTTGCGGCGCCGCATCGTCTGGGCCTGCTGGTAGTAGCCGAAGATGATCACGAGGGCGACGAGAACGAGATAGGGGAGGGCGTCCACGAGCCCCTGCGATACGGCGCTCGACGGGGTGTTCAGCAGATCCATCCCGAGGAAGTTCGTCTGGCCATCGATCAACCCTCGTTCGAGGTTTCCGATGCTGCCGCTGCTCGACGGGATGATGTCGGTCCGAGAGAGTGCGCCGTCCTCGACGTTGATGCGGAGCACGGTGAACAACGCAAACCAGATGGGCATCTGGGCGATCAGTGGCAGACATCCGGCTGCGGGGCTGACGCCGCGCTCCTGGTAGAGCGCCATGAGCTGCTTGTTCAGCTCCTCACGATCGCCTTTCAGCTCCTTCTGTAGACGTTTGACTTCAGGTTGAATCTCCTGCATCGCCTTCATCGACCGCGTCTGCTTCAGCGTCAGCGGGAAGAGCAGCAAGCTCACGAGGACCGTCAACAAGATGATGGCGATTCCATAATCTGGAATGATCGAATAGAAGAAGGCGAGCAGCCAGCCCAGGCCTTGGAGTAGCAGGGTCCACGGGTTCACGAGACACTTCCTTGCGACGGGACGCCTGGCACAGGGTCGTAGCCACCCTCACGGAAGGGGTGACAGCGCGAGATACGCCGAATCCCCAGCCACCCACCACGAATGAGCCCGTGGTGTTCGATAGCTTCGAGGGTGTAGGCAGAACACGTCGGGTAATAGCGACAATTACTTCCGAGCAGCGGGGAGATCCAGCGTTGGTAGCCCCTGATGAACGCTGTTGCCCATGCGGCAGGGTGCAACCAGCGCAGCGGCCGTTGCGTTTTCACATGCTCCTCCTGTTCAGGCATGTCATCCTGCCTCCGGCACGGTACCGGACCGTGCCGCTTCTTCCAGCCACCCAACGAGCGCCGGGAAGGCGGCTCTGTTCACTCCGGGGAGCGCAACCACGATCATCGCCGAACCGCTCGGCAGCGCGACGTGCGACGCTGCGGCCCGGAGACGACGTTTCGCTCGATTCCTTCGAACGGCGTTCCCGACTCGTTTTCCGGCTACGAACCCCACCTGCGGGGTTCCCGGCCGGCCTTCCGCGATGAATACCACGACTTCGCCAAAGCGACGACGCGTGCCCTCTCGGTAGACCCGGGAGAATGCAGAGCGCCCGCGCAGGGACAAGAACGGTCGACCCTCAGGCGGAGAGTTTGCGGCGTCCCTTGTCACGGCGACGTTTGATCACGGCGCGACCTGCTCGGGTCCGCATTCGGTTGCGAAACCCATGCTTGCGCTTGCGGCGCCGAACCTTCGGCTGATACGTGCGTTTCATCGGAGAAAATCCAGGGGAAGAGAGAGGTAGAGGTACGGGCCGGTAGGTTATGGAGCACCCAACGCCTTGTCAAAGGCACCGGACTGCGCTTTTCGCGATTTCACGCCGTTGGCGCGAAAAATCCGCGTCATGCGCGAAACATTGGTTAGGCGACCCGGTGTTCACTTCTCGTCACCGCGGCTCCATTGCATTCCACGCCAGCATCGTTGAAAGGCCTGCTCAGAACCCCTTTTCACTACCCACAGATCTGTCAACAGCGCGTGGATAAGATCGGTTTTGGCGCTCTTGAAGCCGTCGGCCGAACGTCCCTACACTCGCCAATCCGATGTGGTGCTCAACCCACCACACGACTTCCCCGGAACGGAAGAACTAGCAACCGCGCCGGATCGAGGCCATACCTTTCTCCACATCCTGTGGATAGGTGTGTGGACAGGGCGATCCGCAAGAACACGACCGATGGAGCGCTCGACCACCGTGGAAGCCCACCCGACAACCTCACACTGGGACGAGTTTCAGGACCATCTCAAGACCCGGGTGAACGAGACGGCCTGGTCGACGTGGATCGAGCCACTCGAAGGCGCCTTCAACGGTGAGCAGCTGCGCCTCGAAGCACCGACGGAGTTCCATCGGCGCTGGGTCAACGATCGGTTCTTCGGATCGATCGCCGAGGTGTCGGCAGCGGTATACGGAGAGGACATCACGGTCGTGATCGATGCTCGAGACGGTGCTCCTGCCTTCGCCGAATCCCAACCCGAGGCCGCGGTGGAAACGATCGACGCCGCCGTCACCTCGAACCCACTCCCGTCTCCGGCTGCACCGCCGGCGGTACAGGACTTCGATTCCCGGCTCATCGCCAAGTACACCTTCGAGAACTTCGTAGTCGGTCAATCCAACCGGTTTGCCCATGCGGCCTCCATGGCCGTCGCCGAACAACCCGGGTCGCACTACAACCCACTTTTCATCTACGGGGGTGCGGGACTCGGCAAGACTCACCTGCTCCATGCGGTCGGGCATCACCGACGGGAGCTCGCACCGGGTTCGGTCGTTCGGTACGTCTCATCGGAGCAGTTCTTCAACGAGTTCATCAATGGGATCCGGCGCAAGCGAATGGACGAGTTCAAAGCGCGGTATCGCACCATCGATGTCCTGCTCCTCGATGACGTCCAGTTCTTCGAGGGCAAGGAGCAGATCCTCGAGGAGTTCTTCCACACCTTCAACAGCCTCTACGAAGCAGGAAAACAGCTCGTCATCAGCGCCGACCGGCCGCCGAAACACCTCTCCACCATCGAGGATCGACTCCGCAGCCGCTTCGAGTGGGGTTTGACGACCGACATTCAGCCCCCGGACGTCGAGACCCGGCTTGCGATCCTCCGTAAGAACGCCGACTTTGCGCCGACTCCCGTGCCGCGCGACGTTCTCGGGTTCATCGCCGAGAACGTTCTCGACAACATCAGGGAGCTCGAGGGTGCCCTCACGCGGGTCACGGCCTATGCCGCCCTCACCCATGAGAAGATCACCCTGGAGATGGCGAGCGAGGTCCTTCAGGACATCGTTCCCCAAGCTGAGGCCCGTCCCCTCACCGCCTCGATGATCCTCTCCGCCACAGCTCACGAATACGGCATCCCGCTGGACGACCTCACCGGTCCCAGCCGCAAACAACCACTGGCGCTCTATCGACAAATCGCGATGTACCTGTGCCGCGACCTGACGGACCTGTCGTTGCCCAAGATCGGCGCCGCCTTCGGTGGCCGGGATCACACCACCGTCATCCATGCCGTCGAGAAGGTGAAGAAGCTCATCCAGTCGGACAAGGATGTTTTCGACCAGGTCACCCGCCTCACGCAGAACCTGAGGAAAACGTGACGGTCATCCACAGGCGCTGCGAGGTCTCGGCAGGGGGAGTGGACAACACCTGGCTCCATCCCCAGCCCATGTGGGTGAAAACATGCCCCCCGACCTGGGGTTCTGTGGCTTACACACAATCCACAGGGCCTACTACTACCGCTACTACCTTTTGAAATACAGAAGCAGAGACAGAGGGACTGAGAACTGTGCGTATCCGAGCTGAGAGAGACGACCTGGCCGATGTGTTGGCTCGGGCAGGGCGGGCCGTGGGGACCCGATCACCCTTGCCGATCCTGCAAGGTGTGCTGTGCGAGGTCGAGGGATCTCGGCTGCGCGTGACCGGCACGGATACGGATATCACGATCCGCACCACGCTCGAGGTCGAAGCGCTCGAAGACGGCCGAACGGTGATCCCGGCGAAGCTCGCCGCGGAGGCCGTCCGGAAGCTCCCAGCCGGGGCGGTATCGATGACGGCGGCCGACGGCGAGGTGGAAATCACCGGCAACGGGCCGCGGTTTCGCCTCCGGGAACTGAACGTCGACGACTTCCCGAAGCTCCCTGAGGGCAGTGAGGGTGTCTCGCTGTCCGTCGACGGTGCGTCGTTCACGTCGGCACTCAGCCAGGTAGGAGTGGCCGCCTCCGGTGATGAGGCGCGGCCGACGTTGACCGGAGTGCTCTTCGAAGGCGAAGGGGACACCATGCGACTCGTGGCGACCGACTCGTATCGCCTTGCCGTGCGCGACATGCCGGACATCGCCGGCACGGAGCCCACTCTCGTTCCGTTCCGCGCCTTGCGAGAGCTCGGACGGGCGCTCGGCGAAGGAGCGATGGATGTGGTGCTGGGGGATCGTGACGCCAACTTCGCCACCGACCGCGGATCGCTGTCGGTCCGGATCATCGAAGCGAACTTCCCGAACTACCGGCAACTGCTGCCCGAGTCGTACCCGAATCGACTCGTGGTCTCCAAGACGTCGTTGCTCGATGCCGTCGGGAGAGCGTCCTTGGTCGCCGAAGACCACATTCCGGTCCGGCTGAATCTGCACGATGGTGGGATCGAACTGAGCGTGACTCGCCAGGAGGTGGGCGAGGAGACGGAGCACATCGAGGCGGAGTACCAGGGCGAGGAGCTCACGATCGCCTTCAACACCCGGTACCTGACCGACGGGGTGAGCGCCGTCGCATCGGACGAGATCGTGCTGGAGACCAGCGACCCGTTGAAGCCGGGACTGATCAGCGGCGTCAACGACGAGGCGTTCCGCTACCTCCTCATGCCGGTGCGTCTCTGACGCGGTTGCCGGCGTGCATCTCGCATGGCTCGAGCTACGCGATTTCCGATCGTACGAGAGTCTCGACTTCCGGCCTGACCCCGGGGTCAATGTGCTCGTTGGTCACAACGGGGCCGGCAAGACCAACGTGCTCGAGGCGATCGGCTATCTGTCGGCCCTCAGGAGCTTCCGGGGTTCGCCCGATGCGGCGCTGATCCGGTCGGGAACCCCTGCGGGGATCGTCAGGGGTGGGTTCGAGCGTGAATCCGGCGAAGTCCGCGTCGAGGTAGAGATTCCGGAGGGTGGGCGGCGCCGGGTCCTGTTCAATGGGAAGCGCCCCCAGCGGTTCAGCGACGTGGCACGAGAGCTCCCCCTCGTGGCGTTCCTTCCCGATGACCTCGATCTGCTCAAAGGGGGACCGGGCGGGCGGCGCCAGTACATCGATGATCTGATCGCACGCTTACACCCGGCTGCGGGAGCCGATCTCGCCGAGTACGACAAGGCGCTGCGGCAGCGAAACTCGCTGTTGCGCAACGAGGGTCCTGCAGCCGACGCCCTCACGATCGATGTCTGGGACGATCGGCTCGCTGATCTGGGCAGCCGCGTGTTCACGCACCGGCTCCGGCTGCTCGACCGGATTGCGCCCGTCCTGGCAGCGTCCTATCGAACCGTCGGTGGGTCCGAGGAACTCACGTTCACGTACACGACGCAGTGGATGGGTGCGGCGGGGAAGGGGACGAGTCGGGACCCGGGCGACCACATCGACGCCATTCGGGACGCACTGTCGGCTCGGCGGATGCGGGACCTCGACCAGAAGACCACGACGCTGGGCCCACATCGTGACGATCCGGGTATCCGGATCGACGACCGTGACGCAAGGACACAGGCCAGCCAGGGGGAGCAGCGCTCGGCGGCCTTGGGACTGCGCATCGCGGCCTATCGGGCACTGGAGAACCGGCATGACCGGCCGCCGATGCTGTTGCTCGATGATGTGTTCAGCGAGCTCGACCCGCTGCGCGCCGGAGGTGTGCTCGAGCTGCTACCCAAGGGTCAGGTATTTGTCACTACCGCGAGAGATGATGAGGTCCCGGTTGCGGGGCGCCGCTGGGCGGTTCGTGGCGGTGTTGTGACATGACCAGGATGGGTGCCGCGTGACGTATCACCTCGAGTTCGACGATGACGGAGCACCGGTGCGTCGCGCCGATCCGCCGCCGGGCGACTTCGAGGATGCGCGGCCGGGTGTTGCGGCCGACGCGCAGGTGTGGGGTGACGAACCGCGGCACGATCTCGAGGCGGTCGAGGACGTGCTCGACACGGTTCTGGGCAAGTTCGTCGCACCGGAACGGTCCACCTTGCAGGGCATCATCGCCAGCTGGGAGTCGGTCTGCGGGCCGGCGTGGTCGGAGGCGAAACCGGTCCGGTACGACGATGACACGCTCACCGTCGAAGTGCCGAATGGGCTCCTTGCGTCACGGCTCCAGTTCGACACGACCCGGGTCCTCGCCGGCCTGCGAAAAGGGCCGGCGCAGGCGGTCCGGACCATCCGATTTCGGGTGAAGCGGACGTGAGGATCGACGCGCCGTCAGTACCCGCAGAATGCCGTCGTTCCAGGGATTTCGGCTATAATGACACCTCTGTTACTTCGACCAGGAACCGCTCGAGTTTCCCCCCGCCGTCCACCGATTGAGGAGCCCCGTGACCAACGCCAAGCGCGCGTCGAACGCGTCCTACGAAGCCAAGGACATCGAGGTCCTCGAGGGCATCGAACACGTCCGGAAGCGGCCGGCGATGTACATCGGCTCGACCGGCCCGCGGGGCCTCCATCACCTCATCTGGGAGGTCGTGGACAACTCGGTTGACGAAGCCATGGCGGGCTTTGCGACCCGCATCGAGGTGACGTTGCTCAGCGACGGCGGAGTGCGGGTGAAGGACAACGGTCGCGGAATCCCGGTCGCCAAACATCCGAAGACCAAGCTGCCGGCGGTCACGACCGTGCTGACGACACTGGGCGCAGGCGGGAAGTTCGAATCCGGCGCCTACACCGTGTCGGGTGGTCTGCACGGCGTTGGGGTCTCCGTGGTCAACGCGCTGTCGAACCGCCTGGATGTCGAGGTCGTGCGTGACGGCTTCACGTGGACTCAATCCTTCACGTACGGCAAGGCGAAAGCGACCCTGAAGAAGGGCAAGGCCGCCAAGCGCACCGGGACGACGATCACCTTCTGGGCGGACTCGGACATCTTCGAAGAGACCCAGACGTACGAGCGCAAGATCGTCCTGAGTCGCCTGCGCGAGATGGCGTTCCTGAATCAGGGCATGGAGATCCGGTTCAACGACGACCGCGACCCGGAGTTCGAAGAGGTCCGATTCCAGTACAAGGGCGGCATCGTCGACTTCGTGAAGTACCTCAACGCAACGAGAGAACCGATCCACAAGAACGTCGCCTACTTCTCCGACACGAGCGACGACGCCGAGATCGAAGTCGCCCTGCAGTACACCGGTGGTTACAACGAGACGGTCCTGAGCTTCGCCAACAATATCAACACCCACGAGGGTGGGACTCACGAAGAGGGGTTCCGCAAGGCGGTCACCCGGGCTATCAACGAGTTCGCCCGCGGCCGGAATCTGCTCAAGGAGAAGGACGGCAACCTCCAGGGTGAGGATGTTCGTGAGGGAATCACGGCCATCGTGTCGGCCAAGGTGCGCCAGCCCCAGTTCGAAGGCCAGACGAAGACCAAGCTGGGTAACACCGAGATCCGGTCGTTCGTCGAGAAGGCGCTCAACCAAGCCTTCCCGGAGTGGCTGGAGCGCAACCCCGGCGATGGCCGCCGAATCGTCGACAAGGCCATCAACTCCGCCAAAGCCCGCGTGGCCGCACGCCAGGCCCGGGATCTGACACGACGCAAGAGCCTCCTGGACAGCGGGGGTCTTCCCGGCAAGCTCTCGGATTGCTCGTCGAAGGATCCGGTGCTCAGCGAGCTCTTCATCGTCGAGGGCGACTCTGCCGGCGGCTCGGCGAAACAGGCCCGCAACAGCGAGTTCCAGGCGATCCTCCCCATTCGCGGCAAGATCATCAACGTCGAGAAGAACCGCATCGATCGGGTCCTCAAGAACAACGAGATCCAGTCGTTGATCACTGCGATCGGTACGGGCATCGGCGACGAGCTCGATCTGGCCAAGACCCGGTATCACAAGATCGTGATCCTCACGGATGCGGACGTGGACGGTGCGCACATCCGGACCCTGCTGTTGACGTTCTTCTTCCGGCAGATGCCGGAGCTCATCGAAGCCGGGTTCATCTACATCGCCCAGCCACCGCTCTACTCGGCCAAGATCGGCGCCAAGACCACCTGGGTCTTCAACGACGCCGCCCTCGAGGAGTTCCGCGCAGAGAACGAGGGCAAGAAGATCAAGATCCAGCGTTTCAAGGGCCTCGGCGAGATGAACGCCGAGCAGCTCTGGGACACCACCATGGATCCCGAGGTGCGCCAGCTGCTCCAGGTGCAGCTCGAGGACCAGTTCGAAGCCGAGGAGGTCTTTGCGACCCTCATGGGCAACGACGTCGAGGCCAGGCGCCACTTCATTCAGCACAACGCGAACGACGTCCGGTTCCTCGACTTCTGATCAGTCGAGCAGGACCGAACGCCACCAGTAGGGGAGACCATGCCAGACGAAGCCACCGGGCGTATCAAGCCGATCGAGATCGAACGCGAGATGGAGGACTCGTTCCTCGAGTACGCCATGTCGGTCATCGTCTCGCGCGCTCTCCCCGATGTCCGCGACGGGCTGAAGCCGGTGCATCGTCGCATCCTGTACTCGATGTTCGATTCCGGAATCCGCCCGGGAACCCCGTTCCGCAAGTGTGCACGGGTCGTCGGCGACGTCATGGGTTGGTTCCACCCGCACAGCAACGACGCCATCTATGACGCCCTGGTCCGGCTTGGTCAGGACTTCTCGACCCGGTATCCACTCGTGCAGCCGCAGGGCAACTTCGGCTCCGTCGACGACGGTCCGGCGGCGATGCGCTACTGCGTCACGGGTGACACGCTGATCAGGACGACCTCGGGGACCCGGCGGATTGCCGACCTTGTTGAGGGGGCCGAACCGCACTCCGACACGCCCATCGATACCAAGGTGCTGGATCGGCGAGGGAATCCGCAGCGCGCCACGACCTTCTTCCACAGCGGCCATCACCTCACAAAGCGGGTTGTCACGCGTGAGGGCTACTCGCTTGTCGGCACAGGGAACCACCCGATCCTCACCCTCACGACCCTCGGTGACATGCCGCTTCTGGCATGGAAGCTGATCGACGAACTCACCGAAGGGGACGTCGTTGCCATCGCCCGGTCCGAAACGTCTAGCGAGGGCCATGCCCTCGATCCGGCGATTGCCGGGCTCCTCGGGGCCTGGATCGCAGAAGGTTGGGCATCGGAAGACCGGGCCGGCTTCAACAACACGGATGCCGAGTTCTTCTCGGCGGTGGTCGATGCGTACGACCGCATCGTCGGTGGCCAGCGCTACATCGGAGAACGCCGTTTGCCGAGTGGAAAGACCTTGTGGGAGCTGGACGTCCACAACATGGATTCGTTCGTGGAGTCGCCACTCGCTGAACTCGCTGGCGTTCGCAGTGCCGACAAGCGGATTCCTGCGGCGGTGTGGCGTTCCGACGCCGTCGCGAAACGGACGTTCCTCGGTGCGTTGTTCGAGGGAGACGGATCCTCATCCAACCTCGGTCGAAACACCGTCCAAGTCACCTACTCCACTCGCAGCGAGCAGCTGGCGCGGGACGTGCAGCTTCTGCTGCTCGAGTTCGGGATTGTCGGGAAGCTTGCGCGATACGAATCGGGTGAATGGAAGGTCTACCTCTCGAATCGGCGTGAGGTGCGGCGATTCCTGGAGCGGGTCGGGTTCTTCGGTGCGAAGCAGGCCAAGGCGCGCCGAGAGGTGGCCGAGGTGCCGACGACGAGTCGTGCCCTGTCGCATGACCACATTCCGTTCCTCGCTCCGTTCTTGCGAGCGAGAGGCAAGAGCGGGTCGGTGAAGTGGCTGCGCAAGCACAACGTCGACCGCGTCGAGCGGTGGGAACGTGATGGCGAGGAGATCCTCGCTCGTCTCGATGCCGACGCTGCAGCCGTAGCTGGGGACCTCGTGTCGCACGGGTACTACTACGCAACGGTCGATCGGATGGAAGACGCCGGTATCCAACCGGTGTACTCGATTCGCGTCGAATCGGAGGACCATTCGTTCCTCGCAAACGGGTTCGTGAACCACAACACCGAGGCGCGGATGGCTCCGCTGGCGATCCACCTCCTCGACGGGATCAACGAATCGACCGTCGACTTCCAGGACAACTACTCCGGGGAACGGGAAGAGCCGACCGTCCTGCCATCCCGGTTCCCGAACCTCCTGGTCAACGGCTCTACCGGCATCGCCGTCGGAATGGCGACGAACATCCCGCCGCACAACCTCAACGAGGTCGTCGACGCCTGCCTCTACGCCCTCGACAACCCGGACGCCACGGCGGCCGACCTCTCGGATTTCATCCAGGGTCCCGATTTCCCGACCGGTGGCTACATCATCGGCAACAAAGGCATCAAGGACGCCCTCCTCACCGGGCGCGGTTCGGTCAAGATGCGCGCCGTCACCGACGTCGTCGAGATGAAGAAGAACCGCTTCGCGATCATCGTCAGCGAGATTCCGTACCAGGTCTCGATCCAGCGGATCATGGAGAAGATCGCCGACCTGGTGAACAGCAAGACGATCACCGGGATCTCCGGACTGCGCGACGAGTCCAACCGCAATGGGATCCGGATCGTCATCGAGTTGAAGCGCGACGCCAATCCGCAGGTGGTCCTCAACCAGCTCTACAAGGGCACCCAGCTCGAAGAGAACTTCTCGGTCAATACGGTGGCCCTCGTCGACGGCGTCCCGAAGACGCTGAACGTCGCCGAGATGGTGCATCACTACCTCGCCCACCAGATCGAGGTCATCGTTCGGAGGACCCAGCACCGCCTCGAAGTCGCCAAGGCGAGAGCGCACATCGTCGAGGGCTTGTTGATTGCCCTCGACAACATCGACGAGGTCGTCCAGATCATTCGAGGCTCGGCGGACGTTGCGACCGCACAGGCGACGTTGATGGAACGGTTCGAGCTGAGCGAGGAGCAGGCCCGACACATCCTCGACATGCCACTGCGCCGCCTGACGGCTCTCGAGACCGAGAAGCTGCGTGAGGAGTACGCCGAGTTGCAGGAGACCATCGCCGGCCTCGAAGCGATCCTCGCCAGCGAAGCCCTCCAACGAGAGGTCATCGCCGAGGAGCTCGAGGCGATCCGTGACAAGTTCGGCGACGACCGCCGCAGCCGCATCATCCCGGACGAGGGAGAGATGTCGCTCGAGGATCTCATCGCCGACGAGGAGCTGATTGTCACGATCACGGCGGCCGGGTACGTCAAGGCGGTGCTGGCACGCACCTATCGCACGCAGGGACGTGGCGGCCGGGGCGTCCGTGGGCAACAATTGCGGGCCGACGACATCATCTCGCATGTCCTCCACACGACGGCCCACGCGTATCTGCTGTTCTTCTCCAACAAGGGCAAGGTGTATCGAGTCCGGGCCCACGAGTTGCCCCGCAAGGAACGCACCGCCAAGGGCGTGCTCATCCAGTCCGTGCTGCCGATGGATCCGGACGAGCGTGTCGAGGCGATCATCGACACCCGTGACTACGAGACGCACCAGTTCCTCGTTGCCTTCACCAAGCTCGGCCAGGTCAAGAAGACGAAGTTCACGGACTACGACTCCCGGAACCAGGTCCTGGTGGCGATCAAGCTCCAGGACGGAGACGAAGTGGTCGCGGTACGCGCCACGAGCGGCGATGGCGAGCTGCTCATGTTCACGCAGAACGGCCAGGGAATCCGGTTCGGTGAGGACGATGTCCGGCCCATGGGTCGTGACACGCAAGGTGTTCGCGGCATCCGGCTGCGCGAAGGCGACGAGGTGGTTGCTGCCGCCAGCGGTGAGGAAGGCGAGGACGTCCTCCTCCTGTCGACCGGCGGCTACGGCAAGCGCACCAAGCTCAGCGAGTTCCCCCTGCAGAAGCGGGGCGGGATCGGCGTCAAGGCGATGAAGCTGACGAGGGTCCGCGGTCTGATTGCCGCCGCTCGGGCGGTCACTCCCGGCGACGAGATCCTCATCACGTCGACCGACGGCATCGTGATCCGTACCGAAGTCGCAACGGTGAGCCGCCAGAAGCGCGATTCCACCGGAGTCCGAGTGATGAACCTCGCCGCCGACGCCGAACTCTCCGCAGTCGCCCTCGTCACCAACGGCGACTGAAGGGTTTCGACCCGGGCAGGCCGGTTCCCCCTCTCTTTCAGGGAGGGGTGGCCTCCACGAAGTGGAGGTCGGGGAGGGTGTCGCCC
>JASJAX010000001.1 GCA_030066755.1 Acidimicrobiia bacterium
AACCCCCGACATCGAGATCGACAAGACCGTCTACGAAGGTACGGACTCCGGCAGGAGTTGCCCCGGACTCGAAGAGATCACCGTTGATCCGGGCACCGACGTCACGTATTGCTTCACCGTGACCAACACCGGCAACACCTATCTCGCGGATGTCGAGGTCAATGACGCCGACCTGGACATCGGGCTCTCCGAGCTGTTCCTCATCTCCGGGAACCCTGATCTGCTCGCCCCCGGCGAGAGCGTGTCGTGGTACTACGAAGTGACGCTCGACGACGGTCTCATCAACACCGCAACGACGACCGGCACCCCATCCGACAGCCAAGGCGACGAGATCCCCGATCTCGAGCCGCCGACCGACGACGACGACGCAACGGTCGACGTCGAGGGCGATGGCGGCGGAGATGATGACGACGATGGCGATGATGACGACGACACCGAGGTCCTCGACGACGATCTCGTGGTCGACATCAACATCGAGAAGGTGGTCTACGAAGGCCACACCTCTGGTTCGGGCTGCGCCACCGCAGGCGAAGAGGTCTACGCGGAGATCGGCACCCCGATCACCTACTGCTTCATCGTGACGAACACCGGCAACGTGCATCTCGCGAACGTCGTCATCGATGACCCGACGCTCGGAATCACCCAGGCAGAGATGACTCTGCTGTCCGGCAACCCGGCGATGCTGGCGCCGGAGGCGACCATCGTTTGGTATTACGAGACCGAGATCGTCGACAACATCACGAATATCGCGTCAACGACCGGCACCCCGTCCGAGCCCGACGGAACGGAAATCCCTGCCGAGCCGCCGACCGACTCGGATGACGCCAGCGTGGGTGAGGAAGAGGTCCTCGGTCAGGAGTTGCCGAGCACGGGCGTCGACACCGACATGATCGCCTTCCTGGGTGCGCTGGTCTTGCTCGCCGGTTTCGTGCTCCTCGATTCGGGGCGCCGACGCCGTCTGGGTGTTGCGTCACTTGCGAAGTCGTGGGCTGCAGCACCGAGGCTGTGGGAGGGTCACTCGACCGCCCCGAGCCGGGAACGTGCGACCGCTCGCAACCGCCGGCTGCGTCGGTAGGGAAAGACCTCGATCACTTCCCCGGTTCGCACCCGGTCCTGGGCGCGACGCCAGAAACGCACGGTGAACAGATCCGAGTGGTGGTAGTCGAAGGTATTTCGAAGCTCGTCGCGGATTCCGAGGAATCGGGTGAACTCCTCGGGGAAGACATCGTTCTCGCCGACGCCGAACCATGGGTCTGCCGACATCTCCTGATCGGGCCGATCCGATTCCGGGATGTCGCGGAACTTGCATGACGTGACCGTCGTGATCTCGTCGTAGTCGTAGAACACGACCCGCCCGCTGCGAGTGACCCCGAAGTTCTTCAGCAGCATGTCGCCCGGGAAGATGTTGGTCGCAGCCAGGTTCTTGATCGCCCGGCCGTAGTCGACGATCGCGGCCTGTGCCTTGATCGGATTCGCCTCCCGCACGTACACATCGAGTGGAATGACCCTACGTTCGACGTACACGTGATGGAGTGTGACCTGGTCGCCGTCGACGGTGACCGACCGCGTTGCGTCGGCCGCCAACTCTTCGAGCAACTGGCTCGAGAACCGATCACGGTCGAACTGCAGGTGTTCGAACTCGTACGCCTCGATCATGCGGCCCGCACGGTCGTGGCGAAACACGAGCCGGTACTTCGACATGATCTGGCGGCGCGTGGTCTGCTTCGGAAACGGGAAGCGATCCCGGATGACCTTGAACACGACGTCGTACCCCGGCATCGTGAACACGATCATCACCATGCCCTTGATGCCCCGGGCATACACGAACTGATCGTCGGAGTCGGCGACGTGCTGCATGAAGTCGCGATAGAGCTCCGTCTTGCCGTGTTTGTGAAAGCCGATCGTGGTGTAGAGCTCGGCCGGGCGCTTGTGCGGCATCAGTCGGCGTAGGTAACCGACGAGACCTGCCGGCCGCCGGGTGGCCACGAGGAACGACGATCGGGTGTAGCTGAAGACCACACTGAGGTCCTCGACCTCGGCGAGCACGGCCCCGACGACGAGACCTCGTGCCGTGTGGTGCACAACGATCCCGAGGGGCAGCTCAGCGTCGCCGACGATGACCCGACCAACGAGAAACGCGCTCTGACCCCGATAGAAGGGCTCGGCGAGGAGTTCGATCTCGTCCATCTCCGGATCCAGAGCGTGGAGCGCGAGCCGGCGTCGCAACTCGTCAGCCGCCAGCGTGACGTCACGACGCAGATTCACCCATCTCAGCATGGGCCATGCGTCGCGGAGCAACTCATCGAGCGCGCCCTCGCAGTCGCCGTCGATCACTGCATGGCGGACGGCCGGCGATGCACCGTTCGTCGGAACCGGCGTCACGAACTCGATTGCAGCGTTGATACCCTCGGTGTGGAAGATCCGCCGCGTCGCGGAGTTGAAGAACGTCTCACCCAACTCGCGATCACGTTCGTCACCCAACTCCGCGCCGTAGCGCTGCTTGGCCGACGACCACATGTCGTGATTGCTGATCGCCTCGCCAACGGTCGCCTTCAGTTCGTTCACGACCGCATCGACACACTCGTTGTAGACGTCGAGCCGCTCCTTCCCGAGCTCCAACATCCGCGGCCAAGCCCGAGCAACAAACCCACCAGCCGCCTCCGCCGTCAACGCATCAAACCGAGCCCGGTATTCGTCGAACCCGGAAAGGATCACATCCGCAGCGCGTGCGCCCGTCTCGTGCATCGTGTCACGGTAGTTGGACCGGAGAGCCTCAGTCCTCGCGCCGAACCGGTACCAAGTCTCAAGTCTCAAGTCCCAAGTCCCAAGTACTGACTTGCGACTCGACCGGGCCGTTGCCGGGTTGCGGTCTGCCGCGTCCCGACGAGCGGGGACGCCAGCGTGGGCTTGCGACTTGACCTTTGGGCAGGCGAGAACTCGTGTGCCGCGTTCCTCATGCCGAACCGGAGCTGTTGTGGACTCGGCGGCGTAGCCGCCGCTACACATTCTCTCCGGCGAAGATTTCGCTGACTGAGGCGTCGGTGAAAATGGCGTTGATCGTCCCGGCGAGCAAGGAGCCGATCGACAGCACCGTCAACTTGTCGAGGTTGGTGGCATCGTCCGGCACGGGGATTGCGTTCGAGATCACCACTTCCGTGATCGGTGCGTTCTTCAACCGGTCGACGGCCGGTGGTGACATCACGCCGTGGGTTGCAACCAGTCGAGTGCTCAATGCGCCGCGCTCCATGAGGAGGTCGGCCGCAGCGCTCGCCGTCCCGGCGGTGTCGATGATGTCGTCCACGATGATGCAGTGACGACCCTTGATCTCTCCGACGACTTCGAGTGCCGTCACTTCGTTGCGCACGTCGACGCGGCGGCGTTTGTGGACGAAGGCGACGGCAGCGCCGAGGTGGCGGGCGTACTTGGATGCCCGCTTCACTCCGCCGGTGTCCGGCGAAACGATCGTGGTCGGACCATCGAGGTTCTGCTTGAGGTACTCGACGAACACCGGGACGGCGGTGAGCGAATCGAACGGTGTGTTGACGAAGCCCTGGATCTGCCCTGTGTGCAGATCAACGGACACGATACGATCGGCGCCGGCTGCGAGGAACAAGTCCCCCATGAGACGGGCGGTGATCGGCTCGCGCGGCCGACCCTTTTTGTCCTGCCGGGCGTAGCCGTAGAACGGCACTACGGCGGTGATCCGCTTCGCCGACGCCCGGTGCAACGCGTCGATCATGATGAGCTGCTCCATGATGTGGAAGTTCACCGGATTGGTGTGGCTCTGGATCACGAAGCAATCGGCGCCGCGGACGCTCTCGGTGTAGTGGATGTAGATCTCACCACTGGCAAAGACCGACCGCTCAACACCGCCCAGGTTGGTCCCGAGGATGTTCGCGACCTCGCGGGCCAGGGCCTCGTTGGCCGACCCGGAGAAGACCATGAGCTTCTTCCGGCTCGAGATCTCCATGTCTCTCGCTCCTGATCCGCCGGCGCTGCTGCGCGGCAGCGTAGCGCGTGTCGGCTTCGCCGACACGTTGGAGTTTGGGCTTCGCCCAAACTCCGGCTCCCGGATCGCGCCACACCGCACAACTCGGTATCGCTCTGCGCAAACTCGGGCAGATGCTGACACGTTGGACGCTGGAATCCGCCCGAACTCCCGCTCCGGGATCGCGCAACCCCGGCGGCAAACGATCAGATTGGACGGTTGCGCGTCGCCAGACGGGCGCCGACGGAGTCGAGCTCGGCGACGGTGTTGACTCCCTGCCCTTCGTCGGCGGCGGCCGCGGCTACGGCTGCGACCGTCTCGCCACGGGCCGTCAGGATGCCCACGACGTCGGTCAGGTAGAGCTCCCCCTGATCGTTGTCCGGGGTCAGTTCGGTGAGCGCTGCGCGAAGGCGGCCGGCATCGAACAGGTATACCGAGGTGTTGAGCTCCGTGACTGCCAGTTGCTCCGGAGTCGCATCGCGCGCCTCGACGACTTCGACGACATGTCCTGCCTCATTGCGGAGCACCCGGCCGTAGGGAGGCGGGTCGTCGATGACCACCGTGAGGATCGACGCGGCCGCAGCTTCGGCGCGATGGACATCGAACAATCGCTGGAGTGAGGCAGATTCGATCAGCGGCATGTCGCCGGGAATCACGAGGACCGTATCGTCCGCCGCCGGCTCGAAGCTCTCGAGAGCCACCATGACAGCGTGCCCGGTTCCGTTCTGCTCCTCCTGGAGTGCCGTGTCTACCGACTCCGGCAACACCGCACGAACCCGGTCGGCTTGGTGACCCACGACGACGACCGTGTGGTCGATCGGAAGCGGGGCGAGAACATCGAGCATCCATGAAACAAGCGGCCGGCCGGCGGCGAGATGGAGCACCTTGGCGAGGTCCGACTTCATCCGGGTGCCTTTGCCTGCGGCGAGAACAACGGCATGTGTCGTCACGGGGCTGCCTCCATGCTGGGCGAGCGCCGGCCCGTGCGCTCGCGATCACTGTGGCTGGGGGGCCAGGACTCGAACCCGGACTAGATGGACCAAAACCATCTGTGCTGCCGCTTACACCACCCCCCACTGCGGGGAATCGACGCCGCAGGGTAGCCGGTGGGCAACGCTCTCGGAGCGGCCGGTCGAGGGCCGACCGTCCGGCGGAACCGATTGGAGGCTCACCCGTCGAGCGTCTCGACCGCCCGTCCCCGCGAGTCGACGACTCGGCCTCCCTCCTCGGACTGCAGGGTCCATCCGAAGTCAACCGGCTTCGCAGCGCGGGCCGCTCGGGAACCGGTCGGAGTCGCCTCGATGGCCGCCTCGGCTTCGTCGATGTCGAGGAAGAAGGCGAACAGTGTCGGTCCGGATCCGGCGAGTGCGATCGGCCGACTCCATCGGTGCTCCAACTCACTGCGCCACTCGGCAATCTCCGGCGCCACGTCGATCGCTGCAGGAGCAAGATCGTTGACGGCCGGCTCGCCGCGCAGGGCAGGCGGTAGCGCAGCCGCAGGGAGCGCCCGGCCTTGGGGTCCTTCCAACTCGTCCCAGCGCCGATACACCGCAGGCGTCGCAACCTCGATCGGTGGGACGACGATCCCGAGGGCGAAACCGGCGAGCGCCGGGGCGGGTTCAAGCCGTTCGCCGGCGCCGCTCACCAGTGCCGAGCCCCCGAGGAGGCAGAAAGGAACGTCGGAACCGAGCGTCGGAGCGAGGTCGGCTAGCACCGCCGGATCAGCTCCAAGCAACGTCCCCGCCATTGCGAGCGCAGCCGCCGCGTCTGCACTGCCGCCGCCGAGCCCGGCGGCGACTGGAAGGGACTTGTCGAGCTTGAGCGCGAGCGGCGGCCGGGTGACCGCGGTCTCCCTGACGGCCGCAACCGCTTTCCAAGCCAGGTTGTGCATCCCGTCGATGACCGGACCGCCGTTCGATGTCGATGCGCTGTCGGTTTCCGCAAGGCCGAGCTCCAGGTGATCGGACCATGCAATCGACTGGAACCGTCCTGCGATCGGGTGCAGGCCGGAGTCAAGTGGTGGCAGGACCCGCAACGAGAGCGTGAGCTTTGCGTACGCACGTGCCTCAATCATGAGGCCCGCCTTGGATCGCAGTCTCGGCGAGCCGGACGAAGTCCTCCACCGTGAGCTCTTCGGCCCGGGCAGTTGATTCGATTCCGGCCTCGAGCAGAATCGGTTCAGGGTCAGTGAGCACCGTGGTGAGTGAGCGACGCAGCATCTTGCGCCGCTGGCCGAACGCCGCCCGCGCAAGCGCTTCCGCCTGCGACGCCGCAGCGGGAGCGGCCCGCCGTTCGAGCACAACCACTGCGGACTCGACATCGGGGGGTGGGACGAAGACCTGTGGAGGCACGCTGAAGCCGAACTGGACGGTTGCGTAGAGACGGGCCGTCACGCTGGGGAGCCCATAGCGCCGCGACCCCGGATCGGCGGCGAGGCGCTCGGCAACCTCTCGCTGCACCATCACCACGAAACGCTCGATCGTCGGAACCGACCGGAGCAGGTCGAGGATGAGCGGCGTGCCCACGTTGTAGGGCAGGTTCGCCACGAGAACCCAAGGCTCACCCGGCAGCTCGGCGGCAAAGTCGACGGCCATCGCATCGGCGAACCGCACCTCGACCGTGTCGAGCCCAGCCAGCGTTTCGTCGAGCAGCGGCTGGAGCGACTGGTCGACTTCGTAGGCGACCACCCGGCCGCTCACCGATCCGAGCGCTCGGGTGAGGGTTCCGGTTCCGGCACCGATCTCGACCACCCGGCTCGACGGACCGCAGTCGGCGAGTCGCACGATTCGGTCGACGATGTTCGGGTCGGCCAGGAAGTGTTGTCCGAGTGCTTTGCGCGGTCTCCGGTCGTGACGAGCCAGGAGATCGATGATCTCGCGGCGCCCCTGAGGGCGAGCGCGATCGGTCATGGACGCGGAGAGCCGAATATCCGAGCCGCAGTTGCGGCGGACCGTTGGGCAACGTCGGCGATGTCGATCCCCCAGACCTCGGCGAGCGCCGCTCCCACCCGAGGAACGTTGGCCGGCTCATTCGGCAGGTGTCGGTCGGGTGGCGGGGTCAGATACGGCGTGTCGGTCTCGACCATCGTTCGCTCGGGGGGCGCTTCCGCAGCACCACGACGTACGGTGTCTCCCGTCGGGTACGTGACCGGCCCGGCGAAGCTGAACGTAGCCCCCAACTCAGCGAAACGGCGCGTCCACTTGGGTCCGCCGGTCCAGCAATGCAGCACGGCCCGTTCTCCGAGGTCGGCCGCAGCGACCATTGCGAACAGATCGGCGAACGCGTCACGGCAATGCAGCACGATCGGCTTGTCAAGGCGTTCGGCAAGCGCGAACTGGTCGGTCAGCGCCTGCTGCTGGTCCTCGCGCGGCGAGAGGTTGCGGTAGTAGTCGAGCCCACACTCCCCGATGGCCGCAGCATCAACGGCGAGGGCTTCGATCCGTGCTCTCTCCTCCCTCCACCGAACGGCATCGTGCGGATGGATCCCAGCGGTCCAGCGCACCCGATCGGGAAATCGCATCGCGACGGCGCGCGCAGCCAATGAGCTCTCGAGGTCGATACCGGGCGCCACGATCCAGTCGACGCCGGCGGCAAGCGCACGGTCGAGGAGAGCCCCTTCGTCGTCATCGTGCATGAAGAGGTGGCAGTGGCTGTCGACCCATTGGATCGGAGTGCCGTCACCCATGTCAGTCGGTGTCTTCCGGGAGCTCCACCTTGGCGTACAGCGGCTCGGCCGGCCCGAGCACCGACCCTGGACGAACCTCGGCGCGCTTCCATGCCGGCTGGCGCGCCGAGCCATCGAGTCCAAGAGTCGCCAGCACCTTGGTCGAAGTGGCAGGCAGGTACGGCGCAAACCCGGCGGCGAGCCCGGCAATGGCTTGCAGCGCCGAGTACAAGGTCGTGGCGGTACGAACCAGGTCGGTCTTGGCCGTCTTCCACGGCTCCTGATCCGAGAGGTATTGATTGGTGGCCTGCGCTCCGGTGAGCAGCGTGGCGAGGGCGCCACGCAACCGAACGGCATCCAGGTGCTCGCCGGCGTCGACGAGCACCTGATCGACGCTGTCGACCACCGCCCGGTCGGCGTCGAGCAAATCTCCGGGTTCCGGAACGACGCCGTCGAAGTACCGGTGAGTCATCGAGACGACCCGATTCACGAGGTTGCCCCAGGTGGCGACGAGCTCCTCGTTGATCCGACGAACCAGCTCGGCCTCGGTCAGGTCGACGTCAGACGTCTCCGGGAAGTTGGCCGCGAGGGCGTACCGCAAAGCATCCGGCTGGTAACGCTCGAGGGCCTCACCGATCGTCAAACCGATCCCGCGACTCGCCGATGCCTTACCGCCCTTGAACGTGACGAACTGGTTGGCGGGGACATCGGTTGGCAGGTTCAGTCCGCCGTAGCCGAGCAGCATCGCAGGCCAGATGATCGTGTGGAACGGGACGTTGTCCTTTCCAATGAAGTAGTAGTGCTCGGCCTCGTCGTTCTGCCACCAGTCCTGCCAAGCGTCCGGCGTGCCGTGGATCTGCGCCCACTCCTTCGAGGCGCTCAGATAGCCGATCACTGCGTCGAACCACACGTAGATCCGCTTGCCGTCTCCGAGCCCCTCCACTGGGATCTCGACCCCCCACTCGATGTCTCGCGTGATGGCACGATCGTGCAAGCCCTCCTCGATCCATCCCAGCGAGAAGTTGAGGACGTGCTTGCGCCAGCCTTCACGACTCTCGAGCCACGCCTTGAGCCGATCTGAGAAGTCCGAGAGGCGAAGGTAGAAATGCTCGGTCGTCCGTTGTACCGGAGTGGCCCCGGTGAGGCGCGATCGCGGGTCGATCAGGTCGACAGGATCCAGGGTGCGCCCGCAGTTGTCGCACTGATCGCCTCGTGCGTTGTCGTAGCCGCAGTGCGGACACGTGCCTTCGACGTACCGATCGGGAAGGAATCGGTCCGCCTCGGGATCGAAGAACTGCTCGGACTCACGGCGATCGATGTAGCCGTGCTCGTGGAGCGTCGCAAAGACGTCCTGGGTCACTGCGTGATGGTTGTCCGTCCCCGTGGTCGTGAAGAGGTCCCAATCGAACCCCAACTCATCCCATTGCCGGACGAACTCGGCGTGATAACGATCGACGATCACCTGCGGATCGACGCCCTCGTCTTCGGCACGAACGGTGATCGGCGTCCCGTGAACGTCGGATCCGGACACCATCAGCGCACGATTGCCGATGGCTCGCTGGTAGCGAGCGAAGATGTCGGCCGGCAGGTAGGCGCCGGCCAAGTGGCCGATATGGCGCGACCCGCTGGCATACGGCCAGGCGACGGCGATGAGAACGGTCTTGGAATCCGTGGTCACAAGGCGGACGATGGTACCAGAGGCCCGAACGCCCTCAGGAGGGCGTGGCACGTCGTGACGGCCCGGAATCGACCTGACCTATCCGAAGCCACCAGATGGCCAACCAGGATCTGGCTGCGGACCAACGATGGGCGAGACGGGTACACTGATGGTGCACTGTTATTGGAACGGGGCCTCTCGGGGACAGGGTCCGCGCACGACATCATCCGACCGAGGGGGTATGGACACGTGCACAGCGGTATGGTCCGCAAGATCGACGATCTTGGGCGGATCGTCATCCCAGCCGAAACGCGCCGGTTGTTGAACATCCACGAAGGCGACGAGCTCGCCATCGCGGTGGACGGCGACCGCATCATCCTGCGCAAGCGCGAGGTCACCGTTGCAGTCGGTGATCACATCTTCGAACTCGATCGGCTCGCATTGGCCGACTGGGAAGATCGTCTGTCGGCGGAAATCGGAAGCAAAGAGCCCGAACACGTCGAGGCCGAGATCAAGCGCCGCCTCGGCCTTTGATCACGGCGTCGTAGAGCTCACGGCGTGACACGTCGTGACGCTCTGCCACGGCACGAATGGCATCAGACCGGGAGGCGCCGGCGGACTGTGCCGCGTCGACTTCGTCGAGGAGCATCCCCGGATCGACGCTCGCCGCTTCTGCTCCGGCGACGACAAGGGTGAACTCCCCAAGAGCCGTTCCTTCCGGCGTCCAGTTCCGTGAGGCATCGCCGAGCGTTCCCCGCCAGATCTCCTCATGGAGTTTGGTGAGTTCGCGGGTCACGGCGATTTGCCGCTCGGCGCCCAACGCTTCGGCGAGGTCGCGCAAATCTCGCCCGACCCGGCTCGGTGCGGAGAAAACCACCGCGGTCCGCGGTTCCGTCGCCAGCGCACGAAGCCGCTTTCTGCGGTCGCCGCCCTTGCGCGGCAGGAAGCCCTCGAACACAAACCGATCGGACGGCAGACCGGAGACCGCCAGAGCGGCACTCACTGCGCTCGGACCCGGCACGACGGTGACGTCGGCGCTCGCAGCCACGGCGATGCGGACGGCGGACAGCCCAGGGTCGGACACAGACGGCATGCCGGCATCGGTCAGGAGTGCAACGGTCTCCCCTTGGTCGAGACGCTCGCGAAGTTCCGCCGACCGTTGCGCTTCGTTGCCGGCGAAGTAGGACCGCATCGGCCGGTCGACACCCAAGTGGCGCAGCAACGTGCCGGTGCGGCGAGTGTCCTCAGCAAACACCACGTCGGCCTCCCCCAGTACCTCCGCCAAACGTCGGCTGGCGTCGCCGAGGTTGCCGATCGGAGTTCCACAAAGCACGAGTCGCCCTGCCATGCGGTCAGCTTAGGAACTCACGGCCTCATCGATCGTCGATGCGTCGTCGCCACGCAAGCCGGACATTGCGTGGAGGGGCTGAGTGGTCAGCGGGTAGCTCCAGGATCCATCGGCATTCCGGAAACCAAACGATTGCTCGAGGTTCCAGTACTCCTCGGCGGCGCACCCGACCGGTCGGATCGATGCCGACCACCCGCAGGGGCGTCTTGCTGCCGACGCCGTGGACGGAGGAGCCGGCGATCAGGATCGCTCGGGCGCCCTGTCGTCCTCTTGATCCAACGTATCGGCGGCGAACACCGGCTGCGATCTCGACTGGTGGAGACGCCCAGCCGGAGCCCTCGTCGACGAGACGCACACTTGACGGTTGCGGGGCGGACGGTGGTACCCTGCCGCCCGCTATGGCAAAGAAGAAGCGCCGCAAGCTGCGCGCCCGCCGCTCCAAGGCCAACCACGGCCGCCGACCCAACGCCGGTCGCGGCTGATCTGCCGCGTCCTGCGGCATCTTTCGCTCTGCGTGTCCGTCGGGTTGCTCGTGCGCGCCCGGAACGTGCCGGGTCGGTTTCCCCATGTCGGCCCAGCTCTATCACCCGAATCCAGGTGACTCAAGGGGCCTGAATCTGTGAACGCACCGCCCGACCCAACTCGCGGTCGGTGGCCAGAACGTACATGAGCCCGTCGCCCACGCGATCGAGGAACACGTAGTACGACCCGTCGTCCCACAGCAGGCCTCCGGCAGCTTCGACACCGTCGCCGGCTCCCAGAACCTCTCTGGCGTGTGCGATGAAGCCACCGACCACCTCGATCGCGTCGTCGTCGCTCTGCATCGCAAGCGTGAGGGCGAACGCAAAGGCGTTCGTGGTCTCGATGAGTTGGTACTGGTCGCCGCGCCACCCGTCGACCGTCTGCGTCGCCAAACCTGGATCGAGCGACAGGGAAAGGAGCTGCTCGAGCTGCAGTTCCCCGAACGTGGCCGACGGTGTGGTCTCTGCGCCGTCGACTGCAACACTGATGGGAGCCACCGCGGCCACCGTCTCACCACGCCGATAACGCTCTGGATGGAGGATGTGCTCCGAAGACTCGGGCGGACTTCGGTACGCCTGGTCCACAGCCGCGATTCCGGCACTCGATACGAGTTCTGCAACGAACGTCGTGCCGGCATCGTACGGGAAGGCAAGGCTCGACCGGATGAAGTCTGGTATTCCCCCAACCACCGCGGAGTCGGTTGCTGCGAATGCGGCGGCGACGGCGGCCTGCTCCTCGCTCGGGAGATTCTGGACGTACACCAGCTGGAAGTACGTGGCATCGCCTTCCAGCAGGGCGTCGAACGCTCTGAGCCGATCGTCCGCTCCGGCTGCGACGAGGGCCGCCCGAGTCTCTCCGGTCGAGTGGTGTTGATCGGTGAGCGTCAGAATGAGCTCGTGCACGAGTGAGGCACGCTGGACCGGATCGACTTCGTCGAGGTCGCCGCGCACAACCAGGCGGCCGGAGCCGAGATCATAGAACGCCGGAGTGGGTGGCGGCTCGAGACGACCGAGGATGCTCTCGACCGTGTCGAATCTCAGCAGGCCGGCCGTGCGATACAGATCGGTCTTGCCCACAGGACCGGACGTTGCGAGCAGCGACTCGTAGTAGGAGCCGAGGCGATCGGAGTAGGCCTCCGGCTGGAGCACCAGGACGTCCGGTTCGATCACGAAGATCAGACCGCGCAACACCTCGACTTCGTCGGCAACCTGAAGCACGGCCTCCGTGACGCGCTCGGCCGTCGCATCGTCGGCTGCTCCTGGGTCCATCGTCGTGGTGGTCTCGGCCCGGTCTGGAATCGTCAGGCTCGTCGTTGTCGGCGCCGGCGCCTCGGTTGTGGTGGGAGACGGTGCCGCATCACACGCCGCCACGACGATGGCGACGGCGAGGACGAGCAGTCGGATGCGCATGACCGGCGCAGCGTAGGCGTTTCCCGGGATAGCCGAGCGGACCCGGTGAACCGTCAGGGCTCGACGGTGTCGCCCTTCCCGATGACCACGATGCCGGTGTCGGTGACGGTGAACCGCTCCTTGTCGGCCACCGGGTCGACCCCGATCTGGGTGCCGGGCGGGATTGTCACGTTCTTGTCGATGATGGCCCGCCGCACGATTGCGTTGCGTCCAACGTCGACCCCCTGCAGCAGTACCGAGTCCTCGACGAGTGAGTACGAGTGCAGGTAGACACGATTCGACAGAATCGAGCGTCGTGCCGTCCCTCCAGATACGAGCACACCCGAGGCAACGAGAGATTCAACGGCAGAACCACGGCGGCCCTGGAAGTCGAACACGAACTTGGCGGGAGGATCCTGAGGTCGATACGTGAAGATCGGCCAACGGTCGTTGTAGAAGCTGAAGATCGGGTCGACCGAGATCGTGTCCATGTTCGCCTGGTAGTAGGCGTCGAGCGTCCCGACGTCGCGCCAGTAGCCGCGCTCGCGTTCGGTCTGGCCCGGGATCTCGTTGTTGGAGAAGTCGTAGACGTACGCCTCCCCGGCGCGCACAAGCGCCGGGATGATGTCACCACCGACGTCGTGTTTCGAGGCCTCGCCCTCCTCGGCGTCGGCTGTGACGATCTCGCGCAGGACCTGCGCGTCGAAGATGTAGTTACCCATCGAGGCGTATGCCTTGCTGGGATCGCCCGGCACGTGTTCCGGTTGGGCAGGCTTCTCGTCGAACGACACGATCTTGTCGTTCTCGCCGGCACTGATGACCCCGAAGGCCGAGGCCTCCTCGATCGGCACCCGGATCCCGGCGACCGTCACTCCGGCACCGGACTCGAGATGCTGGGCGAGCATCTGTTGCGGATCCATGCGGTAGATGTGGTCGGCGCCGAATACCAGGACGTGGTCCGGCTTCTCGTCGGTCAGGATGTTGAGGTTCTGGTAGATCGCATCAGCGGAGCCGGCGAACCAATAGGGCCCGCGTCGCATTTGCGCCGGCACCGGGGTGACGTAGTTGCCGAGGAATGTCGACATCCGCCACGTGAGTGCGAGGTGTCGGTCGAGGCTGTGGCTCTTGTACTGGGTCAGAACGGCGATGCGACGCACGCCGCCGTTGACGATGTTCGACAGCACAAAATCGATCAGGCGATATTGACCGCCGAACGGAACGGCGGGTTTCGACCGATCCCTGGTGAGCGGGTACAGGCGCTTCCCCTCCCCCCCGGCCAGGACCAACGCAATGACATGTGGCTGACTCGGCATCACTGCGGAAGATAGCTCGCACACCGGGGTCTGTCCCAAACCAGGTTGGGTCAGTGGTATCCCCCCTTTGGCGCGTCCGTGCTGATAGGTTCTGACCCGAGGGAGAGAGGAGCCCAGTCGTGAAACGCCGTGCCTATGTGATCCTGCCGTTGCTGCTCGTCATTGCGAGCTGCGGTGGCGGCGATAGCTCTGACGAGCCGACCACCACCGCCGGTGGTGGCGACGCCCCCGCAACCACTGCGGCTCCAGCGACAACCTCAGCGCCGGCCACCACAGCTGCGCCCACGACCGCTGCCCCAACCACAACGGCAGCACCAACAACCACGGAAGCGGGAGCGGCGGGTGAAATCGCAGACCCGTCACCGGCGTCCGCCGCCACCCTCGTTCCGTACGCCGATGAGAACATCACTGCCGGCGATGTCTACGCCTACTGGTATCGCGACAACGCCGCCGGCAACTACGTCGTGCTCTACGCCGGCCCTGGTGTCGCCGGCGCCGAGGGCCAGGGCTTGTGTCCGGGCAACTCGATCGCCGCTCCGGGCTTCCAGAACATCTCGAACACTCCGGTCGAGGCCGGATCCTGTGAAGGTTTCCCGACCGACGTC
Organism: Acidimicrobiia bacterium; assembly: GCA_030066755.1. Taxonomy (GTDB): domain Bacteria; phylum Actinomycetota; class Acidimicrobiia; order Spongiisociales; family UBA5794; genus JASJAX01. The sequence continues at coordinate 14,486 of JASJAX010000001.1, forward strand.
GCATCCGTCCAGGTGTGCAGCGGTGGCGTGTGGATCTACCGCACCCTGATTCCTTCGGATCTGGAAGGCACGCTGTTTGCGAGCCTCGAATGGACGTCGGGCGACGGCACCGTCAAGGGTCTGACGAGTCAGCTCCCGACAACACCCGACCTTCCGGAGATCGAATACGGGCTTCCCTCGTACTCCCTATGGGAGGGCTTCACCTCAGACGGCTCGACAACCATCACCTGCAGCGCGCCGTAGGAGTAGTGAGTACCGAGTACTGAGTACCGACACGTCGGTCGTTTGGTCCGAGGTCCTCGAGCAACCGCACTGCTTCGCAACCGGGGCTGACTCCCCAGTATCAGAGATCTGGATCCGGCTGCGCAGCCTGTACGTCCTCGGGGACGGCCCCGGCCAACGCGATCTCGATCGCCTCGGGCAGGTCCAGGACACGACCTGGGGCGACCATTTCTCCCATCCGCCCCTCACCGAAGCGCTCCTTCAGGTTCCCCTTGGCGTCGAAGGCCCCAGCTGTCCCCGGACCCCAACCGGCGCCGGCTCTCTCTCGCTGAGCTTCGGCAGCGCCAACCAGCAGCGCGGCCAGGTCGATGTTGCCGGACTTCAGTTCGATGCTTGCGAGGTATTCGAGCCCCCATGTCTGGAGGAAGACGTCACTCAGCTTGACTCCTCGTTCCAGGCCGGTGCGTGCTAGACGACCGGCATCTTCGAGCCGGTCTTCCTCCAAGGCGGCACCCGCTTGGGCGTATATCGACTGCGTGGCCTGGATCTGGCGTCCGGCTTGCTCATAGAGGTCGGCGCTCCGTTCGAACTCCGCCGTCAATCCGGCGAACCCCTTCTCCCTGACCACGGCGAACGCATCACCCGCCACGATGTCGGCAACCCCGCCCAGGTCACCCAGCTCGGCGTAGATCGCGCGAGCCTCGTCGAGCAGCGGCACAGCCTCGCTCGGCCGATCGGCCACGATCAGGGACGTAGCCAGCCCATAGATGGCGTCCGCCGTCAAGGCGCGATCGCCCAGTGCCTGCGCCCGTTCCACGGCTTGTCGGTAGTCCTCAACCGCCAGCTGCGCTTCCTCTCGCCAGTAGTAGAGGGCAGCTCGAGCCATCAGTCCCTTGACCCGACCCACACTGTCGGCCTCAGCGGCGGGCAGTGCAAAGAATCGTTTCAGCCACATCTCGGCCTCCACCAGGTGACCCCGGCTTTGGTAGAAGCGCCAGATGTTGCCGAGGAGCTCCAATCCTCTGTCGGCGTCTTTGTCCGTGTGGAGCATCGTCAGCACTTCCCTGACGTTCCCGAACTCGTCGTCGAGATGGGACTGCCACCACTCGCCCCGGTCAGACTGAAGCCCCACATAGGCCTCATCACCCAGACGGCAGTAGTAGTCCACAAACCGATTCCTGACCCCGTCGCCCTCCTCCGACTCGGCGAGAAGGTGGCGTCCGAAGCGTTGAACCCCGTTCAGCATCCGGAACCTGCTCGACGAGCCTGGCTGGCGCAGGAGCATGGACTGATCTACGAGCTCGCCTATCGCGACGAGGGCGTCGGGCACGCCGTCGCCCCCAGCCACGGCTTCGGCCGCCTTCAGGCTCATGTCGGTGGCGAATACCGAAAGGCGACGGAACACGGTGCGGCCGGTCTCGTTCAACAGGTCATAGCTCCATGACAGGGCATCGCTCAACGTCCGCTTCCGTTCCGGCGTGGCCCCTGGCGAGGTGTAGGAGATGCTGCCGGCTTCCATCCGTTCCAGCATCTCCGCCGGAGACAGCAGATTGACCCGGGCAGCGACCAGTTCGATGGCAAGCGGCAGACCGTCGAGACGGGCCACCAGCGCGACAACGTCCGCAGCATCCGCCGAGAAGGAAGGGTCCGCGGCGCGAGCACGTTCGTAGAACAGCCGAACGGCGGCAGGGTCTGGCGAACCATTCACGGGAAGTGTCGGCAATACGTAGCGCTGTTCACCTGCCAGCCGTAGCGGCCCCTGGCTGGTGACCAGGAAACGCGCCTGACCGCTGGCGCTCATCAGCCGACCGAGGTCGTCCGCTGCTTCGACCACCTGCTCGAAGTTGTCGAGCAGGAGGAGGGCTTCGGAACCGGCGAGTCGCTCAGAGGTGGCCTCCACGGTGGCAGCGTCGATCTCCAAGGCATCAGCGATGGACGGGATGACCAGCGCCGGTTCCGAGACCGCTGAGAGGTCGACGAAGGTGACTCCTCCCGGAAACCGGCCCGCAATGAGGTTCCCGACCGTCACTGCCAGACTGGTCTTGCCAACACCCCCAGGCCCGAGGATCGTGACGAGACGGTGCTGGTCGATCAACGCGGAGATCGTCTCGATATCCGCGTCGCGCCCGATGATCGAAGCGACTCGAGTGGGCAGGTTGTTGGGGATCGAAGAAGTGGTGTTGAGCGGAGGGAACTCGGAAGGCAAACCCGAGAGGATCAGCTGGAAGACCTCTTCGTCGTTCTCGAGACCGCGGAGGGTGTGTCGCCCCAGCGATCGGTATTCGAACTCGGATCCGGAAAGCAGCCGAGCCGACTCGCTGGCCAACACCTGTCCCCCGTGCCCAGCCGCCATGATTCGGGCGGCCTTGTGGACTTCGAAGCCCACGTAGTCGCCGTCGGTCACGGTTGCCTCGCCGGTGTGGACCCCAACTCGGACGCTGATGTCTCCACCCTCAGGCCATTCCTTGGCGTACATACGCTGCTGGATCCCGCCGGCTGCCCTCACGGCGCCTGCCGCGCTCGGGAATGCGGCAAACACCCCGTCGCCTGTTGTATTGACTTCAACACCCCCCGAGCCTGCGACCTCGTCTCGGATCATCGAGAAGTGTTCGGCAACGAGCGCGGCATAGTCGGCACCGAACTTCTGGGCCAACGCGGTCGAGCCCTCGATATCGGTGAACACGAAAGTCACTGTTCCCAGGGGAAGTTCTTGCGCCATTGGTTCGTAGTCTGCCATCAATCGGATAGACGGGAGGTGTTGGTGCTCTCGACGCAAGAAGAGGTTCGAAACCGGACAGGGCTCGAACCTCATCAGTAGTCGGTAGCCAGAGGTAAGTCTCAGTGGTGCCGAATACTCGGTACTCAGTACTCGCTACTCAGTACTCAAGAAGCCCGGCGTTGAGCCGGGCTTCTTGTGGAGGTGACGGGATTTGAACCCGTGACTTCTACGTTGCGAACGTAGCGCTCTGCCGGGCTGAGCTACACCCCCGGGCAGCGCCGAAGTGTAGCCACTGGGGGAACGATTCGAGCCGCCGGGTTCAGCATGAGGCCGTACGATGGAGGGGTGGCACCCTCATCGACTCCGGGGCGCTTGCCCCTCTTGGCGCTGGCGATCGCAGCCGCAGTTTCCATCGGTGTGTTGATGGTCGCAACGCCCCCCGAGCAGGCAACGACTCCGCCGACGGGTCAAACTCAGGTCGCACCGCTCGCCGAACCGGCCGACGCCCCAGCCGATGTGCTTGTGCCCGGCGACATGGGTCGGGTGCTCTCCCCCTTCATGGCGATCCTCGAAGGCGATATTGCCCACGGCGGCGAGAACCGATCCGTTTGGAGAGCGTCGTCGGACGGCCTCAGCTACTCGGCCACCGGTGATTGATTCGGTCAGTCGAGGCGGCCCTCGAGCTTGGAGCGGAGTCGCTCCTGAACAATCGTCGTGGTGATGTCGGCACGGCTCCGCTCGATCAGACTTCGTGCAACATCGGTGGTCCGGCGGAGACCCGAGGTCATCCCGTCCGGGTAGTCCAGCGATTGCAGGAGATCCTGGATCGTCTCCATGCGGCGGAAGGTCGCCTCTCCGGCGGCCAGTTCGCCGGCCCGCAGCTGATCCAGAAGCCGACGACGCATCTCGCCAACTGCCTCACCGAGACCCTTCAGGTACGGGACGGCGTGGAGTCCGAGATCGGTCGGCAGCGGGATCGGCTGCTCGTTGAGGAGGGCCGCCGTCAGTTCAGCTTCGGCGTACTCCTTCACGGCGTCGTAGAAGAACCCGGCGTAGTAGATGTCCTGGTGCTCGGTCAGGGGCGCTTCCGCCTCCTTGATGAGCTCCTTGACCTCCGCGATGAGCCCGGCCGCAACGTCCTGTTCGTCTCGGTGGAGCGCGCGGATAGCCTTCGACGAGCCCTGGATGACCTTGCGGCAGTTCCTGAGCGCGAGCTCGCGAGCCGCCATCTTGCCGTCCAGTTCAGCACGCACTGCGGTCTCGAGCGGATCGAGATCGAGGGGAGGGTCGGTCACCAGGTCAGCCGGCGACGACGCGCACTGTGTGCTGCGCCGGTTCGGTCTCCGTGGCAGCCGGTTGCGAGATCGGCACCACCGGCGCCGGCGCACCCCGCTGACGCAGCTGCATCAAGAGGGCCACATACCCGGCGATGGCGACATCGAACACCAACGTCACGCCGAGCCAGACGACACTGGAACGCATGATGGCGACGGTCAGCGAGATGATCGCTCCGGCGGCAAGTGCGTAGAGGAAGCGACGGCGGCGTTCCCGCGCCTTGCGGCGAGCCATGACCTCGGTTCCGGGCACCGTGGCGACCGATGCGAGCAATGCGGTCGAACGCGCAAAGTCACGAGTTGCATTGATCGGGGCGCGTCGCCGTGACTCGAAGAAACTCGGCAGGAGAAACGCGGCCCAGATGAAGGCAATCAGTATGAAGGCGAGTATTTCCATGTAGGCGGTCCCTTACTCCGTCCGCCGCGGAGCGTAGGTTCGATGTGCAGCCGCGACAAGGATTTCGCGACTTGTGGCTTCAATGTCACGCATTGTGGTCGGTTTCCCGGTCTACGAGCAACTCCACAGCATGGCCGAGAGCGGGGCCAATCACCTCGAGCGACTCCCGCACCCCACGTTCGGAGCCGGGCAGGTTGACGATCAACGTGCGCCCGGCAATCCCCGCGAGGCCACGCGACAACATCCCATGCGGATTCACCCCAAAGGTGGCTGCTCGCATGGCTTCAGCGAGGCCGGGGGCCGGCCTCTCGATCACTGATACCGTGGCCTCAGGAGTCAGGTCACGCGGACTGAATCCAGTACCACCGCTGGTCACAACGAGGTTGACTCGATCGATGAGGCCGGCGAGCGCCTCGGACACCGAATCGATGCCATCCGGCACGACGATGACCCGATCGACGGAGAACCCGAGGCGCCCCAGGAGCTCAGCAGCTGCCGGCCCCGAGGTGTCGACGGCGGCGCCTCGCGACACTCGATCGGATACCGTGACCACAACAGCCTTCATCGGGTCCACTCTCCGGAACGACCGCCGGATTTGGCCAGCAACCGCACGGCGACGATCTGCGCGCTGCGGTCCACGCCCTTCACCATGTCGTAGAGCGCAACCGCCCCGATGGACGCTCCGGTCATCGCCTCCATCTCCACGCCGGTTCGCGCCTCGACCTCGCACGTCACCTCGATCCGTGCTCCGTTGTCGACTCGGGTGATCGCAACGGCTACGTGGTCGAGCCCGATCGGATGACACAGCGGAACCAGCGCGGCAGTCTGCTTGGCCCCCATGATCGCCGCGACCCTGACGACCCCGAGTGCGTCGCCCTTTGGGAGCGTTCCCCCGAAGAGCGCTTCGGCAGCCTCGGAGGCGAGGTCGACGAGAGCTTCGGCAACGGCACGTCGCCGGGTGATCGGTTTCGAGCCGACGTCGACCATGTGAGCATCGCCGGCCTCGTCGAGGTGTGAAAGGTCAGTCAACGAGTGCCTCCGTCCGAGTTCGGGTTTCCGGCCAGCGAAACATCTCGAGCTCCAGGTCGGTGCCGGCCTCAACCGCACCAACACCGACCGGAACGACGGCGAACGCATTCGCTGCCGCAAGTGCCGATAGCACGTTCGATGATTGCCCACCGCTGAGGCGAGCCGACCATGCACCTTCGTGATAGGACGCTTCCGTTCGCAGGAACACCGCTTTGGCCGGATCCGTGCGCACAGCGTCGGCCAGGGCGCCAACCACACGGGGGCGGAACAACCGGTGCGCCCCCATCATTGCCAGGAGGGCAGGGCGGAGGAACTGCTCGAACGCCACGACGACCGAAACCGGATTCCCCGGTAGCCCGAAGAACGGTTTGCCGCCGACCGTTCCGAACCCGAGCGGCTTTGCCGGCTGCATCGCAACTCGATAGAACTGCACGTCTCCGACGTCGGCGAAGACGAGCTTCACGACGTCGTACTCGCCCATCGACACTCCACCGCTCGAGACCACGACGTCGGACTCCTGCGCAGCGTGGGCGAGTGCACGCCGCAACTCGTTGGGATCATCGGAGGCGATACCGAAATCGACGACGACGGCGCCGAACTCCTCGAGGACGCCACGGAGGAGGAACCGGTTGGCGTCCCGGATCTTTCCGGGCGCAAGGGTCTTCGTCTCCGGCGGGACCACTTCGTCCCCGGTCGACAGGATGCCGACAACCGGGCGCTTGCGGACGTCGGGCCATGCGATACCGAGCGACGACAGCACGCCGAGATCGGCCGGACCGAGTCGGGTCCCTGCGGTGAGCACGGTTGTCCCGGCGGTGACGTCGCCGCCGGCCGGGCGAACCGCCTCACCGACGGGCACACCGGCAAGGATGCGGACGGCACCGTCGATCGACTCGGTGTCCTCCACTTTGACCACTGCGTCGGCGCCCTCGGGCATGGGTGCACCGGTCATGATCTGGATCGCAGTGCCGGGCTGCACGGTCGAGGCAGCCACCTCTCCCGCAGCAACGGACTCGAGCACGGGGAGCTCAACCGGAGCCTGGGCCACGTCGATCGCCCGTACTGCGTACCCATCCATTGCGGAGTTGGGGAACGGGGGGAGATCGTGCGGGGCCGACACGTCCGTTGCGAGCACGAGTCCGAGGACTTCTCGGATCCCGATACGTCTCACCGGAAGCGGCGACATCGAGTCGAGGATCTCCGCCTGCATGTCCGGCAGGGGTCGCATCGCGTCGTGCGGAGCCGTCACGATGACGTCACGCTTCGTTCGCTTCCGGCGAAGATCCGACGGATGTTGCCGGCGTGCCGGGCAATGACGAGTCCTGCGGTTGCACCGGCCCAGAGCAAGCCGATCCCTCGCGTTCCGAACACCAGGTAGCCCGGGACGTACAGCACCATCGCCGCGAGGGATGCAATGGATGCGGTCTTGGTCGTTGCAACGACGCCGCCCCAGCCGACGGCCAGGATCAAACCCCAGATCGGCTCGAGCCAGAGCACGGCGCCCACCGCGGTGGCCACCCCGCGCCCGCCTTGGAATCGGTGCCATACCGGAAAGCAATGCCCAACCACGGCGGCGAGCGCACACGCAAACCCGACGGGAGAGCTGATCCATGCGGCACCGATCGCGGCCGCAGCCAGGCCTTTGAGGGAGTCACCCAGGAGCACGACGGCCGCAGCCTTCTTCCCGACCGTGCGAAACACATTCGACGTTCCCGGATTCCCGCTGCCTTCGGCATAGATGTCTTTGCCCATGAGGCGGGGCACGATCACGCCAAAATCGATGCTGCCGATGAGGTACGCGAGAACGACCGCGACGAGTGTCTGCATGGTCCAAGTCTCGCACACCCCTGTGGCGTACGCTCCGCTCCCGTCCGACATGGCCGTCCCCGAGCGCTGATACCATCGTCCCGCGGCGACCAAGCCGCATGGCCTGATTCTGAAGGGGTAATCGGCAATGATCGGTGTGTTCGGCGGTTCCGGGTTCTACGACTTCCTGGACAATCCGCGTGAAATCAAGGTGGAGACACCGTTCGGCGACCCCGCTGCGCCGTATCTCGTCGCAGAGATCGAAGGCGCCGACGTTGCGTTCCTCCCCCGCCACGGCCGTGACCACCAGTTCCCCGCCCATCGGGTGCCGTTTCGCGCCAACGTCTACGGCATGCGAGAGCTCGGCGTGACCCACGTCATCGGACCGTGCGCCGCCGGCAGCCTCCAAACGGCACTCGAACCCGGGAGTTTCGTGGTGTGCGACCAACTCGTCGATTGGACCAAGGGTCGCGCCGGCACGTTCTTCGACGGGCCGGAGCTGGAACATCTCTCGTTTGCCGACCCGTACCAACCAGAGTTACGGGCGATCGCCGTCGACGCCATGCGCGCGACCGGTGCCACAGTCCATGACGGCGGTACGGTCGTCGTCATCGAGGGTCCACGCTTCTCGACCCGAGCGGAATCCGCGTTCTTCGCAGCCCAGGGCTGGGGCGTGATCAACATGACCCAAGCGCCCGAGGCGCAACTGTGCGCCGAACTCGGCATTGGCTATGTGAACGTGTCCGTGATCACCGACTACGACGTCGGAGTCGAAGGCTCAATCGAGCCGGTGACCCACGAGGAAGTCCTGCGCCAGTTCTCCGCATCGCTCGACACCTTGCGTGCCGGTATCTGGGCGATGGTGCCGCAGATGGCGGCGCTGCCACCGTTGGCAGGCTGACCGCGCTCTGAGGTCGAGACCTGCAAATCAATCCTTCTCAACACCGGCTCGACGCGCCACAATGGGGCGCGGCGAACTCGAGGAGTGGGAGTTCCGCGTGGTGCGTTTCGGGCGCCTAGCCCAAAACCGAGGGGGAATGACCTCTGTTTTGAGCTGCCCTCATCGAGTTCGCATCGACCGAGTTCGCCAGGTCCCCTCCCCGGTTGGCTGATCGCAAGTCCCCCACCATTCCCCCTGCTTGCGTGAGGCTCCCTTCCCTCTTCGGAGGGAGGGGCCGGGGAGGGTTCGCGTGTGAGGCCGCGCGGCGGCCAGTCGCCAGTCGAGACCTGGAGGATCGCAGGCGTTCGACTCGTCCTCACCGAAGGGCAGACCACTTCCTTCCCGGGATCGGGTTCGGTACGTTCGTGGCGTGTGGTGGTTGCAGCCGATCGCATGGTTCCGCTGGTCGATCGCAGGCCTCGTTGTCGTCGCAGTGATCGTGGTTGAACTCGGCGAGCCGCCCACCATCGCCTATCCGTTTGCCGCCGACGCCATCGAAGCCGGCGTCGCCGCAGACGAGGCGTCGATCGAATGGCGAGAGGTTCCGGAAGGCCTCCTCCCACATGCCCAACTCGCCGGCAGCGTTCGGACCGATATCGACGCAGGATCGCCGATCACTCCGGATCGACTGACGGCGACCTCGACCGTTCCGGCCGACTGGTGGGTCATCGAACTCCCGGTCGGCCGCACCGCAACCGTTGGGGCGGAGATTCGTATCGTGGTGCTCGATCCACGGACCACGGTCACCGGCGTCTTGACCGGACTGCCCGAACCCGACCCGTTCGGCGGAAACCTCCTCGGCGCCGTAGCCATCCCACCGAACGCTGTCGACCTGGTCGCGCGGGCGGCCGCCAACGACGCAGTGGTCACAATGGCGCGACACGAATGAACTGCCGGACGACTGACGACTGGCGACTGGCGACTGGCGACTGGCGACTGGCGACTGGCGACTGGCGACTGGCGAAAGCCCTAACCTCAGCCGCCATGCTCGAAGCAATCTTGTGGGGGCTCGTCCAGGGCTTGACCGAGTTTCTGCCGATCTCGTCGAGCGGGCACCTGGTATTGGTTCCCGAGCTGCTCGGCCTCGACCCCCCGGACCTCGCAACCTCGGCGGTACTCCATCTCGGGACGCTGGTCGCCGTGCTGGTGTACTTCAGAGCTGAAGTCATCGCCATGTTGCGCTTCACCGACGAGGGGAAGCACCTTCTTCGACTCCTGATCGTAGGGTCCATCCCAGCGGTCGTCCTCGGACTGGCATTCGAGTCTCGTCTCGAGACGATCAACGACACTCCGCGACTCGTGGCGCTCTTCCTCATGGTCGCCGGACTCGTCTTCATTGCGACTCGATGGCTCCCGGTTGGCCGGCGTTCCGTCGAATCGTCGTCACTCCGGGACGCCTTGCTCCTCGGGCTCGGTCAGGCACTGGCACTCATCCCGGGCGTGTCCCGGTCCGGATCGACGATCTCGACGGGCCTCGCACGAGGTTTCGATCGTGCCCAAGCGGCCCGGTACTCGTTCATCCTCGGCATCCCGGTGATCGCCGGGGCGGGGCTGTTGCAGTTCGTCGAACTGGCCTCGGAGGACGGCGGAATTGGGATCGAGACCATCGTTGGCATGCTCGTGGCTGCCGTATCGGGTTACGCCGCGATTGCCTTCCTGCTGCGGCTCATCCGCTCTACGGGTCTCGCCCCGTTCGGGGCGTACTGTGTGGTTGCCGGCGCGATTGCGCTGATCCTCGTATGAGTCACGCAGTCCAGTAGCAAAGCGCTCGTCGTTCGCCGGCGTCCCAAGCTTCCTCGGTCGGGATCAGCCAGCCAACCGAACGGTTCATGCTCGAGAACCCACCGGTGTCCTCTTCGTAGAGACGACTGCACCAGTTGGGGAGGATCCCGTTGAAGTCCCGCACGGGGAGATACTCGTCGTAGTCGGAGAAGTCGACCCAGCCGATGACATTGGCGACGTCGCTGCGAAGACACGAGCGACGCTGCACCCGGTCCAGTTCGTCTGGCAGGTTGTCCAAGCTGAAGCAGTCGCCAGGCTCGAGCGTGTCGACCGCAGGCTCCGAGAAGTCGGCGAACGAACGTGCGCCGACAACCAGCGCCCCGATGACCAGGAAGACCCCAAGCATCCCAATGAACTTCATGTCGCCAAGATCGGCCGCCCACGGACCTCGCTTGAGCGCCAGCGACGCTCGACCTGGAACATGCGACACGAGACTTGGAGCTCGCTACCTGGGACTTGGGACTTGAGACCTGGGACGCTCCCTCAAATCCCGTACGCCGAACTCATCCGCAACTGTTCAGCGATGTGGACGTTGACCAAGGCCGGTACCCCACTTGCCTCGGCTCGCTCGAGCGCCGGGCGCACCTCTGCAGGATCATCGACGAACTCTCCATATCCGCCCAGACCATCGACCATCGCGTGATAGGGGCGAATGCCGAGGTCGGCGCCAACCATCCGGTCGGGATACAGCATCCGGTGGATGACCTTGATGTTGTTCCAGGCACCGTCGTTGCCGACGACCCCCACCACCGGCAGCTGGTGGCGAATCAACGTGTCGTACTCCATGCCGTTGAAGCCGAACGAGCCGTCGCCGTAGACAATCCCAACGCGGCGATCCGGCTCGACCACCTTCGCGGCCGTCGCAAACGGCGCACCGACACCGAGACAGCCAAACGGCCCGGGATCGAGCAATCCTCCCGGGCGTGAGGTGTGCAGCCACTTGGCGGTCGTCGAGACGATGTCGCCTCCGTCGGCGCACACGATGCTCTCGTCCCCGAAGAAGTCGGCGACCTCGCGAGCAAATCGCTCGGGATGCACCGGCGAAGCATCCGAAGCGGCGGCTTCCTCTGCCGCAGCTCGCTTCGCCTTCTCGGCAGCCTGGATGGTCTCGAGCCAGCTCGACGCCATCGGTGTGCCGAACTTCCCGGCCGCTTCGGCCAGTTGGGCGGCAACCACACCGGGATCTGCTGCGATCCCGACGTCGGCTCCGCGGTTCCACCCGACCTTGGTTGCCTCGGCATCCACGTGGACCACCTTGGTCTCCAGCCCGATCTTGCTGCCGTATCCGGTGCGGAAGTCCCAGTCGACGCCGAGTGCGACCACGACATCGGCGTCGCGGAAGGCCGCAGAGCGAGCCCGATTGCCAAGAAGCGGATGGTCGAACCGAAGCGAACCGCGAGCGAGGCTGTTCAGGAATACCGGTGCCCCGAGGGCGCCGGCAAACGCATCGAGTGCGCCTGACGGATCCCCGTGACGACTCCATCGGTACCCGGTGCCGGCAAACACCACCGGGCGATCTGCGCCGGCGAGGAGCTGAGCGACCTCGTCGATCGCTGCCGGATCGGCGCCGCTGGGCCGGCCGGGCCGGTACCCCTGTGGCCATGCGATCGCGGTCTCCTCGACCATCGTTGTCTGCACATCCCATGGGATGTCGAGGAACACCGGCCCTCCCCGACCGGCAAACGCGTGCCGGGCGGCGGTGGCGACATACTCGGGAAGGCGTCCGGCGTCGAAGGCGGTGGCGGCCCAACGGGTGATGGAGTGGAACAGCCTCGGGTGGTCCATCTCCTGAAGACCGCCGCGGAGGTCTTCGCCGGTCAAGTGCCGGCCGCCGATCAGCAGCATCGGCGTGTTTGCGTACCACGCGTTCGCCACGCCGGTCAGAGCATCGGTGACCCCGGGTCCGGCGGTGACGATTGCGACGCCCAGTCGCCCGGTGAGCCGGGCGTAGGCATCGGCAGCGTGCGCTGCGGCCTGCTCGTGACGAACGTCGACGACACGAATGCCCTCTTGAACACACCCGTCGATGATGGCCAGGACATGGCCGCCGGTGAGCATGAACACCGTGTCGACGCCCTCAGCTTTGAGGGCTCGCGCCACCGCCTGGCCTGCCTGGATCTTCGCCACATTCACCTCTCGCGCGCTGGCAGCCGATTCTGCCGACGCCCGAGCCGGCTCGCAATCCGTCCCGGCGGTTTCCACTTCGATGCAGCGTCGGTACGCTTTCTCCCGTGGCCAAGCAGCTCGTGATCGCAATGACGGTGCTGGCGCTCGCCCTCACGGCGTGTGGGGCTGAGCCGAGCGCTGAGGCAGCTGCGCCCGCGCCGACGTCGTCGGCCTCGACGACAGCGCCGCCGACGACGACCACAGCAACCACCACGGTGGCGCCAACGACCACAACGTTGCCGCCGCCAACCACAACCACACTGCCGCCTCGGGAGCCGATCGTGCTCGGCTTCGCCGGTGACACGTCGTTCACCCACAGCTTGCACGCCCGCGATCCGCTCGGCGACATCACTGCAGAGCTTTCAGCCCCGGATGCGATGTTCGTGAACCTCGAGACCACCGTCGCAGAGTCCGACGTCGGCCGCCGGGTGAACAAGACCTACACCTTCAAGTCACCTCCGGAGTCGGTCCAGCTGCTGACCGCCGCCGGCATCGACGTCGTCCAACTCGCCAACAACCACATTCTCGACTTCGAACGGCCCGCCCTCCTCCGTACGCTCGAACTGCTCGACGAGGGCGGCGTCGCCCACGCCGGCGCCGGCACCGACCCCGAGGCGGCCTATGCCCCCCGCTACGTCGAAGTCGGCGACTGGACGATCGGCCTCGTGGCATTGAACCGGGTGCCCTGCAGCTGGTCCGTTTCGGGCGAGAACACGCGACCTGAGGTGGCCTGGACGTGCGACCCGTTCATCCTCGACGGAATGGCGTCCGTGCTCGAGGCATCGCTCAACAGCGACCTCGTCGTGGTCATGGCCCATTGGGGCATCGAACGAGACAACTGCCCTCAGCCGTATCAGCGCGATCTGGCAACAGCTTGGGCGGAGGTGGGGGCCGACCTGATCATCGGCGGACATCCCCACGTCCTTCAGGGCGTGGAGCGCATCGGCGACGCCTGGCTGGTGCATTCGACCGGCAACTTCGCATTTCCTTCGGCTCGCGGCCCGAGCGCCCGTTCAGCCATGTTCGAGTTCACCATCGCCGAGGATGACATCGGGCTCCGAGCCATCCCCGTGCGCATCACGTCCGGCAGACCGGCACCGGCGACCGGAAGCGACGCCGAGGCAATCCTGGCCGACTTGAGCCGCTGGTCATTTGGCTGGACGTTCGACGAATCTGGCGTCGCCGTACCGACCGACGAAGCGGGTCGCTGCCAATAGGCAATTCGGTCGATTCGGGCCGCTCCACGCCGGTATAGCCTGACGCCTGACGACGCATGGAGGATTGATGGGCATCGAACGGGTTGGGATCGTCGGCGGCGGTCAGATGGGCGCCGGTATCGCCGAGGTATGCATCAAGGCCGGTGTCGACGTGTTCGTCCACGAGATCAACGACGACTTGGCGGCCGCAGCGCGGTCGAGGGTCGAGAAATCCCTCGGACGAGCGGTGGAGAAGGGGAAGCTCGACGAGACGGGCCGCAACGAGGCGTTGTCCTTGCTGCGGACCGGCAGTGACCTCGACGCCATGGCCGACCGTGATCTCGTCGTCGAGGCTGTGATCGAGGATGAGGGCATCAAGAAGGCCCTCTTCGAAGACCTCGACCGTATCGTCGAATCAACGAGCGCAATCCTGGCGTCGAACACTTCGTCGATTCCGATCACACGAATTGGCCAAGCGACGTCACGACCGGAAGCCGTCGTCGGGATGCACTTCTTCAACCCGGCACCAGTGATGCCCCTCGTCGAGATCGTGCGGAGCCCGGTGAGCAGTGACGACACCGTGGAGCGTGCGGCGTCGTTCGCTGCGGACCGGCTTGGCAAGACCGTGGTGCACGCCAAGGATCGGGCCGGCTTCATCGTCAACATGCTCCTGTGTCCGTACATCATCGACGCGATCCGGATGTACGAGTCGGGCTTCGCCACCAAGGAGGACATCGACGCCGGAATGGTGAACGGCGCCGGCTATCCCATGGGACCGCTGACCCTGAGCGACCTGATTGGCAATGACACGATGCTCGCCGTAGCCGAGTCACTCTTCGAGGAGTTCCGCGAGGCCCGCTACGCCCCGCCGCCACTGCTCAAGCGCATGGTGGAGGCGGGCCTGCTCGGCAGGAAGACCGGCCAGGGGTTCTACTCGTATTGAGTACTGAGAACTGAGTACTGAGACTCCTCGAGGCCAATGCGACGCACGCTTGCCGATCATCGTGCGTTGGTTGGGTTCATCGCTTTCTCGGCGCGGAGACCTGTGCGGAATGCGCCTTCAAGACGATCGCGGCCTGAAACTCAACTGACGCCCAATCACGGTGAGTCCAAGCGAACCTGCGAGCCTCTGCGAACCTTGGTTGTCCTCGGCCGCCCGCCATTGGGCGAGAAGCCCATTGCTCGAGGCAAGTCCGAGGGCGGCCGCAGCTGCGATGGTCCCGTACCCCGCACCGCGGGCATCCGGAACGGTCAAGACGCTCATGTGGGCAATCGACTCCGGCCACCGTCGATACCCGCTTGCGCTGACCGGATCTCCGTCTGCATCGCGTGATAGAAACACACCCGAATCCGTCCTCATCAGATCGCTCTCCGCTCGTTCCTCGGGTGAACAGCGCTCGAGGACACGTTGAACTCGCCAGTCGCTGGGAGCGACCGGACCCAGCGCTCCGGACATGGCCTCCGTGGGGCCACTGCCGTAGGCAAGCACCGCAGGGCCGAGGCATTGAGCAGGTTCTCCGAACACCCCCGCAACCCCGCGCACTGTGGTCAAGGCGTCGATGGCGGGCGACATTGCGAGTCCACGATCGACCACGGTACGAAACTCGTTCGGGGTGGCGATCACCACGCGGTCGTAGAGGGAGACGATCCCAATCCAGCCGGACGGCGAGAGCCGATGGCGGTCCGACTCAACCACTGTGACACCGGAACTCTGGAGAGCCGTCTGCCCACCCGACAGTCCCCGCCAGAGCCCGGCGATCTGGGCGAGCATGTCGGTATCCATGACCCGATCATCCCAGGTCTGGTGCCGAGGCCCGAACCGCGAGCGAGCCAACCGATCACCAGCCACGGAGCAGTAGCGCAGATGTCCCCCACCGCGAGATCGGCACATCGGCGCTCACCCGGAAGCGGCACCCGCGCCGGTTCAGTGAGAAGGTCGGCGTCGGTTGCCGTCGCGCGAGTAGGTTCGAGTCCGCCGGCTTCCGACGGAAAGGAAACCCATCGTGGCAGCACCGATAGTCCATGTGGAGGTACGAGGGCTGGACGAACCGTTGCTCAGGAGCTTCTATGCCGACATCTTCGGCTGGATGCGCAGCGAGGAGCTTTCGATCGACGACTACTCGATCTCGGAGATCGGCGGCAACGGCCTCACGGCAGCCACCGGGCGGGTCGCCGATTGGCACGCACGAGAGTGCCTCTTCTACATCCAGGTAGATGACCTCGACGAAACCCTCACGAAGATCGAAGCTGCCGGCGGAAAGGCAGTGATGCCGAAGACGGTTGGGCCCGATGACTTTCCTGCCGAGCACATCCGAGTGTTCACCCAGTTCATCGATCCGGCCGGAAACGTCGTCGGCCTCGTCGAGACACCGCGTCCTCGCAGCAACCGCCCGTGATGTCATACGTGAGTGCGCTCACGTCGAATCACTCGAGCCGCCAGATCCTTGGCAACCGTCGATGGTGAATCCGGCCAGGCTCCCACTCCTGTGGAGTCGGCGGTGAACCTGGACTGACCGAAAGCGTCTCGGCCGCAACGCTCACACAGATTGAAGGCCGGGATCAGAGCGCTTTGACGGCGCCCTCGCGTTCGAGGACTCGTTGGAACTGGTCCTTCTTCACCAGGCCGGAGCTGCGCCAGCGGGGGGCAAGCGGGTTCTGTCGACCCTTGGGGCGATCCTTCGCCCGCTTGGCTGCCTTCTTCGAGACCTTCGGCGGGGTGTTGCTGAGCACCATGAAGGTCGGCGTGGATCGGATCTGAAACGCTTGGGCGGCGCCCGGAACGACGCCGACATCGACCTTGACGATGTGGGCCGACTCGCCGTACTCCTCCGCGAGCTCGTTGACGATGCCGTCCATGATCTTGCAGGAGCGGCAGTTGACCTGCATGAAGTCCAGCAACACGGGCTTGCCCGATTCGATCATCGGCTTGAGCTCATCGAGCGACTGCATCTTGACGGGCTTTGGCTTGCGGGAGAAGAGCGGCATGAAGGTCCTGGGTCGGGTTCTCTCCGTGCGAACGCACGAGGGCACCGAAGTATGCCGGGCACGGAGACGTGTACCAAGTTCTGCAGTGTGGCCGACCCAGGCGCCTCCAGCCGCCGGCACCCAGCCTCCAGTGTTGGACACTCGCTCCCGAACGCGAGTGCCCGCACTACAGGCTGGTGGCTGGTGGCTGGTGGCTGGTGGCTGGTGGCTGGCCAATAGGATGCTCGCAATTGGGCGAGCGGGAGGAACTCATGAGTGTCGTCAGTCTGGTCACGGGGGCCGGATCTGGGATTGGTGCGGCGACGTGTCGAGTGCTGGCTGAGCGCGGCGACCGAGTCGTCTGTGTCGACATCGACGCCGACTCCGCGCAACGCACTGCCGATGAGGTCGATGGCTCGATCGCAGTTGGCGCCGATGTGACCGACGCTGCCGACCTCGAACGGGCGGTGACCACCGTCGTGGAGCAGCTGGGCGGAATCCACAACGTCGTGACCTGCGCCGGCATCGAAATCGGTGGGCACGCCCTCGACGTCGAACCGGAGACGTTCCGACGAATCCTGGACGTGAACGTCACGGGGAGCTTCCTCACCGCACAAGCCGCCGCACGGGCAATGCGTGATGCGAGTCACGGCGGGTCGATCGTTCTCATTGGATCGCTCAACTCGCAAGCGGCGCTCCCGGGAGCGTCGGCCTACGTCGCCTCGAAGGGGGGCGTGTTGATGCTCGGCAAGGCGCTGGCGCTCGATTTCGCTCCGCACGGCATCCGGGTCAACATCATCGGGCCGGGTGTGACCGATACGCCCATGAGCGCAGCGACCCTTGCCGATCCAGAGCGATCGGCCATCTTCCTCGACCGGATCCCGCTCGGCCGCGCAGCTGATCCCGCCGAGATCGGTCGTGCCGCTGCGTTCCTCACGTCGGCCGATGCCAGCTACATCACGGGAGCCTTCCTCCCGGTCGATGGGGGTTGGCTCGCCAAGTAGGAGTCGGTCGAGCCCTCGTGCCGAGATCGACTTCAGATACCCGAGGTCGATTGGCCGAGGGCCTCAACCCCCGACGACTCGTTGTCCGTTGCCGATCGGGACCTCGCTACGCCATCCCGACGTCGACGACGTACCGCTTGCCGCCGGTGCCGTGTTCGACGATGTAGTCGAGCGTCGCCGGGACCTCGTCGAGGGTCACCGTGGGACCGACCAGCGGGCTGACGTCGAGACGACCGCCGAGATACAGCGCGTTGCCGATGAGGAAGTCCTTGCGGGTGAAACCGAAGGTCGTCACGAACGAGACCTCCCGTCGTACGAACTCGGCCAGGTAGCTCTCGAAGTTGATCGCCGTACGACCGTCGACGATGCCCATCATCATTGCCGAGCCGCCGGGACGCAGCACTTTGATCGTCGTATCGACGCTGGACGCTTGACCCGCGGTCTCGAACCCCACGTCGAATCCGTGCGGGACACCACCGGCCTCGCGCATCGCCGAATCGGCTTCGGCCGGCGTCATGTCGCCGACGTTGATCGTGGCGTCGACCCACGGCGCAACGGCCTCGAGCTGTGCGTCACTGACGTCGGCGGCAACGATCGTGGTTGCGCCGAACGCCTTGGCGACCTGACATACCGCAAACCCGATGCTCCCGACACCACTGACGGCAACCCGCATCCCGGCGTCGACACCGACCTTCGACACGGCATGAACCGTGGCCGGTACGGCCGAACTGAGCATCACCGCCTCTTGAACGTTGATGTCCGGTGGCAGCGGGAAGATGTTGGCCTCCGGCGCCAGTACATACTCAGCGAACCCGCCGTCGAGGTCGATCCCGAGATGGTGCATCCACGGGCAGATACTGTCTTCGCCGCGTATGCACCACTCGCACACCCCGCAGCCAACGACGGCGTCGGAAACGACGAGCGTGCCGGGCGGTGGGCTCGCTGGTGAGCCCGCCTCGACGATCTCACCGATGATCTCGTGCCCGAGGATGCGCGGGAGCCCGCCGGTGTCCAGCATGCCCTTCACCATCTGCGTGTGGAACAGACCGGCCGCCGAAGCGACGGTACGAAGCAGCGCCCATCCTTCGCGGACTTCAGGGACGGCAATCTCGTCCATCTCGAGGCGGCCCTCACCAACCATCTGCAATGCCCGCATCCTCAGCTTCCCTTCTTCTCGTTGTGTAATCGAACGACGACGTCAGATCTCCGACCCGACGCGAAACCCGCCAGCGACAGCATCGACGATCAGCCACGGCCGCTCGGCACTGTCCGGTCCAATGGTGTGCAGCTCGGGGCCGAGGTCGGCAAAGGCGCGCTGGAGCGCCGTGTTGGGTCCTTGCGGTAGGGCGAGCACGATGTCGTCGGCGGGAATCGTCAGCTCGTCGCCGTCGCGAGTGCGGAGCTGTACCCCGTCGTCTCCGATCTTCTGGAGTTCGACACCCAGGTGGATCGGCGTGTTGTGCTCCCCAAGCCAGGCCTCCAGGCGCATCAGCAACCGTGCCGGCATCCCATCACCGAACGAATCGTCCGTGTCGATGATCGTGACCTTGCGTCCCCGTTTGATGAGGAACTCGGCCGTCTCGGCACCTTCGATGCGAGCGCCGATCACGACGACTCGCTTCCCAAACGGCAAGTACAGGTTGGTCAGCGACCTCGCCCGCTCCGGACCGAACCAGCGCAACGGCAGCTTTCCGCGCTTGGCGAGCTGTGGCGTCGTCATGACGTGACGACCGGCGATTCCGGGGATCTGGGGCACGCCGTAGGTCCCGCCGCCCGCAAGGACGACCACATCCGGCGAGCCTGCGCGGACGAGGTCGGGTGTCGCTTCGGTACCGAGCCGAACGTCGACACCGAGCGAGTCGAGCTGGCGTTCCAGATAATCGAGGTAGGCCAGGATGTCCTCCGTCTCGGTGCCTTTCACCATCACGGCCAGTGGGAGCATTCCCCCGAGACGGGACTCCTTCTCGTAGAGCGTGACGCTGTGGCCGCGCTTCGCGGCCACCCGCGCCGCCTCCATTCCGGCCGGTCCCCCGCCGACGACGATCACACGGCGCGATTGCGCCGTCGGTTGCAGCTCGTACTCATCGACACCGCCGAGCGCAGCGTTGACCCGGCACTTGCGTGGGCTGATCTCACACGTGGCGCAACGGGTACACGGCCGGATATCCGCGACGCGCCCGGTGGCGAGCTTGACGGGCAGGTCCGGGTCAGCCCAGAGCGCCCGACCGAGCGCCGCAAGATCGGCCCGACCGTCCTCGAGCATTTGCTCGGCAGTCTCCGGCGTCAGGCCGCCCACCCCGATGACGGGAGCTCGGACAGCGTCCTTGATCGCCCCGGCAGCCGGCAGGAGCAGCCCTTCCTTCTCCGAGGCGGCAATAAACGGCTCCATGTCGGGCTGGGGCTCCGGATACCGCCAGTAGTCGGGCACGTACTTGAACGGGACGGGTCCATGGCCGTACCCCGTGACGCTGATGTAGGCCGGATCGAGGGCGTCGATCGCAATGGCGTTCTCGACCGCCTCGTCGACCGTGAGCGCACCGGGTGCACCCCACTCCCGACCATTGATGCGAACCCCGATCACGAAGTCGTCGGGAACGCGAGCACGGATCCCTCGGATGATGTTGGCGACGATCCGCGTCCTCGACTCGGCAGTCTCTGGGCCGTACTCATCGGCCCGCCGGTTCCAGATTCGAGTCAGGAAGCAGGCGAGCATGTACGTGTGAGCAGCGTGAACTTCCACGCCATCGAAGCCGGCTGCGTACGCCCGCTCGGCCCCGCGGATGTAGGCCGCCTCGACGGCCACAACCTCATCGAGATCGAGTCCACGAACCGGCTTGAAGTGCGGGGCCGGCGAGGGCAGCTCGTCTTCCTCCAGCGTCGAGGAGGACCAGGCCCGACCCCTCGGGTAGTGATCGACTTCCGCTGGTCCGCCGTGGTTGAGCTGAACGACGATCTTCGCGCCGTGCCGATGTACCGCATCGGCTACCCGAGTCAGCCCGGGGATGAACTCGTCGTCCCAGATCGCGATCTGCGTCGCCCCGGGCGCCATGGGAATCGGCGGCACGCTGGCGAGCACGATGAGGCCGGCACCGCCACGAGCCAACGCCTCGTAGAGCGCAACGACGCGGTCCTCCACATGACCGTCAAGTCCAACGAAGTGGGTGTCCTGGGGCGCCTTGACGATCCGATTGCGGAGCTCGACACCACCGATCGTGATCGGTGAGAGCAACCGAGCGAAGTCGTCGCGACTCATCTCAGCCCCGTCGAACGGAGCGGGTGTCGGCTCGTGCCGCTCGGCGACCCGTGGTCAGGCGATGATGTCTTCGCGATCGATCTCCCAGATGAGCTCCGAGTAGAGGTCACCACCGGGCACCCAGTGTTTGCGTGAGTACTTGGCGTTCGGGTTGTACGCCTTGATGATCCACTCATCGAGGTCGCAGTAGTTCGACGAGTAGTCGGTGTCCGGCGAATTGTCGCGCAGATAGTCACCGATCGGGCAGTTCAACCTGAGGACATACTTCACCATCGTGCCGTCATCGTCGTAGTACCGCTCCGTGTCGAGCTTCGGCGACCACTGGAAGTACGACCAGAACTCGTTGAAGAAGTTCTCGAGGTTGAGCGGCAGGCCCTTGGCGCGCACCTTGTCGCGCATCATGGTGCCCATCTCTTCTCCCTGGCGACGGCGTGCTCGTTCGACGGCGGCTCGGCCTTCGTCGGTCCCGAGCTCACTCTCGAAGGCGTTCGCCATCACGGAGAAGATCTTGGTCTTGGCGTGGAACTCGGCTTCGTTCTTGTCCCAGCCTTGCTGGATCGGATCGCTCTTCGAGACCTCGCGGTACTTCTCCATGTATCGACGTTGACCGTCGAGGTCCTCTTCGATGCTCGTGCGAGCATGCGAGTCGCCTTTGACGCTCTTGACGGCGTCGGCGAGCTCCTTCAGTTCGGGATGGGCCACCTCGACCCGTGCGTAGTCGCTCACGGTTG
This sequence comes from Acidimicrobiia bacterium, assembly GCA_030066755.1. Lineage (GTDB taxonomy): Bacteria > Actinomycetota > Acidimicrobiia > Spongiisociales > UBA5794 > JASJAX01. The sequence goes on from JASJAX010000001.1 coordinate 36,029, forward strand.
AACCTCCGGGCAGTCGTCGACGTTGCGGCTGCTCAGTACCAGCCAGTACTCACTCTAGTCGATGCTGCACGGCAACGCCGGGGAGCGGACGTGAACGTTCGGCCGCCCGAGCGCGTGCGACGGTGACGACGGTGACTCCCGCGATCACCATGACCAGACCGGCCCACTGAGACAGCGAGAAGACCTCCTGGAAGATGAGATACGCCCACAGGATGGTTCCCGCCGGCTGCAGGACGAGCAACATCGATGTCTCCCACGCCTCGATCAGCGGCAACGTCGCATTGATCAACAGCCACCCCACGACCTGCGACCCCAGGGCAAGCAAGAGCAGCCACCCGTGGGACGGCCACGAGATGGCCAGCGAGAAGCCTCCGTCGAACGGCGCGAGGGCGAGTGCGCCGACCGCCGCTCCGGCCGTTGCATCCAGCAATGACTCGGCAGGCGACGCGCCTGCGGTGCCCGCTCCACGAAGCAGGAGCACGTACGTCGTGTACAGCACAGCGGTGAGGACGCCGAACACGACGCCCAGAACCGGATCCTCACCCTGTGCGTCGGCGCTCCCGAATCCCGAGATGAACACCACGCCGACCATGACGACCGGTGTCGCCAGCACCGCAAGCGACGTCGGTCGCTGACGCAACAGCAACCACCCAGCCAGCATGGTTGTGACGACGTGCACGCTGCCGACCACGGTCGCAAGACCTGCGCCGATGAGTTCGATGGCGACATGCCACGCTGCGAGATCGCCGGCGAACGCAAACCCGGCACCAAAGGCCATGAGACGTTGGGAGCGGGTTCGCATCGAGCTGCGACGCATCGCACGACTCAGAAGCCACAGCGCGGGCACCGCGTAGGCCGTCCGAAAGAACGCAACGGTGATGGGCGACGCCTCGGAGAGACGCACGAAGATCGCGCTGAACGAGATGATGGCCACGCCGAGCACCATTCGCCAGCGAAGCATTGCCCCGGAACCGGCGGGTGATCGTGCCGAGGTCATCCGCTCACACTCGGCGGACAAGGCCGGCGCAGCGGCCGTGCAGCCGGGTCACTGCCAGTCGGATCCCGTTTGGAACAACTCCAGAACGATGCCACCGACCTCCCGAGTATCGAAATACGCAAAGTGGCCCCCGTCGGACAGCCAGCCCTCGGAGATCACGTCGTAGCCGAGCCCGGTGAGCTCCTCCTTGTCGCGCTCGAGATCGTCGGTGAACGCACACAGGTGGACTACCCCTTCGCCGTGGCGCTCGAGGAACTCCCCCTGGATCGTGTTCCCCGATACGGGCTGGAGGAGTTCGAACTCGATGTCGCCCATCTTGGCGAGGGTGCCGCGTACTGCGGCATCCGGGGCAGATTCGCCGTAGATCTCACGGCGCAACGTGTGCGCCGATGGACCTTCCTCGAACGGTCCGATCCCGAGGCGTTCGTAGAATGCTTTGGCACGGTCGAGGTCTCTGACGACCACGCCTACTTGGTACGTGCGATCCCACAGACCGGGGCGTGCTCCCTGCTCGTCGGCCATGGCTCTCCTCCACCGCTCGATGTCGGGTCGGATGCACGATGCCGGCGGCGGTCCTGCCGTCGGTTCGACGCCGGATGCACCTGCATCCGTCCGGTACTTACGGGTACCCTACTCGAAGGCCGATTCGCACGATCGGCTGCGATGCCACCCCGATCCAGCAGGGGGATCCATGGAAGACGGCACCCACTCCACCCTCGGACCGTACGAGCGAGCCAGGCCGGACGACCGCCTCGAGATCGCCGATCTGATCCACCGCTACGCCTATCACTTCGACCGAAACGAACCGGAGCTCGTGGCCGATCTGTTCACGGAGGACGCCGTGATCGACTACGGACCCGAGTTCCCGCCCATCATCGGCCGTGACACGGTCGCCGGTCGAATCACCCCGGGCCTCGAAACGATCTTCGCTGCCTCGAGCCACCACATCGGGAACGTCATCGTCAACTTCGTCGGCAGCGACGAGGCAGGGGCGATCGCCTACGTCTACGCCTGGCACCGGTACGTGGCCGACTCGAGCATTGGACAGATGTGGGGGCAATACCACCTCGACGTGCGACGGACGGCCGATGGCTGGCGGATCGCTGCCCTCACCTTGCGCGTTGTTGCGACTGAGGCGTTCCACCGTGACCGCATGCATCCGATCGGCCGGCGGCCCGTGGCCCCTGCGACGCCCGATCCGGGCGACCGGCACTAGATTCCAATCCAGATGGCGATCAAGCACGACCCCGAGACGACGAACGAGGCGCTTGCCGACGAGCCGGTCGGCGCCGACGAAAACGGTGAGCGGGTTCGCGCAGCCATCCTCGACACCACCTACGACCTCCTCATCGACAAGGGGTACGCCGAGGTCACCACCGACGACATCGCCTCAGCCGCCAGGGTGAGCAAGGCCACGATCTACCGACACTGGCGGAGCAAGCAGGAACTCGTCGTGGACGCCGCACGGAAGCACTTCGGCAAGGTCGACGCGCCCGATCTCGGCTCCTTCGGCGAAGAGATCCACTGGATCCTCGAGCACCGCCTCCAGGACTACCGCGAGCCTGGAACGCTCCGCCTCGTCGGCAGCCTCGTCGGTGCAGCGACGTCGGATCCCCAGCTTCAATCGTTGTTCACCGAGTGGGTCGAGCAGCTGAGCCGGTCCATCCGCCGAGCGATTCAGCGCGGCATCGCACGCGGTGACGTTCGCCCAGAGGTCGACATCCTGGCTCTCGAGACGGTCATTGCCGGCATCGTGGCTCGCACGGTGGTGGCCCAGCACAGCTTCTCCCTGGCCACAGTTACCGGCATCGTCGACCTGATCTCCACGGCTGCAACTCCGGCTGATTGAGGAGACTCCGGCCGTCCGGTACGGCCGAGTATCCACCCTTCCCGTCGCACTTGCCGGGCGCCAGGCGACCGCAGGCGGCAGGTCGAAACTGATATGATCAGCGTTGGACCAGCACCATGACGAAGCCACGGCGCTGAAGACGTGCCGACTGAGTACTGATCAGTACAGGGCAAGGTACGACCGGCCGTCCGGCAGAGGAGAGCACGGAGCATGACAGCAGGGGCGGATGCATCGGCGGACACGGTCTCGATCCCCCTCGACAAGAAGCTCGAGATGTATCGAATGATGCTCGACGCTCGACTCTTCGAAGAGAAGGCGCACAAGCTCTTCTTCGAAGGACTCGTCAAAGGCACCTCGCACCTCGCCCTCGGTCAGGAAGCCGTCGCCGCCGGATTTGCCGCAGCGATGCGCAGTGACGACCTGACCTTCTGTACGTATAGAGGCCACACCCACACCCTCCTGCGCGGCGCAGACATGGGCGCCTTGATGGCCGAACTCCTCGGTCGCGGTAATGGGATCTGCGGCGGCAAAGGTGGCTCGATGCACCTGACCGACGTGAGCGTGGGTGCAATGGGCTCGTACGCCATCGTCGGCGCGCACCTCCCGATTGCCGCCGGCGCCGCTTGGGCGGCCCAGGCACGCGGGACCGGACAGGTCTCGGTGGTGTTCTTCGGGGATGGCGCCACCAACATCGGCGCGTTCCACGAGGCGCTCAATCTCGCTGCGGTCTGGAGCCTGCCCGTGGTCTTCGTTTGTGAGAACAACCTCTACATGGAGTACACCCCGATCGGCGCAGTCACCGCCGTCCCCAACCCTGCTGCGGATCGAGCCGGCGCCTACGGGCTCGAGGGCATCATTCTCGACGGGAACGACGTCGAGGCGGTCTACTCCACTGCGACGGCGGCGCTGGAGCATGCTCGAGCCGGCGGCGGACCACAGCTCATCGAGGCCAAGACCTATCGACATGGTGGCCACTCGCGGGCCGATCCGGGCACCTACCGCCCTGACGAGGAGGTGCAGGAGTGGTTGGATCGGGATCCGATCCCGGCATTCCGGGCCAGGCTCGAAGCCGCCGGAGTGGCCGCAGAGACGCTCGACACCATCGAGGCGGAATCCGACGCGGCCGTCGAAGCAGCCACCGAAGTGGCTCGTAGCGGTCCGTTCCCCGATCCGGCGAACCTGGAGACCCAGGTGTGGGCCGATGGAGGTTCATCGTGGCGGAACTGACATACCGACAAGCCGTCGCACGGGGCATCGCCCAGGAGATGGACCGCGATCCGACCGTGTACTTCATCGGTGAGGACGTGGCCGCGGCAGGTGGCGTCTTCAAGACCACGGAGGGACTCCAGGATCGGTTCGGTCCGGAACGGGTTCGCGACACTCCGATCTCCGAGGAGGCGATCACCGGTGCCGTGATGGGGGCCGCGATGAACGGGCTCCGTCCGATCGCCGAGATCATGTTCTCGGACTTCTTTGCCACGTGCTGGGACATCGTCGCGAACCAGATCGCCAAGGCCCGATACATGACGGACGGTCAGATCACCTTGCCGCTCGTGATCCGTGCGGCCAACGGCGGCGGCGCACGTTTCGGTGCGCAGCACTCGCAGGCGATGGAGAACTGGGCGATGGCGATCCCGGGCCTGAAGGTGGTCGCACCGTCGAACGCCCACGACGTCGTCGGATTGCTTGCGGCGTCGGTGCGCGACGACGATCCGGTCGTCTTCCTGGAGCAGAAGTCGCTCTACGCATCGAGGCAGGAAGTCCCGGAAGGGGAGATCGTCGGGGAACTCGGCAAGGCCGCCGTCGTGCGTGAGGGCGCTGACATCACCGTCGTGGCGCTCGCCGCCATGGTGCCACGGGCGCTGGAAGCCGCCGAGACGTTGGCCGGTGAGGGCATCGACGTCGAAGTCGTCGATCTGCGCAGCCTCGTCCCTCTCGATGTGACCACGGTGCTGAACTCGGTCGTCAAGACCTCGCGGATGGTCACGGTCGAGGAGAACCCCCGGCTGTGTGGGTGGGGTGCGGAAGTCACGTCGATCGTGACCGAAGAGGCCTTCTACGACCTCGACGCGCCGACGCTGCGGATCACCACGCCGCACATCCCCCTGCCGTCCGCCGATACGCTGGAGGATCTCGCCATGCCGTCCGCCGAGACCATTGCGTCCGAGCTTCGGCGCGTGGGCAATGGCTGAGGACGAGCCGATCGGGAGCCCGATCCCATGAGCACGGTGCTGCTCTCCGGCGTCGGTGCGTTGGGAAGCTGGGCGCTCGAGCTCCTCGCCCGGGCCGACGGCGTCGACCGGATCATCACGCTGAAGCGGCGCCCCTGGGATGGTCCGTCGCGGACGAACCTCGCAATGATCGGTGCCGTCTTCCAGGGCCATACCAAGGCGTGGGAACACCGGGAACTCGATCTCGCCGACGTCGACCTGGTGGCCAAGCTGATCGCCGAAGAACGTCCTGACGCCATTCTCCACTCGGCAACGGTCCAGTCACCGCGCCGGTTGATGAACGCATCGGTCGACCCAGCGATCCGGGCGCTCATGCGAAAGGCAACCTTCGGGATGTGGCTGCCGTGGCACCTCCTGCCCGCTGCTCGACTGACTCAGGCCATCGACGCAGCGGGCATCGAGACGGTGGTCGTCAACGCGTCGTTCCCGGACGTCGTCAACCCGGTGATCCACCGCCAGTTCGGTCATGGGCCCATCGCGGGAGCCGGCAACGTCGAGATCTGTGTCGCTCAAATCGTCCGCTACATGGTGGACGTGGCTCACGTCGACCCGACTGATCTCGATGTGTCGCTGGTCGGGTCGCACGCACTCCTCAGCTACGGCGAGGAGGTCCCCCACCATCTCCATCTGACGATCGACGGCCGCGACGTCAATGACGAGTACGACCTCACCACGATGCTGCACTGGCCCAAACCGATTCAGTGGAACCGGGTCGACGAGTTCTCGCTGTTCGCCGCTTCCGCCGTCAAGAACCTGCTGGCGCTCATCGGTGATCACGACGCACGCACCCATGTGTCGGGGCCGCTCGGCCTTCCCGGCGGCTACCCGGTCATCGTCGGACCGGGAGGCATCGAGCTCGATCTGCCCCCGGAAATCGACCTCGACACCGCAATCGATCTCAACACCCGAGCCGCCCGCTGGGACGGCATCGAACGGATCGACGACGACGGCACCGTGGTCTACACCGACAGCGCCCGTGATGCGATCGGCGAACTCGGCCTTTCCGACCCCGACGTCCATCTCGACGACATCGTCGAACACGCCGCCCAACTCTTGGAACTGTATGAACGACTCACGACTCTGGAGGGCACCCATGCCTGAGTTCGTCCGCAAGCCCCTCGCGGGACTCTTCCCGCTCGTTCCCCTCAGCCTCGACGCCGACGAGGAGATCGTTCTCGAAGGCGTCCGCGACAGCATTGGGCTGCTCGGTGCATCCGGGGTCCCGGGATGCATCGTCTTCGGGTCCATGGGTCAGATGACCAATGTGAGCCCGGACGAGTTCGATGCTGTGTGCGACACGGCGGTGGAGGCGGCCCATGAGGCAGGAATCGCCGTGGTTGTTGGGAGCACCTCTGCGTATCAGCGCGAGGCAATCCGACGTGCCCGGTACGCAGAGCGGGCTGGTGCCGACGGGTCCATGCTGGCAGCGCCGTATGCCCTCCCGGTGACGCCCGACTGGGCAATGAGCTTCTTCGTCGAGGTCGCCGAGTCGCTCGACGGTGACATGGCGCTCATGCTCTACAACTACGGGCCACTCAACGGTGTCAACATCACGGCAGACATGTGGGAACGGCTGCTCGAGGTCGAGAACATCAAGTCGATCAAAGAATCCAACCTCGCCCTCCCCCACGCCGACCAGGTGCTGCTGACGATCGCCGACCGGGTGAATGTCTTCTCGGGCAACGATCCGGGCTTCTTCCACTCGTCGATGCTCGGCGCCGTCGGCGCCACCGGCATCTTCAGCTGGGCCGGCCTGAAGACCGGCAACAAGTTCGTGGAGGAGTGCCGCAAGGGCAACCACAACGATCCCTGGGTGCGGAAGGCGTTTGCCGCGATCCAGGGCCTGTCGGCGTCGATTCGCCGGCCGGACATGCCGTCGATGCTCTCGCACGAGCACGGCTACCTGAATGCCATCTCGGAGCTGGGCGGCGCAACCCCGGGGGCGCCACGCAAGCCCTACCGGCCGATCCCGGATGCCGCGGTTGCCGAAGTGCGCAAGGCGGCAGCCGCCGTACAGACACTGGAGGCAGAACTGTGAGCAAGGGCGACCGCCACCCCGGCGAGATCCTCGTCATCAACCGAACCGAGGTTGAGGAGCTGCTCAGCCCGCAGGCCTGCGTGGAACGGGTGCTCGACACATTCCGCTGGGTCGGATCCGGCGAGGTCGAGCAGACCAATCCCGTCAACCTCTATGTCCACGACCGGCTCGGACCAGAGCCGGAGTACGGCCACGGCGTCGTCCAGGCGTTTCCAGCGATGATCCGGCCGCTCCACCGGGCGGCGGTCAAGTGGCTGGGCAGCTACCGCAAGAATCCCGGGCGCGACCTGCCGGCGATCTCCGCGCTCGATCTCGTGACCGACATCGAGACCGGCATGCCGTTGGCCCTCGTCGACGGCACTTCGGTGACGAACATGCGGACCGGCGGTCATGCGGCCGTTGGGGCGAAGTACATGGCTCGGCCCGAGTCCGAGACCGTGGCGATCATCGGCTGCGGGAACGAGGGCCGGACTCACTTGCGGGCGCTGGGTGTGCTGTTCCCGATTCGGCGCGTCGTCGCGTTCGATATCCACGAGTCCGCCGCCGCCTCGTTCGCCGAGGAGATGGGGAACGAACTCGGCGTGACGGTGGACATCGCTTCGAGCGTCGAGGCCGCGGTTGCCGGCGCCGACATCATTTGCGTTGTCACGACGGCACCACAGCCGGTGCTGATGGAGCCGTGGGTCGAGGCAGGCACCCACGTATGCGCAGCAACGGGCTTCCGCGATGTCGACAAGACCTGCGCCACGGCCTTCGACAAGTGGGCCGTGGGTTGGTACCGACGGGATCTCGAGTGGGTCGAGGGACCCGAGGTCGGCAGGATCGGCGGGCTGCAGCCCGGCGATCTGTGGAAGGACGACATCTACGCCGACATCGCCAGCGAGATCATGCCGGGCCTTCGGCCGGGACGTGATGGCGACGAGGAACGCACGATCATGACCCACATGGGTATGCCGGCCCTCGACGCAGCCGCAGCCGCGTTGGTCTTCGACCTTGCCCTCGAAGCCGATGCCGGGACCTGGATCCGGGTGTTCTGACGGTGGTGGCGATCGATCGCGGTGCAGTCGAGGCGGCGCTCGACGAGATCCGGCCCGCCTTACACAGCGATGGTGGGGACTTGATCCTCCATGACATCTCGGAGGACGGCATCGTGAGCATCGAGTTGCTCGGCGCCTGCGGAACCTGCCCGATCTCGATCATCACCCTCACCGCCGGCATCGAGGTGATCGTCCGCGCCAGAGTCCCGGAGGTAGCCGGAGTGCTACCGCATGCGGCGACACACGAGGATGTATTGGGGCTGAGAGCGGAGTAGCGAGTATCCCCCTCCCTTCCAGGGAGGGGGTGGCCTCCACGCAGTGGAGGTCGGGGAGGGTGTCACCGGTGGTTGGAGTAGCGGTGAACCCCTGTCCGGACCGGGCAACTCCGTTCAACCGACACCGCTCCGAACCGCGGAAACCCTCCCCTGGCTGCTGGCGCAGCCTGTCCCCGCCCTACAAGGGCGGGGGATCCGCCTAGGACCTGGGACTTGCGACCTGGGACCTGAGACTCGGCTCTCCGTCAGGAGCGCCGCGCCACCGCATCGATCTGCACCTTGGCGCCCTTCCACAGGAAGGCGACTCCGTAACTGCATCGCGCGGGGTACGGCTCGCGGAACCGCTCGGCGTAGATGCGATTCATGTCGTCGAGATCGTCTTCGTCGACGAACTGGATGCTGGTGTGCACGACCTGCTCGAGCGACGACCCAGCTTCCTCGAGGATCGCCTCGAGGTTGCTGATGGCCCGATGAAACTCGGGGTCGAAACCGCCGGGGACAAAGTCGCCCGATCCGGGGTCGCGGCCGATCTGTCCGGTCACCCAGACGTGATCGCCGTCGATGCGGACATGAGGGTACGGACCGCGCGGCTCCGGTGCTGATTCGGTCGTGATGGTTTCGCTCATTGCAGCTCCTCTCAGCTCATCCGCTCCGCATTCGTTCGAGCGTCCGCTCCGGTCCGTCGGGCGTCAGCCAATCCACCTCGATGATGACCTCGTCGACACCGACTTCGGCCAGCACCGGCATCGCCGCCGCCGCCGCATCGAGCGGCCCGGTGAGCCGAACGACGAACCGCCCGCTCGTCCGCCCGGCCTCCTCCGCCGCCGCCCGCATCCGCTCGGAGCCGTCCCGCAACGCCGCGAGATTCAGATCGTCGGCTCGCTGGAAAGCCAGCCATCCGTCGCCCAGCCTCCCCGCACGACGCACGGCAGCCTTCGACATGCCGCCGATCAGGATCGGGATGTGGTGCTCCGGCGTCGGGAAACTGAGGAGGCCGGCCGGCACCTCGTAGTGCTCATAGGAAGCGGCGTGCGGCCGCCCGGTCCACACGTCGTTGATGATCTCGATCCACTCGTCGAGCCGCCTGCCGCGACTCTCGAACGGCACACCGACGGCGTCGAACTCCTCCGCAAGCCACCCGGCGCCGGTCCCGATGATGATGCGGCCGTGGCTGACCACGTCGAGGGTTGCGAGCTGCTTGGCCAAGATCAGTGGGTTCCGGAGTGCGGCCAGCAGGATCGCCACGCCGACGTCGACGTGTTTCGTAGCCGTTGCGGCCATCGTGAGGGCGACGATCGCATCGAAACGGGGATGTGCCGCATCCCAGGTGATTGCGCCGTCGTCGGAGTAGGGGTACTTGGACCGTGATTCCTGGACCATCACCACGTGATCGCTCACCCAGACTGAATCGAACCCGGCCGCTTCTGCTCTGCTCGCAGCGTCGGCGAGATGCACCTCGTGGACGATTGGACCGAAGACCGGGAGCTTGGCGCCGATACGAATGTGGTCCATGGGGTGTTGCTCCGTGGGTGATTCAGGTGAGCCAGCCGCCGTCGACGACCAGCACGTGGCCGGTGACGTAGCTCGCATCGTCGGACGACAGGAAGTCGACCGCAGCTGCGATCTCTTCGGGACGTCCGAGGCGCCCGACCGGGATGTGGGTCGCCGCCAGCTGGTCCAGCGCATCGGGGTCGTCTGACAAGGATCGAGTGAGATCCGTGTTGACGGTACCCGGGGCAACGGCGTTGACTCGAACGCCCGTCGCAGCGAGTTCGCGGGCAGCGGCGATCGTCAGCATGCGCACCGCACCCTTCGAGGTGTCGTAGGGAACCATTGGAGTCGTCGATGCGGTGAACGACGATGTCGACGCCAGGTTGACGATCGCCCCGTGACCGCGGGGGATCATACGTTTGGCCGCCGCCTGCAGAACCAGGAAGACCCCACGCAGATTGACACCCATCAGGGTGTCGAACTGCTCAGGTGTGATGTCGACGAGCGGCGTGACAAAGCCGATTCCGGCGTTGTTGACCACGGTTCCCAACGGTTCCTCGTCGTCGATCCGCTCGACCGCAACGGCAACCGACGCCGCGTCGGCCACATCGAGCTCCAGGCCGCGGACGTCGAGCCCGGCGCTTCGAAGGGCAGCCGCCGTCGCTTCCGCTGCAGTCCCGTCCACGTCGGCGATGAACACGACGTCACCACGGCGTGCAAGGCGTTCGGCGATGGCACGACCAATGCCTCTGGCGCCCCCGGTTACGAGGGCGCCAGAAGCTCGGTCATCAGTGGCGGACACGTCCGCCATCAGCTCATGGACACGTCGGGATCAGCTGCAGGGCGGCAGACCCTCGGTCGGTCCAATGATGTCGGTGTACATCTGGTCGAGCGTGCCTCGGGAGATGTAGTACCCGAGCCAGCCGTTGACGTACTCCTTCCAGACGATGTCACCGCGCGGCACGGCCCAAGCGCCGTACTCCTGCGAGAACGGATTGTCCGGGTTCAGCACCGATGTCGACGGGTTCTCCCGCACGAACGGGATCGCCAGGTACTCCTCGACCACGATGGCGTCGGCACGGCCTGATGCCACCTCGAGGAACGCCGGGGCCTGCTCGAGACCAACCAGTTCAGCCTCGGGGAACTGCGCCTCGATCAGGTTGGCGGCCGTCGATCCCTGCAGCGCCGTCATCGTGATGTCGGAGCTGTTCAGCTGATCGAGCGACGTGATGCCAGCGTCGTTGTTGACCACGACAACTTGGCGATACGGCACATACGGGCACGTGAACCAGAGCTGCTCGAGTCGGGCCGGGCGACCAACGAGCCCCACGGAAATGAGGTCGAACTGGTCGGCCAGCATGCCCGGAATCAACGCATCGAACTCCAGGTCCTGGATGTTCAGCGTGACACCGAGATCGTCTGCGAGCATCTTGACGAGCTCGACGTCGTAACCGGCGGGCTCGTCGTTGGCATCGCGATACATCTGCGGCTCGAACTGCAGCGTCATGCCGACGATCAGCTCGCCGCGATCCTTGATTGCATCGAGGCGATTTCCGTCGAGCACCGCGGCCGCACCGGTCATGCTCGACGAGTCACCGTCGCCGTTTCCGTTGCCATCGCCGTCGGCGCCGCCCTCATCGTCTCCCGAACATGCCGCTACGGCCATCGCGAAGACAACGAGCAGAATCGCCCACTTCCTGTACTTGCTCACGGGTTCGTACTCCCTTCCTCCTCGTACATGTCTTCTGGAGGGTCATACTCCAGCGACCCGATATCGGCGGTGTGACCCGCCAGATCCTCCTCTGTGGTTCCCTTCTCCTTTGCAGCCGTCACGGCCGCCTGCAATGCCCGCAACCGCTCGACCTTCCGTCGGGCGAATGGCGACCAGGTGCGGGCCTTTGAGGTGAGGACGTCAACGAGGGCGTACCGGCGTTCCAGGTACTTCACGCCGAAGTAGACCGCCGTCGTCAGGACCAAGTAGATGAGCACGACGGCGAGGTAGACCTCGAAGTAGCGGAACGTACGGTTGGCGAGCCGGAAGCTCACCCGGAACAGCTCCGGAACGCCGATCAGATAGACCAGCGACGAGTCCTTGATCATCCCGATGAACATGTTCCCGGTTGGGGGGATCACGATGCGCACGGCCTGCGGCAGGATGACCCGGAAGAAGGTCTGCGCCCTCCCCATCCCCACAGAGAGCGCGGCTTCGCGTTGCCCGTGCGGTATTGCCTGAATCCCGCTGCGGAAGATCTCGCCCAGCCACGCCGAATACTGCAGCGTGAGCGCGAAGATCCCTGCCTGGATCGCTGAGATGCTCAGCTCGAACTGGATCGCGATGCCGTAGTAGACGAACACGATGAACACGAGCAGCGGAATCGCTCGGAAGATGTTGATGTAGGCAGCCATGATCGGCTGGATGATGCGATTCGTCGACATCCGCAAGAGCGCAACTGCCAGCCCGGCGAACGTCGCCAGCGTGAACGCCACGAAGGCGATGAAGAGCGTGAGCCACACACCGTCGATGAAGATCTCCCGGTTCTCCCAGATGAACTCCCAACGGAAAGTGGCCTGCGCGAGGAAGAACGAAGTGATCACAAGATCGCCCTGATGAACTCGCGGGTACGTTCCTCCTGGGCGTCCGAGAAGATCGCGGCGTCACCTTGTTCGACGATCATGCCCTCGTCCATGAAGATGTTGAGGTCGCCGACTTCCCGGGCGAACCCCATCTCGTGCGTCACGACGACCATCGTCATGCCGGTCTCGGCGAGTGCTCGCATCGTGTAGAGAACCTCGCCGACCAGCTCCGGGTCGAGAGCCGAAGTCGGCTCGTCGAACAGCATCACCCGGGGTTCCATGACGAGCGCCCGGGCAATCGCAACCCGTTGCTGCTGACCGCCCGACAACATGGACGGATACGACCCGAGTTTGTCGAGCAGACCGACCCGGTCGAGATAGGTTGCAGCAGCCATCTCCGCCTCGTCCTTGGAAATCGACTTCACCCGCCGGAGCGCCAGGGTCACGTTCTCGAGTGCGGTCAGGTGGGGGAACAGGTTGAACTGCTGGAACACCATCCCCACTTGCTTGCGCAGTTCACGGGGCCGGCCCTTGCTGAGCTTCTCACCATCCAGCCCAGGGCCGTACTCCTTGCCGTCGAACCACACGGACCCGCTCTGCGGCTTCTCCAGGAGGTTCATGACTCGCAGCAGGGTCGACTTGCCGGATCCGGACGGACCGAAGATGACGATGTGCTGGCCCTGGGCGACGTCGAGGTCGACGCCCTTGAGCACGTGGTTCGAACCAAACGACTTGTGAATCTGGCGCAGCCTGACCACCGGCTCCGTCGTTCCCGGAGAGGCCGTGTGGCCTGAGGGCGCCGTCATGCATCGAACTCCGTCGGTTGAGACTCGGCGGTGTGACCGTGCCGCGTCAACAGCTCGACGATGGCGTCTTCGGCAAACCGCAGTCCATCGTGGACTCCGAGACGAAAGGCGCTCTGCCCCTTTGCGTCGTTGTAACCGATCTCCTCCTGAATCCGCTCGAGCAGGGCGGCAAGGCCGTCCACCAGCGTTGCGCCTTCATCGGCGACGCGGGCACGTTGGTCCTGCTCGAGCGAGTTCCCCGGAGGTGCGGTCATACGGCAGTCATCTCCCGGTAGTCAGTAATGACACGATCCAGCGCGTCGGGGTCGAAACCGACCACCTCATGGTCGCGGAAGAGGAGCAGCGGCACAATCAGATCTTGCGACCGGGCACGCAGTTCCTCCCGGGCCGCCTCGCTCTGTCGGATGTTGCGATCGTCGAACTCGACGGAATGCGCATGCAGATAGTCACGCACGCGACAACACTCCTGTCAGGTCGGGGTGCGAGCGTCCGTGTTGAGGCTGTACAGAATCGGTCGGTCCACGCCCTCACCCTCCTCATCCGTTCTCACGCTCTCCGAGTACTTTAGCGTACTCGCCCCGGCGCTGCCGGGGCGGGCGACGTTCGGTCGCCTGTACCTGGTACCTGAACCGTGCCGAGTGGTTCCTTGTACGCACCCGCACCGACTGGTCGCAGGGGCTCCAAACAGGCGTTCGCGCAGCAAACTGCAATGGGCTTGCGAGGCAAGCCCGTTACCAAGCGCGACTGCGAGTGGGGGTGATCCGAATTGGGACCGAGTAGTCGGCCGCAAAGGAGGCAGGGGTCCAGCCGTTGCGCTCGATGCGTTCGGCGTACTTGGCAACGAACGCCGGGACTTCGTGGGCCGGCGCATGGCCGGGAACGATCCGGGCCCGACCTTCGATCGTGACGATGTCGCCACCAACCCCGTTCCCGTCGAGGTTGAGCGCAACCCGTGGATTCGCCTCGATATTGCTGAGCTTGGCAACCGCGGGTTTCGAGTAAACGAGGAACTCATCGTCCTCGAGCAGGAACCACACCGCCGACGCCTGCGGCTGCCCATTGGGCCGCACCGTGGTCAACCAGATGATGAGTTCAGAATCCAATCGAGCAGCTGCGCGCGGGTTCTCGGGGAGCATGGGCCAGAGGGTAGCGAGTAGCGAGACGAGTCAGCTCTTGGGACCGGGTGTCTCCGGACTCAGTACTCGGTACTCAGTACTGCGGCCGTAGGCCGCTACGCGTGGCCTGGCGGATTCTTGATCGACTCGATGGCGCGGCGGCGATTCTCGACGATCTCCTTGGCGATCTGGTCGAGGGAGTCCATGAGCCAGAGGTGAGCGGCCTTGCCGGGTCGATAGTCGGCTTCGGCCATTCCCTGGATCCTGCCCTGCTCCTGGAGTTGCTTCACCTGTTTGTGGTTGTTGCGAGGCTCGAGGTTGTAGACCCCGAGCGTCTTGCCGCCGCTCTGGTTGAGAATCGAGAAGACCGGAACGTCGCTGGGACCGTCGGCGATGTAGATCATGTTGCGCAGCGGAACCCGGCGTTGCGCCTCCGACATCCGGGCATTCACATCGATCTGAGGGTTCTTGTTGACGCCCTTGTTGATCTCGAACAGCGCTCTGGTCTTGGACGTGTGACCGATGAACTGACCGAGATGGCGGATCTCGGTCGGAGGGTCGGCGACCGGGAGCCGATCGACGAAACCCGGTGGCGCAGTGTGCTCGACATAGGAGTTGGCCCAGATGCCGTCGATGTGGGGAGCGATAGCGGATCCCTGGATCATCGGGAGGATCCCCGTCGAGACAACGTAGTGCTCGACAGTGATTCCCTCACCGGCGTACTCGGGAACGCCGGCGACATGTTTGCGCGTGCTCTCGAAGAACTCGGGGATCCCGGGGCAGAACTCGAGGTTGGCCCCGAGTTCCTTGAGCTTGGCGTTGGTGAGCCCGGCGAAGACCCCTTGCTCCACGTACGTGAGGATGTGGAGGAGGTACGCCATGTCCCGGGCGAGCAGCTCCCGACGCTCGTCGTGCCAGCGCACCATGGATTCGACCTCGGTCCAGAAGTCCCCGGCGTCCACGCCGTACTCGTCGAAGATCGGCGTCTGCATGTTGTCCGGGATCAACGTGCGATCGAAGTCCCAGATGAACGCAATGACAGTCTGCGTATGCAGCGGCACAGGCATGGGCGAAGGTTAGGCGGCTAGGCAGAGAAATCGCGGTCTACCCGCAAGTAGCCAGTAGCCAGTAGCCAGTAGCCAGACCCTGGGGCTCCAGGCTTGAGACCTGAGACCTGAGACCTGAGACTTGAGACTTGAGGCCTGACCTAGGCGATCGCCGGATCACGGCTGCCGCGTACTACCCGGTTGGGAGCCGGAGCTGGAGCCGCCTAGGGAACCTCGTATCCCCCGAAGTGCACGTCGTCATCCTCGATCCACCACGCCTGAAGGAGGCAGTCGGTACCGCGCAGGCCGAGGTGGGCTTCACCGAGGCGTTCGCTGGGGACGAGGATCGTGACCACCCAGCCTTCATCGTCGAGCACGGTGACCGGTCCACGGAGAGATGACGGGTCCGAACCCATGGAGAGGATGATCTCGACGGTCTGGGGTTCATCGGCGACCAGACACAGCGTTCCTGCGGGCACTCCGAGCCCGTAGACGAGGTCGGTCAGGCCAACCACACGCACGTCGCTGCGGCGGTCGGTGTACACGTCACCGACGGCCTCGGCGACTCGCTCGGACACGCCGAGCGGCATGGTTGCCGGCAGGGCCATGGTCGTTCCCTCCAATGGTGTAGTTACGCAAGTGTAATTCATCCGCCGCATGTTCGGGACGAGAACCGCGATCGACGTGCCCGCTCGTCTCGGCAACGCTGAAGAGCGTGACATCAGACGGAGACGTCAGATCGGGGGACCGGTTCACAGCAGCGAGGTTTCAGCGTGGTCGCCGCGTCCCGGCTCGACCGACGACTGACGACTGACGACTGACGACTGACGACAGATCCTCCCCCACCCCGCAGCCTCCGGACGGCCTCCGCAGCCATCCCCGGTAGGCTCGTCCCTATGGCGGAAACCGACCCTGCCGTCGGCCTCACCCAGGCCCAGGTACGCGATCGAACCGAACGCGGCCTCAGCAACGTGCAGCCGGAGAGTCCCTCCCGTTCAACCCGGGAGATCATCCGGGCCAACGTCATCACTCGGTTCAACATCCTGCTCTCGATACTTCTCGTAGTGATCCTCGTTGCGGTCCAGGCGCCACGTGATGCGCTGTTCGGCATCGTGATGGTCACCAACGCCGCGATCGGCATCATCCAGGAGCTCCGCGCCAAGGCAACGCTCGACCGGCTTGCGCTGCTCACAGCTCCTCGTGCGCGGGTGGTACGAGAGGGAACCGTTCGCGAAGTCGACATTGCAGGGGTGGTCGTCGACGACATCATCGAACTCCGGAGCGGAGACCAGCTCCCAGTGGATGGTGACGTTGTGACCTCACGAGGCCTCGAGATCAACGAGTCGCTGCTCACCGGCGAGAGCGACCCGATCCTCAAGGAGCCGGGCGACGTTGCGCTGTCGGGAAGCTTCGTTGCGGCGGGAAGCGGTCGGTATCGGGCGACCCAGGTGGGGAGCAACGCATACGCCGCCAAGCTCGCCCGCGAGGCAAAACGATTCACGCTGGTCCGCTCCGAGCTCCGCGACGGAATCGACTGGATCCTCGCCGGCGTCTCCTGGGCAGTCGGTCCCGTCATCGTGCTCCTCGTCTGGACGTCGATCCGGGCCGACGCCGAGATTCGGGAAGCCCTCGCGTCGGCAGTCGCAGGTGCCGTCGGCATGGTTCCTCAGGGCCTCGTGTTGTTGACGTCGATCGCGTTCGCCGTCGGCGTGATTCGCCTCGGGCGGCGCAACGTCCTCGTCCAGGAGCTGCCGGCGATCGAAGGATTGGCCCGCGTCGACGTTGTCTGTTTCGACAAGACCGGCACGCTGACCGAAGGCCGCCTCGTCGTGCAGGATGTCATCACGCTGCATGGCGGCGATCCGGTGGCGCCCCTTGGAGCCCTCGGCGCGGCCGAACCGGACCCCAACGCGACGCTGAAGGCGGTGATCCGGCGCTTCCCCGCTCCCGACGGATGGCACGCGTCGACCGCGGTCCCGTTCTCCTCCGCCCGCAAGTGGTCCGGGGCTTCGTTCGACGGCCGCGGCACATGGGTGCTCGGTGCCCCCGAGATTCTGGCGCCGGACGACTCGCAGGTGGCATCGATCGCCGACGAACACGCCGCGAGAGGCCGCCGGGTGCTCCTTCTGGCGTACAGCGAGCTCCGCCTCGAAACCGAGCGGGCTCCGCGCCGGCTGGAGCCACATTCGGTGCTCGTGCTGGGCGACCAGATCCGTACGGATGCAGCGCAAACCCTCCGCTACTTCGCCGACCAGGGTGTCCAGGCCAAGGTGATCTCCGGCGACCACCCCGATACGGTCGCCGCGATCGCTCGCGATGTCGGCGTGCCAGGCTCCCAGCACGTCGTCGATGCTCGGACCATGCCGGCGGAGCCAGAGGCACTCGCCCAGGTGGTCGAGTCGGGGACCGTCTTCGGCCGGGTGACTCCCTATCAGAAACGAGCGATGGTCAAGGCACTCCAGTCGCAGGGTCACGTCGTGGCCATGACCGGCGATGGCGTCAATGACGTGCTCGCACTGAAGGACGCCGACATTGGCATCGCCATCGGAACGGGTTCGGCCGCAGCACGCTCCGTCGCCCAGCTCGTTCTCATCGACGGCAAGTTCGACACGCTGCCCGGTGTCGTTGGGGAAGGGCGGCGCGTCATCTCGAACATCGAACGTGTGGCCAACCTCTTCGTGACCAAGACGGTCTACGCCATCTTCATCGCCCTCGCCGTTGGGCTCGCCGGACGGACGTTTCCGTTCCTCCCCCGTGATCTGACCCTGGTCGGCTCGGTCACGATCGGTATCCCCGCCTTCTTCCTCGCCCTCGCTCCAACGACACGTCGAGCAGCTCCCGGCTTCGTTTGGCGGGTAACCCGGTTCGCGGTACCAACCGGAGTCGCTGCGGGCCTCGCGACGTTCTTCGCATACGAGTTAGCGATCAGCGAGGAAGTGACCCTGGCTGAGGCGCGCACCACGGCGACACTGGTGCTCTCGGCCCTCGGCCTCTTCGCTCTCGGCATGGTGGCGCGGCCCCTGCGGCCGTGGAAGAAGGGCCTGATCTGGTCGATGGCTGGGCTGCTCCTGATCCTCCTGCTCTCCGGCCCTTCGCAGGAGTTCTTCGAACTCGACCTGCCTCGTACGGCGATCCTCCTTGCTTCCCTCGGTGTGGTTGCGATCGCCGGGTTCCTCATGATCGGGACATTGCGCGCCGTCGGCTGGATCAAACACGTTCCCGAGCTGCTGCGAGAGAATCCGCCGACTGCTCGTGGGTTCTGGCGGTCGATTCGAACACGGATCGGTGCGTTTGGTGGTCCTGCGGAACCTCAGGCGCTCGATCGAGAAGCCTTCACCGTTCCGCCCTCCGCAGCTGCCGAGGAGGAGACGGACGCGTCGCCGGAACCGGAGCCGCCACCAGAACCGGAAATCGCGGCCGTCGACGCGCCACCGGCGTTTGATCCGATCGAGCACGCCCGAACCATCGACTGGTTCGATCCGGATGTCGATCCGATCGACATCCTCAACGAGCCCACGAGTGGCGATTGATGACCCGTCGACGAGTGATGACGGACGCCTGAACCCTCAGGTCGATGCCGTGACCCGGTAGTCACCCATGTCGCTCACCCACTCGAGGTGGACGAGCCCGCGTGTGTCGGCTGCTCGCACGAACTGCAGGAAGCCGGTGTACCCGAATCGTTTCTCGGAGAAGTTCGACTGGCGCTTGCGCATTTCGTTCTTCAACCCGGAGAGCGCTGGTGGGCCATCCTTGCCCTGGATCTCCGCCACGGTGTCGGCGAGCAGGGCAAATGCATCGGCCTGGACGCTGCCTTCCTCGGTGAACTCGATGACGGGATCGCCCCGCGACCCCTCGTCATCGGTGAGGTGCAGTACGTTGCGCTCTGCGAGGTGACGGAGGAGCTCGCCGAACGCTCGGAATCCGTAATCGGCCTCGTTGAATGTCGGATCCTTGCGAAGGAGCGCCCTCTTGAGCATCGAGGACCGCACCGCCGACCCCGAGGACCGTTGGAGTCCGGCGAGCGTCCCCGTGACCAGGACGGCGAGCTGATCGATATCGCCGCCACCGTTCCCCACCTGCTGCGGCGCCGGCTTGTCCGCACCGTTGCTCGGCTTCGCCTTCGGCTTCTGACTGGCTTTGCGTCGGGGGATTTCAACCCCCTCGAGCCGCTCGTAGAAGAGGAACTCATCGCACGCCGGCGGGAGAAGTGCAGAGGTCGATGCCTTCATCCCGACACCGATGACTCGCTTGTTCAACTCGCGGAGCTTGTGCACGAGCGGCGTGAAGTCCGAGTCGCCGGTGCAGATCACGAATGTGGTGACGTAGTCCCGCTCAAATGCGAGCTCGATCGCATCCACTGCCATCTTGATGTCGGCCGCGTTCTTGCGTACCAATCCCCGACGTTGCGGAATCTCGATCATCTCGACATGGTTCTCCACCAGATTCCGACGATCGTCGTCGAACGCCGTCCAATCGGCGTACGCCCGCCGAACTACCACACGACCACGCTCGGCCAGCGCGTCGGCGATGGGTTTGAAGTCCATGTCGATGCCGAGATCATCTCTCGCACCGATCGCCAGGTTCTCGTAGTCGATGAAGAGTCCGATCCGTTCTTCTTCCATGAGAGGGAGGGTAGCTGGGAGCGGGGAGATGGCTTCGCGAGCTCCCAGCGGATCCATAGCCACAGAGTGCTGCCATGGCCGGTGGCGGCCGTGCTGCGCACCGGAGTACTGAGCACTGTCAGGGAGTACGGACAATCCCGGCTCGTGTCAGCGGATACGCCTCGCCAGGCGATCGTCGATTTCGATTTCGTGACCATGGACTTGGGCGACACGTCGAACGTCGGCTACCGCCCTGATCTGCCATTGAGCGGGGCCCATGTGCCACACATACACCGCCGGCGGGAAGCGCACGCCGACCGGATGACCATCGCTGCGGATGCGGGGCACCCACCGCACCGCAGGAGAGAACGCTCGATCGATACGGCGGATCCGAATGACCTCGATCCGGGTCGTCGTGAAGAGTCCTCGAATCGTGACGTGGGCCTCCCCAACGATGACGCGTGGCCGATACGCCGTCCAGACGAACCACGCGAGTATCGGTGGGATCAAGACCAGCCCCCCACGGTCGGAGGTGGATGCTTCTCCGAAGATGAGCCCGACAGGTATCGCAACAACGATGAGGACGCTGAACAGGAGCACCGTGAGCCGCCATGCCAGCTCGTAATACGTCCGCTCTGATAGCTCGTCCGGCATCGGGACCAGCGTACAACCGCCCATCGCCGGCCCCACTCGCGGCCACGACCGACGCGCGCGCGGCGTCTCTGTACTGAGTACTCAGTACTCAGTACTCCCCCACCGCACGATCCCCCCGCAGACGTATTCAGACTCTGCGAAACAGATGCATCTGCCACTTCGACAGCGGGCTCTCGCCGGTGGCTTGGTACCGCTCGATGGCTTCGGCGGCGGTCAGGTGGCCGCCCGCGCCGTCAGAGAAGGTGTAGGGGATGCCGCCCTCGGCTTCGATCCGGGCGTATTCGACGATCTGGAAAGCCAGATCGGCGCGGGACTGGTCGAACGGCACCCAATCCGTCGTGCCCGCGACGCCTTCGTACCGATAGCCGGGAACGTCGTCGACGAGCCCCTCGATCCGGGCGATCGCGTACTGGTACGAGATCTGCACGAGGACCGGCGCACCGGGGACGACGAAGTCGAGCCCACCCCGCAGTGCCTCACGACGCCAGTCGAGGCCGTCGCCGGTGGGGCTCGCCGGCGGGTTGGCCACGAGAAAATCTGCGCGACCCCGGAGATCGTCGATATCCGGCTGATCATCGGGATCGACCGCGGTGTAGGAATCGGCGTGGACGAACCGTGTGGCACCACCGACGCCGTTACGTTCGGCGTTGGCGCGGGCGACCGGTAGGTCTGCCTCGTCGAGCTCCAGTCCCAGCACGAAGTCGACATCGTCGACGAGGGCTGCGCCAATCGCGAGTAGGCCCGTCCCGGCTCCCCAATCGAGCCCCCGGCCGTGCAAGAAACGCGCATTGTCCCCGATTGCGGCGACAGCCATACGGCTGGCCGGAGTGATCGTCTGGCGGCCCTGCGGAATCGCAACGGTGATCGGACCAAGACCTCCCGTTGCCTCGAGCGTGACGACGTCGGATGCCATCAGCCGATCGGCTCGCCCGAGTCGCGTTCTCGCACCGCCTGCTGGAAGCCGACTGCTTCGGCGCGCTCCTTGAACCACATGCCCTCGGGTGAGTGGCGCGTGATGCCGTCGAAGAGTGTTGCGACCATCTGCGTCGAAGCGAGACCCATGTTCTCGTACGCCTGGTTGATCATCAGCTTCTGCATCATGAGCTGGTTCTTCGGCACGCCCGCCATTCTGGCGGCCAGTTCGTCCACCCGTGCGTCGAGTTTCGCCTCGGGCACCGCTTCGAGGACCAGGCCGATGCGGGCCGCCTCCGTCCCGTCGATGAGATCGCCCGTGAGCAGCATCCGTTTGGCTCGCTCGGCGCCAACCCGGTACACCCACATTGCCGTAGTCGGGCAGCCCCACACCCTCGCCGGCGGATAGCCGATGCGGGCGTTCTCGGCCATGACGACGACATCGCAACACAACGCAATATCGGAACCGCCCGCTACGGCGAATCCTCGAATCTTGGCGATCGTCGGTTTGTGGCAGCGCCACAGGCGCATGAACTGTTCGGTGTTCTTCCCCATCATCGAGTAGTCGACCATCGGATCCCAGGGCATCTCTTGCACGCCGGGATTTGGACCCTCGGTTTCGGCATACAGCTTGAGGTCGTAGCCCGAGCAGAACGCTCTCCCCGCACCCGTGACGACGATGACGTGGATGTTCGGATCGGCTTCAGCGACATCAACCGCCTCGGCGATTTCGCCCGGCATCGCCCAATCGATGGCATTGAGCCGGTCGGGCCGGTTGAGCGTGATCGTTGCAACTCGGCCGGCGGTTTCGTATTCGATGCTCTCGTAGCTCACGACGCCTCCCCTCGTCCAGCACCATGATGGCGCGTTGGACGAGCCGACGACGGCACGATCCTCGATCGTCGGGTACGCATTGGGCAGCCCCCTCAACGTGCGGCAATCGCCCGACGGAGAGATCCTGCTGGTCCAGCCGGGCGCGATCCGACCAGCGCAGACCGTCGAGGCGTTCCAGCTGTGCCTGACGTCGTGATCAGGGGCGTTTCGCCACCCAAACGGTCCAATCGAGAATCTCACGGTCCCGATCGTGGTCCCGCTTCCACTGCCGCTGCTGCTCGAGATAGTCGGCGGCCTTCGGGCCGGGATTCCGTTCAGCCCACGTCTCGGCGGATTCCATGATCCGCTGCTGATACCCGTCCCATCCGGAACTGCCGGCATCGATTCGCTCGACTACCGAAAGGCCGAGACCCTCGAGAATCCTCTCCTGATCGTTCGCCGTCAGCACGGTGCCGTAGGTCTCAGCGATCAACGCTGCGTTGGCGTCGCTGCGAAGCCGCAGATCGCCGATGGCCAGGCGGCCACCCGGACCCGCACGGTCAACCTGGGCGCGAGCCGTTCCAGCGAAACCATGCCAGATCCACGAAGCCCCCAGACACGTCACGATGTCGAACCGCTCGTTCTTGTCGAGATCGTGTGCATCGCCGAGCCGCCACGACAGACGGCCCGAAGCCGAGCGTTCGGCCGCTGACTCGATCGACCGGACCAACACCCACGGTGACAGATCGACGCCAACGCCCCGGATGTCGGCGCGCTCGGCACCGCGAACCAGGAGCTCCCCATGACCGCAGGCGATGTCGAGCCAGGTGTCATCCGCCCGTGGGGTCAACGCGTCGAGCACGACGTCGAGGTCGGCGCCGGTCATGGGGTTGCAGATCCGCATGCCATGATGCAACGCCTCGAACACCTCGAAACGCTCCCACGCCCCGTCCACATCCGTCCCCGGGAGCACGGTGATCTCTGGAGGAAGATGAGGCCAGGCCATAGCGCGAAGCCTAGAAGCCGCTCCCGTTCAGGAGTGGTGGCCTCTGCAAAGGAGAGGTCGGGTTGAGTGTCGACAGCTCATCGCGATCACCGTGGTGCCCGTTTCGAAGGCTGCCGCATCGTCGAACCTGATCGGACCGAACCGTGGAAACCCTCCCCTGCCTGCTACGCAGGCTGTCCCCGCCCTACAAGGGCGGGGGATCCTGAGACCTGGGACCTGAGACGTGCGACCGGGGACCTGAGACGCGAAACAACGAAGGGCGGCCGTGCGGCCGCCCTTCGTCAGTCCCTACCAGGGATTCCTCATCACGCTTTCGTGTGCACGAACTCGAAGTACTTCTTGTTGCCGAAGGCGTCCTTGACCTTCACCGAGAAGACCTTGCCCTTTGGTGCCTCCTCGAAGTACACCTTGACCTCCCACTCACCTTCTCCGTTGACCTCGGCCGAGCCTGATCCGTACTCGGACGAGATCGTCACGACGGTGCCCGGCTTGGCCGTTCCCCAGAAGACGTCGTACGGGGGGTCCTCGGCGCACGATCCGTAGACCTGGTGGGCGGTGAACTCCCATTCCTTCGGGTCGTCCTTCGGCGGTGGCGGCGGGTCGTAGTAGACGACGACTGATGCGGTTGCCTGGTTGCCGGCGACATCCGTTGCCGTGAACGTGGCACGGTTGGCGCCCTCGCTCAGGACCAGCTTGATCGCCCAATGCCCGTCGGCGTCGACATCTGCCTCCCAGCGGCCGGCGGCGACCGTCGCACCCGGTTCGGTGGTGCCCTCGAACCAGATCGTCTTCACGTCGAACCGGTCACCGTCCTTGGGTGACGTGATCGCGATCGGGGGAGGCTCGACATCAACGGGCTCCGTCGTCGGCGGTGGCGTCGGTTCGGGCTCTGGATCCCCGGCAGGCTCCTCCGGCAGCGGATCGACTGCTTCGGGATCCGGCTCGGTCGGGTCGATCGGCAGATTCACATCGGGTGGCGGCACGACATCGGGCAGCTCCGTCTCGATGTCCGGCGTCTCGTCAACGATGGGATCGGGAATCGTGTCGGCAACATCCGGGGTCGGCGTTGGCCTCAGCATTGCGCCCACGACGATGAAGGCGACCACGGCGGCGAAGGCCAGGGCTCCCTGGGCCACTTGCGCCCAGCGGGCTCGACGGATCACGACGGGGAACGGCGTGGCCGGCGTGTATTCGTTGGTGCTCACATGGATGGACTCGGCGGCGCGACGCGCCCGATCGTCGAGGGTCTTCATGCGTCACCTCCGATCTCGAGATTGAGCCGATCGGCGAGGGTCAGCCGTCCGTTGCGGAGATGGACCTTCACCGTGCCGACGGCGCAGTCGAGGATGTCGGCAATGTCGGCTACCGATCGATCCTCCAGATAGTGCAGGGCAATGGCTTGGGCCTGGCGCTTCGGAAGCGCGCGCACCGCCGCCCAGAAGGCATCATCTTCGGCCGGTAGCGCCGGCATGACGGCCTCGGGCATCCGGAACCGGGCGAGCGCCTTGGCTTCGCGCATACGACGACGGAACAGCGACACGGACTTGTTGGCGACAACACGGCGGACCCACGCACCCGGCTTCTCATAGGCGCCCACCCGGTCCCAGCTCTTGTGGGCGGCGAGAAACGCCTCCTGAGCAAGGTCCTCAGCAGCAGTCCGGCTCCCTGAAAGGGCATATGCCAGGCCGATCACTGCTCGCAGCTCCTCTTGATAGAACGCTTCAAACGTCGCAACCGCCCGCATCGGAGCAGGCGCGTCCGCCACACCAGCCTTGGTGGCGGCCGGCGAACCCCTGGCTCCGGATCGCGGTCGGATTGTCACGTGTCACTCAGTTACTCGCCGAAGGGGCCTCGGAGGTTTATTCCCGTTCCCCACCTCTCTGAACGGTTATCGAACGGTGACCCGAGACCCTGTAGGGCAACAACGTCGATCTGGTGCCTGAAACGCAGGTTTCCTACGATTGGGTCCGATTCCGGACCGCACCGCAGGAGACGTGATGGCCGACACGGCGAACGACAAGGACACCAAAGCGACCGAGGACGAGGCAGCCGCAGACGACGCAACTGCTGAGTCGCCGCCGCATCACGAAGAGGAGTTCGTGGCCACGCAGCACAGCGTGAAGGTCGGACGCAAGAAGGTGGAGTACACGGCGACGGCCGGTCGCATGCTGCTGCGCGAGGAGGATGGCAAGAAGCAGGCCACGTTCTTCTTCGTCGGGTACACCCGTGAGGATGTCGCCGATCCGTCAACGCGACCGATCGTGTTTGCGTTCAACGGCGGCCCGGGCTCGTCATCCGTCTGGCTCCACCTCGGTGCACTCGGTCCGCGGCGGGTCCTCCTCGCCGACGACGGCATGGCAGTACCGCCGCCGGGGCGACTGGTCGACAACGCGTACTCGATCCTGGACGTCGCCGATCTCGTCTTCATCGACCCGATCGGCACCGGGTACAGCCGAGCGATCCCGAACGAAGAGGCGAAGCAGTACCACCACTTCAAGAAAGACATCGAGACCGTCGGAGAGTTCATCCGGGCGTACCTGACCAAGCACGATCGCTGGGGTTCGCCGAAGTTCCTCGCCGGCGAGAGTTACGGCACGACCCGTTCGGCGGGCGTTGCGGCGCACCTGTTCCGCCGCCACGGCATCTACTTCAACGGGCTGCTGTTGATCTCGTCGATCCTCAACTTCCAGACCGCAGGGTTCGATCCGCAAACCGGGACGTTCCGGCGCGGCAACGATCTCCCGTACGTCGTGTTCCTCCCGACCTATGCGGCTGCCGCCTGGTACCACGGCAAGCTGGCGAAGAAGTATCAGAAGATGTCGATCCGCAGCTTCCTCGACGAGGTCGAAGCATTCGCCGCCAATGAGTATGCGCTGGCGTTGTTTCAGGGTGACCGGCTCAGCGATGCGGATCGCGCCACCATCGTTCGCCGACTCGCCGAGTACACCGGGCTGTCGGAGACCTATGTACAGCGGTACGACCTGCGCATCGAGATCCTGCGATTCTGCAAGGAGCTGCTGCGTGCCGAGGGCTACACCATCGGCCGGATCGACGCCCGCTACAAAGGGCGGGGTCGGTTCGACGACGGGGACTCCATGGAATCCGATCCCTCCATCGACGCCACCATGGGTCTCTACACGTCGGCCCTCAATGACTACGTGAAGCGCGAGCTCGAGTACGAGTCCGATCTCCCGTACGAGGTCTTGTCCGAGCAGGTCTGGCAGAACTGGGACTACGAGGACTTCAAGAATGCGTACGTCGACGTTTCGGAGTCGTTGCGTGAGGTGATGGCCCGCAACGCATTCATGAAGGTCTTCGTGGCGAACGGTTACTTCGACCTGGCGACCCCCCATTTCGCCACCGAGTACACGTTCAGCCACATGGGGCTCAGCCCCGAGGTTCGCGACAACGTCGAGATGACCTACTACGACGCCGGTCACATGATGTACGTCCACTTGGAATCGCTGGACCAGCTCGCCAAGGATCTCAGGGATTTCATCGCTCGAGCGTCATAACCCGAACGGCGCGGGAGATACCATTGCTGCGGCCCTGCGTCTGCACGCGCCCCAGTAGCTCAGGGGATAGAGCACCGGTTTCCTAAACCGGGTGTCGGAGGTTCGAATCCTCCCTGGGGCACTCGGCGCCTGCCGGCTCCGCCGGCGGCGCTCCGCTCGCGGGCTCGCCGAGATCCGATGGCTACTCGCCATCGGACTCTCACCTCTCCCTGGGATCTCACTCCACCGGGGTCCTAGCTGCGAGACCCCGACCGATCAGAACAGCGCCGCCGGGCGCAACCATGGGCAGCCCGCGACCCAAGAGCGAGGGTTCGAATCCTCCCTGGGGCACTCGGCGCCTGCCGGCTCCGCCGGCGGCGCCTCGTTCGCGTGAGTTCCGAGATCCGATGGCTGCTCGCCATCAGACTCTCACCTCTCCCTGGGATCTCACTCCACCGGGGTCCTAGCTGCGAGACCCCGATCTTCTAGAACAGCGCCGCCGGGCGCAACCATGGGCAGCCCGCGACCCAAGAGCGAGGGTTCGAATCCTTCGTGCCAAACGGAACGAACCGCTGCTGCGCCGACCTCACACGACCAACGAACGGAACACCCACTCCTCTGGCCGCCTCCGGCGAGCGCGACCGCCGCGAATAGTCCCCCCGAAGGGGGGAAGGTACCGCCGGCCGAACAGGCCGGGGGTAGGGGGGATCAGCACTCGTCGACCACCGCACACAACCCCTCGGGATGCTGGCTGCGAGACCCCGACCGATCAGAACAACGCCGCCGGACGCAACCATGGGCAGCCCGCAACCCAAGAACGAGAGGCTCGGTGAGTACTGCAGCCGAAGGCTGCACGGCCTGCCGAGTAGCGCGTGGGCTCGGTAGGTTGGTGCCATGGCGATTGCCCCCGATGCGAGAAACGAGTACCCGCCGATCGAGACGGATCGGCTGGTGCTCTCCCCTGGCACTGCCGACGATGCTGGGGTGCTGTTTCCCCATGTGCACGGTGACGCGGGTCGGGAGGTGACCGACACGTTGATCTGGGACGGCCCCGACGCCGTCGACGACTTGGTGGAGTTCTTTGCACTCCACATGAGCAGTACGTTCGCACAGGGAGGGTTCCACTGGCTTCTCCGCGACCGCACTGGAGAGCTGACGGGCGGCCGAGGGCAGGCGATCGGCTCAATTGGGTTGGAGCCCGGAGCCCAGGCTGACGAATGCGCGATCGGATACTGGCTCGCTCCCCCCTTCTGGGGAAAGGGACTCATGGGCGAAGCCATCGTGGCCGTCAGTCAGCTCGCCTTCTCAGCGGGCTACGAGCTCATCGAAGCGACGGTGTTTGTCCACAACGGGCGTGGCTGCGCACTCGTCGAAAAGCTCGGGTTCCGCAAGGACAAGCGGGTCACCGACTACGCCATCAAACGTGGCGTCCCCCGGGACGCGTATCGGTACGTGGCGACCGAAAGCACCCTCGCCACCTGATCTGGAGACGCTCCAGTCTGCCTGGGCATCACTCGGCGCAGAACGCAGCAATGTTCTCGAGTGCAGCTGCCGTGGCGTCGGGATCGAAGGCGTTGAAACGATCATCGTTGGCGCCAAGAACGGCTTGGAAGTCCCATTCGTACTCGGCGAGCAAGGACCCGAAGCCGTCAACGGCGTCGTACAGGATCTCGACGTCATCGGCGACCTCAGAAGGTGCATCTACGGCTACCTCGTCGAGGACCTCCAGCCGCTCGGTGAACGCGGCCTCCAGCGCTGCCGGAGTGGCCGTTCCATCGATGATGTCGAAGTCCTCGGTCTCGAGGTCGGGCGCAAACTCACACCACTCGCTCGAATCCGATCCGCATGCGGCAGCGGCCAGGCTGAGCGCGACAACGAGCACGAGTGTGCGTCCAATCTTCCAGGATGCCAAGCGTCCTCCTCGGTAGCCGTTCGTCGACGCACCTCGCGCCGTGGGCCGGACCCTACCGATGGGGATCAACCCGTGGTGGATGACCCCTGGGAGGGTGTTCCTGACAACCGACCGTGCCGAGGCCGCGGCATCAGCGGCGGCAGAGGTACGTGGCGTAGACGCTCCGTCGGACGGACTTGTGAACAATCTCGAACCCGGTTCGTTGGAGGGCCGACTCGAGCAACCAGCTGAACGTTGAGTATTCGGACATGATGTGGGTTCGAAGGTCAGCCCGGGTGTACCCCGAGGCGGGATCAGACGGCGCAGCTGCGAGCCATCCATCGATCGTGGGCACGATCTCGTGCGGCGGGATGTCGTAGACGATGTCACGCAGCAGAAAGAGTCCGCCGTCCGTCAGGAGCTGTGCAATCCGTTGGAGCGCGATCACCTTCCAGAACTCGGGCAGCTGGTGCAAGGCGTTTCGCGAGTACACGAAGTCCACGGGCTCGCCGTCGTGCTGATACGAGAGCATTCCGGCCTCAACAACGACCAGGTTCGGGTAGAAACCGCTCTTCGACCGGATGGCTTCCGCCATCGCCGGAGATGGGTCGACGGCGATCACGGTTGCACCAGTCTCCGCGGCAGCTGCGGCAAACGTGCCGGTACCCGCGCCCAGGTCGATCACCGTCGCATTACGCGCCAATCCGTGGCGGACCAGTAGATCAATGTCGTCGGTCGGATCAAACTGCGCCTTGGAGTCGTAGGCCTCGACAAATGTTGCGTCGAGGTGCTCTGCACCCACGAATCGCTCGTCGTTCGGCCACCAATCAACCATCGCTGCCAAGCTAGTGGGTGAGCCAACACGAGACGATCGTCCTGATCCCGGTAGGCTTCGACGGGAGGTCTGGAGTCCTTGGTGAAGCGCTCGCTCTCAATCCTCGTGGTGGTTGCGACAGCGTGCTCGGGTGGTGCGACATCGCCCACGCAGGCCGCAACAACGGCTCAGACGACGGACACCCCGGCGGTGACCTCGTCGACTGTCGCTCCAGCGACGGCACCACCACAACAGAACCCGGCCACGACCGCAGACGGCGAGGAAGTCAGCTTCACTTCGAATGACCTCGAGATGCTCGGAGACCTCCGGCTTCCCGCCGCCGCCGAGCCCGTCCCGGCGGTGGTGCTGATCCGGGGTTCCGGTCCCCACAATCGAGACGCCCCGCTCGCCGCTCAACTCAACATGGCCTTCGGATTTGAGATCCCTGTGTTCGCAGAGATCGCCGTCGGCTTGCAGCGCGAAGGGATCGGCGTTCTCACCTACGACAAACGCACGTGCGGCACCTTCAATCAATGCGGCGACACGGGATATCCGCTTCCTTCGGACGACCTCACGGTCGACGACTTCATCGCAGACGCGCAAGCGGCCGTTGCGTACCTCCGTTCTCGCCCCGAGGTCGACCCGGACCGGATCAGTGTCGTGGGACACAGCCAGGGAGCGCAGTTCATCACGGTTCTGCTGCAAGCGGATCCGCGCATTGCCAGCGGGGTGATGATTGCCGGCCCGTTCCGACCAATCGACGACATCATTCGAACCCAGGTCGACTTCACCATCGAACTCCTCAGCACCCTCGGTGTCGGGAAGGAAGAGGCCTTGGCGTCGCCCGGCGTCGCAGCCCTGGCTGAGATGGCCGACGGCGTCGACGCGATCCGCGCAGGCGGCGACGCCCCGGCCGCTGCAACGAGCGCCGCCTTCTGGCGCAGCTGGTTCGCCATCCACGAGCGTGGTCAGGCAGCCGCTGCGGCCATCGACCAACCGATACTCATCGTCAACGGCGAGTTGGATTGGAACGTCGACACGAGCGAGGCCGAGGCCTGGAAGGTCTTCCTCACCGGCGTCGGCGCCGACCACCGGGTCGTCACCCTCCCGTGTATCACCCACGCCTTGAACTGCGTCACCGAATCGGATCCGACGGCGATCACCGTCGACGACCTAGGTACTGAAGTGGCGCCTGAAGTCATCGGAGCCCTCGTCGAGTTCCTCGGCGACTGAAGCCGCTACTCCCCCAGTACGCCGCCGGCCTCAAGGAGCTCCCGCAGCGTTGCGCCGAACCTCGCAGCTGGACCGCCGTCAACGGTGGTGTGGTCGATCGTCACGGTGAGGTCGAGGATCTTGCGGACAACGATCTCGTCGTCGACAACCCAAGGACGCTCCGTGACGCCACCGACGAGGACCGTCAGCGGCATGATCGTCTGTACCCCGATGCCGTGACCCGAACCCCCGAGGAACATGCCAACGCTGGTCAGCGTCACTGTTCCGACCCGACGTCGCGCCGCAACCGACCGCGCCACGATCCAGTAGAAGAGAGCGAGCAGGATCGGGATCCGACCGAGCGCCGCGACGAGCGTGGTCAGCCACCGCCCGCTCTGGCTGCGGCGGGGCTCCGTCTTGACACGGCGAATCTCGGCGGTGATGTCCTCCACGCTGCGGTTTGCCGCGTCGACCACCACGTGGGCGAGCGGAAACGGGCCGCGCTCCGTCTCGACCTCGATCATCAATGCAATGTCGACAGATTCGTGCACAACGAGACGACCGAAGAAGTCCCGGTAGGCGTGCACATCGGGATGGCGAGCGACCGCCCGTGCCACTGAGGCAAGGACGAATGCGGTCAGCGATCCGTCCGATCGTTCGAGCCGTCCCAGCGGCTCGGTCACGTCGAGCTGCACCAGGCCATGCATCGGCGAGGCAGTCCTCCCGGCGCGCATTGCTCGCACGACGAATCGCCGTGCCGGAGGGAATGGACGACGGATGAACCCAGGGTTGCCTTCGGGGACCATTGCTCCTCGAGTCGATGCCGGCAGCATCACATCGGACCTGATGGGCAGCTACGGCCGGACGACCCATCCCACACCGCCCAGCCACTCCGTAGTCTGAACCAGACGAAGGGAGCCCGTATGGACGACGAAGCCAACGACGAGGTGGCCGGCGAGGCCATCCCCCATCTCACGGGTACCGAGATGACGGTACGCGAGTCGCAGATCGGGCGCCTCGAGGCCGCCCGGGTAGACGTGGACCGATCTCAGGTCGGGTCACTCGCATCTGACCGCGCCCAGGTCTCCGAGTCCAAAGTCGGTTTCGTCATCGCCCGGGACCTCCAGGCCGACGAAACGGAGGCCGGGATCATCATCGCCTTCTCGCAGCAGGGCACCATCAACACCGCCGTCGACGGACGGATCGTTGTTGCCGCAGCCGGCGTCATCGGAGTGGTGGTGTTCTTCCTCAGCCGCATCTTCCGCCGTTAGCCGGCAACGCCGCTGGGACCAGCCCGGCTCGCCCGCCAAACACTGCTCACTCACGGATCGTCACTGAGGCACGGCCTCCGCGTACGGCCTAATCTCCCTTTTCGCGATGTCAGTTGATCGATCCGTGCTCAGGCCGCCGCTTTGGTACAAGGACGCCGTCATCTATGAGGTGCACGTGCGTGCCTTTGCCGACTCCAACGACGACGGCATCGGCGACTTCCCCGGCATCACGTCGCGACTCGACTACCTGAGCCGCCTCGGCATCAACACCATCTGGCTGCTGCCCTTCTATCCGTCGCCGCTGCGCGACGACGGATACGACATCGCCGAGTACTACGACGTCCACCCGAGTTACGGCACATTGGACGACTTCAAGGCATTCCTCGACGCCGCGCACTCACGCAACATGCGGGTGATCACCGAGGTCGTCATCAACCACACATCAGACCAGCACCCGTGGTTCCAGCGCGCCCGCCGTGCCGAACCCGGCACACCCGAACGGGACTTCTACGTCTGGAGCGACACCCCCGACAAGTACGGCGATGTCCGGATCATCTTCTCCGACACCGAGACATCGAACTGGACGTGGGATCCGGTCGCCGATGCGTACTACTGGCACCGGTTCTTCTCCCACCAACCCGACCTCAACTACGACAACCCGTTGGTGAAGGAAGCCGTCACTGACGTGCTCCGGTTCTGGCTGGACATGGGCGTAGATGGTGTCCGGCTCGATGCGATTCCCTATCTGTTCGAGCGGGAAGGAACGAACGGCGAGAACCTCCCGGAGACCCACGAAGAGCTGAAGCGCCTCCGCTCCTTCGTCGACGACAACTACGACAACCGCTTGCTGCTCGCCGAAGCCAACCAATGGCCGGAGGACTCCGTGGCCTACTTCGGCGATGGCGACGAGTGCCACATGGCGTTCCATTTCCCGCTCATGCCCCGGCTCTATCTCGCCCTCGAACGGGAGAGCCGCCTGCCGATCATCGACATCCTCGAGCAGACACCCGAGATTCCCGAAACGGCCCAATGGGCGATCTTCCTGCGCAACCACGACGAACTCACGCTCGAGATGGTGTCCGAAGAGGAACGCGACTTCATGTGGCGCACCTATGCGCCCGATCGGCGCGCTCGGCTCAACATGGGGATTCGCCGGAGGCTGGCTCCGCTGATGGGAAACGATCGGCGCCGCATCGAACTGCTCTACAGCCTCCTGCTCTCGCTCCCCGGCACGCCGGTTCTCTACTACGGCGACGAGCTCGGAATGGGCGACAACATATTCCTCGCCGACCGCGACGGTGTCCGGACTCCGATGCAGTGGAGCAACGACCGCAACGCCGGGTTCTCGAAGGCGAACCCTCAGTCGCTGTACCTGCCGGCCATCGTCGACCCGCAGTTCCACTTCGAGACGGTCAACGTCGAAGCGCAGCAGGCCAACCCCAACTCGCTCCTGTCGTGGACCCGCGGCATGATCCGGCGCCGGCAACGTCATCCTGTGTTCGGCCGTGGCTCCATCGAGTTCCTCCATCCGGAGAACGACCGGGTCCTGGCGTATCTGCGCGAGAGCGACGACGAAACCATCCTCGTCGTCGCCAATCTCAGCCGGCACGCCCAGTTCGTCGAGCTCGACTTGAGCCAGTTCGCCGGGCACCGGCCGAACGAGCTCCTCGGCCGGACCGAGTTCCCCACCATCGGCGAGTTGCCGTACCTGCTCACCATCGGCCCGTATGGCTACTACTGGTTGTCGTTGACGAGCTCGGACACAACGAGCGATGGCGTCGAATCAACGCTCGTGATCGACGGCGCGGTGGAGAGCGCCTTCGCCTCCGACAGCCCGCTCCTCCCCCACCTGACGTCCTTCATTGCCCGACAGCCTTGGTTCCTCGGACGGAATCGGCGAGTCCTCGCCGTCGAGGTGTTCGACCTGATGCCGGTGACTCCCGGGGCAGCCGATCCGGAGCGCTGGATCGCGATCATCCGCGTCGACTACCGCGCCGGGGCCCCCGACCTCTACGTCGTTCCGCTGGCCGCACAGTTCGGCGACCCACCAAACGTCGACGACGACGCCATTGTCGTTCGGGTCGAACGTGACGGAACGCCTGGTGTCATCTACAACGGCCTGACCGACGACGGATTCCGAGCCGCGCTACTCGACGCCGTCCTCGGAAGCGAGACGCTCCTCGGCCGCACCGGTGCGTTGAGCTGCACCGTGGGCCCCGCCGCTTCGGTTCTCGACATCGACGAGACACCCCAGTCACGGGTCGTGACGACGAGCCAGGGCGAAACCCACATCGAGTACGCCGACGGTGTGGCCATCAAGCTCTACCGCAGGATCGAACCAGGCGTCAACCCGGACCTGGAGCTGCGGCGATTCCTGACAGAACGCACCGCGTTCGAGGCGCTTCCCAACGTGTACGGCTCGCTCGACTACCGGAGCGGCGACACGTACACGATTGGTGTGCTGCAAGCGTCCTTCTCCGGTAGCCCGACGGCGTGGAGCCGCTTCGAGCGACATTGTGCCCGATGGCTCAACGCGATCGACGCTGCGGAGACTCCCCCCGAACCTCCTGCGCTGGGGTGGGCTTCTGCCGAGGTCGAGTTGGACCTGCCCAAGCGCAAGAAGCTCGCCGCTTCGCTCGAGCTCGCACGGAAGCTGGCCGCGACCACGGCTCAGCTCCACCTCGCGCTCGCAACACTGAGCGAGGACCCCGATATGCGACCGGTGGGCTTCTCCCAGCTCTATCAGCACGCGCTGTACCAATCCCTGCGTGCAACCGTCCGTCAGGAGTTGCGCCGGCTCCGCCGGATGACCAACGGCACCAACGGCACCAACGACGCCGCCGACGTCAGCCTCTCCGACGTATTGGCTGCAGAGGGTCGAATGCTGGAGCTGCTCGATCCGATCCGTCGTAATCCGATGGCCGGACAGCGTGTCCGAGTCCACGGCGACTACCGGCTCGACGAGGTGCGGATCGTCGACGACGAGTTCATGCTCGTCGACTTCTCCGGCGATCACGCCAGCCCGCTCAGCGAGCGGCGACTTCGCGCTTCACCGCTCCGTGATGTTGCCCAGATGCTCCGATCGCTCGACTACGTCGCGGTGGTCTCGGCGAGCCGCATCGGGAGCGAAGCCGACTCGTGGGCACCGTGGTGGGCACGCGCCGTCGGCCTGGAGTTCGTGCAGGCGTACCTGTCGGCCATGGAGGATTCGCCGGCTCTGCCGGACGATGCCGCCGACATCGACTCGCTCCTCACCGCGTACACGCTCACCCGTTCGCTCAGCGAGCTGCATTGGGAAGCCGAGGTTCGCCCAGACTGGATCGACGTTCCGATCGCGGGAATCCGCAGGATCATCAGCTCGCAGGACGGCGAGAACGACTGAGCTCAGTTGGATCGGGCGCCGGCCAACGCTTCGAGGACGTCGGCGACACCGTCGGGATCGTCGACACGGAACTCGGCGGCGGTCGCACCCTCACCGACTTTCACGCCGACATCCCCAGCAACGAGCGTCCTGAGCACGTCCTCGTCGGTGGTGTCGTCACCGAGGAACACCACTGCCGTCGCACCCACCCGGCGCCGCCGATCGGCAATAGCCGTGCCTTTGTCGCCGTCGCCCACCAGGAGCTCGACCACCTCCTTGCCGAGGATCATTCGCACCCCCAACCGATGCCCAACCGCCTGCGCCGCGGCAGATGCCGCCGGCTGGTCGGTTGCCTGTCGATAGTGCAGCGACGCGCCACTCGGCTTCGGCTCGAGCAGCGTGCCCTCGTGGTTTGCGGCGACCTCCTGGAGTGCAGCGACGAGCTCACGGACCCGAGCCGCCTGATCTGGATCGGCATCCTCGGACGTCTCCGTCCCGTGCGTACCGATGAGCATGATGGAGTCGGGCGCGTCGGTCAGCTCCGCCAACACACTTCGCTCGCGCCCGGAGATGATCACCGCGTGCACGCCCGACATCTGGGAGAGCCGGACCAACGCGGCGAGTGCTCGCGCATGTGGTTTGGCCTCCGCAGGGTCGGGCACCAAGGGAGACAATGTCCCATCGAAATCGGCAGCCACCAGCAACTCGGATGTCTGCGCAACACGTTCGAGTGCGGTTCGCAGGGCCGGATCCATCAACGAGTCTCCAAGGTCGAGAGACACCGCTGCGCCCACTCGAACACATCCGACTCCCGAACGACCCGCTGAAGCTTCCGCATGCGGGTCTTGACCTCACGGTCGGACATGGAGGCAGCCTGCTGCATGGAGTCCGTCACGCCATCGACGTCGTAGGGGTTCACGATGATCGCCGAGCGCATCTGTTCTGCGGCACCGGCGAACTCCGACAGGATAAGGACGCCATCGCCGTCGACGCGGCACGCTGCGTACTCCTTGGCAACGAGGTTCATCCCGTCACGCAACGGCGTGACGAGCATGACATCGGCGGCGACGTAGTAGGCGATGATCTCCTCGAAGGGCAGCGTGCGATACAGGTACGAGACCGGCGACCATCCCGGCGCTCCATAGGCGCCGTTGATCCGACCGACGAGTTGCTCGATTTCGGCGCGCAACTGCTGGTAGGCCGGCACCTGCTCCCGGCTCGGCACTGCGGCCTGCACAAACGCAAACCTCCGCTCGCCCTCCGCAGCTCGTTCCAGGAGGCCGGCGAAGGCCTTCAGCCGCAGATCGATGCCCTTCGTGTAGTCGAGGCGATCCATCCCCAGGATGATGTGGTCGACGTCACCGAGTTCATGACGCACCTCGGCGGCGCGCCGCTGAACCTGCGGCAGACGGGCCATCCGTTCGAACTCGGCTGTGTCGATCGCTATCGGTGCTGGCTGGAGGTGCACCGCCCGACCCGCCCACTGCAAGTCCCGCCGACCGAGCGAAACGGCACCGGCAAAGCGACGGGCAGCCCTTGCGAAGTTGTCGGCGCTTTGCCGGGTCTGGAACGCAATCACATCCGATCCGAGCAGCCCTTCGAGGATCTGGCGACGCCACGGCAGGCGAGCAAAGACCTCGACGGGCGGGAAGGGGATGTGCAGGTAGAAGCCGATCGTCACCTCGGACCGCATCGCCCGGAGCATCGATGGCACCAGCTGCAGCTGGTAGTCCTGCACCCATGCAATGTCGCCGGGACGAACGGCGGCGGCCGTCTCCTCGGCGTAGCGGCGATTCACCGCTACGTACGGTCGCCACGTGTGTCGATGGAACTCGGGAGGAACAATGGCGTCGTGGTAGAGCGGCCAGAGCGTGCCGTTGCAGAACCCGTAGTAGAACCCGTCCACTTCCTCGGTGCTGAGCGGCACCGGACGCTGCTCGATGCCGTCGTGCTCAAACGGCTCGTGATGGGAGTCGGGAATCCCCGGCCAACCGACCCAGGCGCCCTCGGCCTCCTGGAGCACCGGAGTGAGTGCCCGCACCAATCCGCCTGGACTCGCCACCCACTGCTCGCCGTTCCACGAGACCGGCAGCCGGTTGGCCACAACGATGATCCGTTGGCCCACGAACGTCCCCTTCCCTCGAGTAGCGAGTAACGAGTAGCGAGTAGCGAGACCACATCGGGTGACGAAATCGCTCTCTCGAAGCTCGCCGCTACGCCGAGCGTAATGCGGTCGCGACCCCGAGTATCTACTTCTTGGCCGCCTCGCCGTCTCTGTACTCAGTACTCGGTACTCAGTACTCCGACCGGGCAGAGCCCGGTCGGCTATGCCTGTTTGGGGAGAAGCTCCTGGAGACGCTTGAAGAAGCGGGATCGTGCGACCGCATCGTCGGCACCGAGGCTTCGCGCTCGGACCAAGGCGATGTCGTCGACATGGGGACCGAATGCGATCGTGCGGACCCCGGCGGCGGCCGCGGCCCTGATGGCATCGTCGGCAGCTGGATGGGTCAGGTCGACGAGCACGAGGACGGGCAACACGCTGCCGAGGCCGGCCTCGATGGCCGCTGGGTTGCGCCACACTTCGAGCGCCAATCCGCCGGCGGCGACGACCGGCTCGATACGTGATCGATCCATCAAGTCGGTGCCGACCAAAGCTACCGCAGGCCGCCGTACAGCTTCGGTGTGCCCTTCGTTGCGTGGCCTTGCACCCCCGACCGCCTGCGCCTTCTGAACGCCCCATGCGAGATGAGCGCGCCACGCATCCTCACCAAGGTCACGCGATGACGCCGGCGCCAATCCGTAGAGGTCGCCCGGGAGCGCACGAGCCGCCACTTCGTCGCGTGGTGCTGGCTCGACTCCTGCGCTGTGAAGCGCATCCGTTGGGAACCGCATGGCCTCCTGGAACACTTCCAGCGGCGACCGACGTTGCTCGTCGAGGGGCAGGTCGAGCAACTCGGTCAGTGCGCGTTGGAGCCAAGCCGCACCTTCGTCGACGACCGCCGACCAGCCTTCGGGCGGTGAGATCAGGCGGTCGTGGAGGGCGGCGTCGATCACAGGACCGTAGGCAGCAACGAACGTAGTCACGAGATCACGGTCGATCGACATCTCAGGATCCATCAAGCGGAGGATACGGGGGGCCGATGCCAATCGGAAGGTTGCCCATTGGCGGGGTCGCTCGGCACCGACGGCGCCACGAGTCGACATTGCTCGGCAGCCACCTAGAGTCCTGCAGAAGCCCAAAGTTGGAGAATCTGACCCATGCGCAAACTGTGGCGAATCGCCATTCTGCTCGCTCTCGTGACGACGGCCTGTCGCATCGAGGCGAACCTCGATCTCGTCATCGAAGAAGACGGCTCCGGCACCTACACGTCTGAGGTTGGATTCGACGAAGAGGTCCAGCAGGCGCTCTCTGTGTTCGGCGACACCGACGAATTGCTCGGGGCCCTCGACTTTGGCGTACCCGGCGCTTCGACAAGTGAACGCGTCGAAGGTGACATGACCTATTCGGTGGTGACCTCCCCGTTCTCCGACGCCAGTGAGCTCACGCAGATCATCCTCGACAACGTCGAAGGCGAGAACCCGTTCGACCGTTTCGAGATCGACGTGACGGACGATGGTGCGACTGTCGATGCTTTGGTGCGGCTCCCCGAGGGATTTGCCGGTGCGTTGGGCGCCGCACCGGATCTCGGCGAGACGTTGGACGCTGCGATCGCCGTGAAGATCACGATGCCCGGCCGCATCGTGAGCTCCAATGCCGACCGCACGGTCGGCGACAACCAGCTCGTGTGGGACCTCGGGTTCTCCGACACCGAGGTCGTGATCGAAGCCGAGTCGACGTTCAAGGAAGATGGCTTTCCGTTCTGGATCATCATCCTGGTGATCCTCGTGGCCGCTGCACTCGCCGGCTGGTGGTTCTGGTCGAAGCGCCAGGAGCAGAGCGCCATCGCAAGCATCGAGGCTGCCCAGGCGGAGATGTAGCCGCCAGTAGCCAGCGCATCAGCTCCTGCCGGCAGTCGCGTCAAACCTCCTCTCGAGGCTCGAGGCTTGACCTCACGGTGAGACAACGCCGGTCTGCCGCGTCGACGAGTCGAATGCGGCGAGATCGTCGAGGCTCGAAGCTCAACTCGGGGCTCAGTCGGTCAGGACTACCACGATCAGCAGCCCAAGCGGGCCTTTGACGGCGCCGACGCCGATGCGGAGATGGTTCCGATCGACCAGCTCTTCGAGCGAGGCCGGATCTGCCGCGAGGCCCTCCGTCGCCGACCGTGGTGAGGATGCCAAGGCCACGACCTGATCCGCCTGCTGGATCGGGAGGCCGGCGCGCTGCATGCGCTCCTCGATCGTGGATCCGTCAGCGGCGACGTCGGACAACCTGCCGTCGAGGTACAGCTCCTCCGCATAGGACAGCGCCATGCCATCGAGCACGTCGTTGCGGACCAGCGGGGCCGCATCATTCGCCACCCGAATCCGGTTGATCTGCCGGAATGCGCTGCCTGCAGCCTTGCTGGTGATCTTCGTCTCCCCCGACTCCGCAGCCGGGATCCGCGTCGTCCCCGAGTCGGGGCCGATGACGACGGAGTCACCGAAGATGCCTTGGATCTGCAGTACTGCGGCGACAACTCGGTCGCCCGCAATGACCCCGATCAGCCGCTGCGGCAACCCATTGGGATCGGTGACCGTACTTGCGAACCGCGACTCGTCCAGCTGATCGGAGACCCCGGTCGGGATCGGCAGGAGGCTGAGAATCGAGACCACCACGGTGAGCACGACGGCACCGGCGAGCACCGAGAACCCGACACCCGCACCACGGTTGAGGGTCGACAAGCCGGGCATCAACTTGATGCCGTAGTGCAGCACGTTGGCCACGATCGTGGCGCCGATCCCGATGGCGAGGATGATCACGAGGCCCGCAATCAGACGGGAGACGTCGGCAGACGTGCCGGCGAGCGATTCGACGACGACGCCAAACGGCGTACTGAGGCGAAAGGCGAGGAACAGGCCGACGATGACGACCGCGAGGCCGATCACCTCTCGAATGAGTCCTCGCATCCAGCCTCGAACGGCAAGCAACGCGAAGATCGCCAGGAGTAGCCAATCCACCACGATGATCCCTCGGTTTCGTCAGACGGTCGACGGGGCGTCGTCGCCCGGTTGTCCGTTGCCGCCATTGTCGGTGGCCTCGGTGTCGTCCTGAGTATCCAACGCCACACCCCCGGCCTCGGGTTCCTCCGTCGAGGCTTTGCCGTGGTCGTGTTCGATGTGCAACAGGTCCTCGGCCTTCCAGAGGGCGCGACGGGGCAGCGACGGCTTGATCAAGGCGTCCTGAGCTTCTTCCCACGACTGGCCGAGTACCCGGGTACGCCAGTAGTGCCCCGCGAGGATTTTGACCGATGCCGTCACCGGCACAACGAGAATCACGCCCCACACGCCGCCGACGGCGCCGCCCAGGATGAGAACCAGCAGCACAACGGCAGGATGGAGGCTCACCGTGGCTCGCAGTACGGCGGGGCTGATGAAGTTGTTGTCGATCTGCTGGACGGCAAACGCTACGACGGCTGCTGCAATTGCGGTGGTCACCTCACCGTTGACCACGAGCGCAACCGTCACACCGAGGCCTCCACCGACCCAGGGGCCGACGAACGGGATGATGTTCAAGAATCCCGCAATGAGCCCAATGATCAGCCAGAACTCGAGACCGATGATGCGGAATCCGAGGCTCGTCAAGACCCCGACGATCAACGCTACGAGCACCTGCCCGCGAAGGAAGCCGCCGACCGCAGCGCCGAGGCTGCGGGTGACATGCAGGGTCTCCGCACGAAGGCGTTCGGGAATCATGTCGACCGTCTCCTTGCGGATGCGCGGGAGATCGATCAGGACGTAGAACGCTACGACCGGAGCCACGAGGAACACCAGGACGGCTTCGAAGAGACCCGAGGTGATAGCTCCCAGGTTGTCGAGCGCCGTGGAGATGATCTGATCCTGGTTGTCGGGATCGTTGAGGAAGTCCTCGACCTGCTCATACGACCACAGGTCTACATCACCGAACCCGAGATCGGCGATCAGGCCCTCGATCTCCGCTGCCGAGTCCTCGTAGATGACCGGGAAGTCATCGGCGAGGGCTCCGGCCTGATCAGCGACGCTGGGCACGACGAGAAAGCCGAGGATCACGATGAACCCGGCGAGGACGAGGAACGCCGCAAGCGAGCCCAGAATCCGATGCACTCGACGGTGGTGGAGCCAGTTGACGATCGGATTCAGCAGGTAGATCAGCACGACGGCGAACACAACGGGCGCCAACAGCACCTCGAACCACCGGAGCACGATGAGCAGCAGGTAGGCAGCAATCAGCAGCCCGATGATGCTCCATCCGGCGACCCCCGCCCTGGTGAGGAGCGCCCCAAGCGTTGGGCGGCCGTTTGCGGTGTCCGCGAGCTCTCGCCGAACGGCCTGGACGGGACCGACTGGCGGCGGTTGCTCGTCGGTCACGACGTACCGTCGCGGCCGCGTACCCGAGCGGCGATCTGCGCAGTGCGGTCGCGACGCATCCGCTGCAGTCGGCGAACGGTCATCGGTGCGTAGGCGAGGGCGGTGTCGTCGTCCATCAGCCGCCGGAGTGCCTGGTAGTAACGGGTTGCGCTCATTCCGAGGTACTCCGGTATCGCCCGGTCCTTGGGCTGCGGATAGAGCCACCACGAGCCCTCGAAGTCGAGGACTCGCCGATCCCGCTCGGACAGTCGGTCCGCTGCCTTGTCGGTGTCCGTCACCATGGCCGCCACGTTATTCGCGGGGTGTGACAGATCTGGGTATTTGGGGCCGCCGGGGGCATAGCCCCCGGCGGAGTACTGAGTACCGAGTACTGAGTACCGAGACTGAGCGCCTGAGCTGGCGGAGGGATTCGAACCCACGACCTGCCGCTTACAAGGCGGCTGCTCTAACCAACTGAGCTACGCCAGCGCAATGAGCAATGCTACAGGCCGGAGGCGGAGAGACGATCAGCTCCCCGCCCGGACTACGCACCGCCGCCGAGTTTGGGCGGAGCCCGAACTCGAACGCTGCCGGCGGAGCCGGTGGGTTCTCTCTCAGTACTCGCTACTCAGTACTCAGTACTCGCCTGCCGGCGTTAGCCGGCAGGCGTGGCCACAAACACCCCATCCACGACTTCACCGATCACGGTGACGAAGTCGTCGGACCACGAGATGCCCTGTTCCGTCTGGAGGGGGCCGAGGTCGACTCCTGCGGCGTTGTCGAGCGGAATCCGATCGGCACCACACTGCGGTGGGAACGATTCGGCGAGCGCATCACACAAGTACGTACCGCTGTCGTCCGCGTAGTAGAACGCCTGGATGGCGAATCCACCATCGATGTCGTTGGCCAGCACGTCGCCGACCGACAGCCCACCGCCGGCGATCGGCTCACCCGAAGCGGGATCGAGATCGATCGGCTCCTCGCCCGGCAGCGGCGTCAGCGTGTCCTGGCAGTCCGGCTCGCCCACGAGACAGGCGCCGGCCGCATCCGGGGTATCGCCCGGGGCGTCGCCCAGCGGCAGCTCCGCCGCATCATCGTCGCCGCCGCAGGCAACCAGTACGAGGGCGAACGCCGCGGCCACCCAGAATCGTCTACGGGTCGTTTTCATGTCGGGAGTCCTTTGGTGGTTTGAACTGTGCCGCATTTGGACGTCGCCTTGCGACGTCAGGTTCCCGAGTCCGCACTCCTC
The DNA here is from genome assembly GCA_030066755.1 of Acidimicrobiia bacterium. Classification (GTDB taxonomy): domain Bacteria; phylum Actinomycetota; class Acidimicrobiia; order Spongiisociales; family UBA5794; genus JASJAX01. The sequence continues at coordinate 79,231 of JASJAX010000001.1, forward strand.
ATTCTGAGAACCTCGAAGACGGCGAGCGACGCCGCCACCGACGCGTTGAGACTCTCGACAGTCGGCGCCATGGGGATGTGGGCAACGACGTCGCAGCGCTCGGACGTCAACCGATGCAGCCCCCGCCCTTCGGCTCCGACCACGACGGCGACGGGCTGCGTGAGCAGGTCGAGCCCCCACAGTGGAGTCGGCGCGGACCCGTCGAGCCCTACCGTCCAGACCCCCAGCCGTGAGAGGCGCCGCAGCGCCGCAGGTATCGAGCTGACCTCGACGAGCCGGACCCGTTCGAGCGCACCGGCTGCCGCCTTGAAGGCGGATGGCCCGAGCGGGGCAGCGCGCCGGCCGGCAACGACCAGTGCCGCAATCCCAGCGGCCTCCGCCGATCGAGCGATCGCACCCACATTGCGGGGATCTTCGAGATGGTCGAGTACGAGGAGCGCCGTCGGCTCGACGAGTTCGACGGCGGCTTCGAGGTCCAGGAACGGCAGTGGTTGCGCCTCGGCGACGAGCCCTTGTGGTGCCGCCGTCACCGATCGGGCGCGCACGTCATCCTCGACGTGGATCGTCGCCCCGTCGGTGCGAGCTGCATCGACGACCGCGGCAACATCATCGTGACGAAGCCGGCCCCGTTCGACATAGAGCACCCGAACCCGGCCGGCAGTGACGGCCGCCGCTACGGCGTGGAGGCCCTCGACTCTATCGCCGGTGCCAGCGGGCGCCATCGGCTGTGTCCTCGATCACGATGCCGAACTCGCCAAGTCGATCCCGGATGGCATCGGCGGTCGTCCAGTCCCGGGCGGTGCGCGCCTCGGCCCTGCGCACCAGTAAGGCATCGATGATGTCGCCGCCCATCGGCGCACTGGCTGCGCCGACCTCGGCGGCCAGCCGTTCGAGCGATTCGAAGATGTCGGAGAGGTCAACGACCGGCTCCCCGAGACCGAACACGCCGGTGATCTCGTCGTACGCGGCAACCCACGGCTCGGCATCCTCGCCTGCGTCGAAGCGCCGATTCCCTTCCCGCACGGCCTCGAAGAGCACTGCGAGCGCACCGGCGTTGTCGAAGTCGGCGTCCATGGCGCTGCGGAAAGCGGCCATCACCTCAGCATCTGGGTCCGACTCGACCGGGCCTGGGGCCCGGCGTCGAAATGTCCACAGCCGGTCGAGGGACGCCACAGCATCCTCGATGGCCTCTTCGCTGAAGTCGAGCGGTTTGCGGTAGTGGGTCCTGAGGTAGAAGAGCCGAACGGCGAGCGGCGGGTACTTCTCGACGGCCTCCAGCAAGTCGATGACGTGACCGGTCGACTTCGCCATCTTCTCCCCGGTCAGTGTCAGCATCCCGTTGTGCATCCAGTAGCGGGTGAACGGCTCGGCCTCGGCGGCGGCCTCGGCCTGAGTGATCTCGTTCTCGTGGTGCGGGAAGATCAAGTCGTTGCCACCACCGTGGATGTCGAACCCGAAGCCCAGGTACTTCTCGGACATCGCCGAACACTCGATGTGCCAGCCGGGCCGGCCAGGACCCCACGGCGAATCCCAACTCGGTTCACCCGGCTTGGACGCTTTCCAAACGGCGAAGTCGAGCGGATCGCGCTTACGGTCATCCGGATCCACCCGGGCACCCGATTGCAGTTCGTCGATGTTGCGGCGGGAGAGCTTGCCGTAACCGGGGAAGCTGCGCACCGTGAAGTACACGTCTCCGCCCGACTCGTACGCATGGCCGTTCTCGATGAGGCGTTCCACCATGGCGATCATCTCCGGGATGTGCTCCGTCGCCAGCGGCTCGATGTCCGGAGGACGGACGTCGAGCGCTTCATAGCCGGCATGGAACGCCTCGGTCGCCTCGGCGACGATGACGGCCGTCGACACGCCCCGCTCGTTGGCGGCGGCGATGATCTTGTCCTCGACATCGGTGATGTTGCGCACGTACGTCACGTCGTAGCCGAGCCATTCGAGATACCGGCGCACCACATCGAACGCAACGGCGCTCCGGCCGTGACCGAGGTGGGGGCGAGACTGCACCGTTGCGCCACAGACGTAGATCCCGACCTTCCCAGACTCCCTCGGCTCGAACGTCTGCAGTTCGCGGCCGAGCGTGTTGTAGATGCGCATGGGCGCGATGCTAACGGCGGCGAGACCGCACACCACCGCTGGTAGCGTCGCCTGATGCGACCCGAAGCCCCCGCATGACCACTCACCGACCGATGATTCTCGGTCATCGAGGAGCCTCTGCCCACGCCGGCGACAACACCATCGCGGCGTATCGGCTCGCCGTCGACCACGGGGCCGATGGGGTCGAATGCGACGTACGCTTGACGGCCGACGACGTCATCGTGATGCACCACGATCCCGTGGTCCCGGGCTTGGGCGTCCTGGGCGGATACCCGTTCGCCGCACTCCGTCAGCGCCATCCCCAGATCCCCACGCTCGACGAGACCCTCGACGCTCTGCCGGAGCCGGCGTTCTTGCTCAATATCGAGATCAAGAATGACCCGGACGAGCCGGGCTTCGACCCCGACGACCGCCTTGCAGGGAGAATCGCCGAGTGGATCGGTCGCCACAGCCTCCATGGCCGCTGTCTGGTGACGTCGTTCAATCGGGCGACGATCGACCGAGTGCGGGCAGCCGACGCAACCATCCCTACCGGTCTCCTCGTTGGCCACCAGCGGTTCACACCGTTGCTTGCGGGTCTTGCTGCGGACGGCCACCGTTGGGTGCTCCCCCACCACAGCCGTTTGCTCTTCGGCGCCCGGCGCCACATCCGGAGAGCCCATGACGCCGGGCTTCAGGTCGGTACCTGGACTCTCGACACTCCGTGGCGGCTCAGCCAGGTGCGGGCGGCACGCATCGATGCCGTGATCTCCAACGACCCTGCCGCGTCGTTACGAACCCTGGGCTGACGACGCCTCGACGACCGTGACCACGGCCGTCGCCGCGATTCCTTCGTCGGACCCGATGAAGCCCATGCCGTCCGTGCTCGTTGCTTTGACCGAGACCGCGCCGACGGCGACCTGTAGGGCATCGGCGATGCGGGCCCGCATCTCATCCCGGTTCGGGGCGATCCGGACCGACTGGGCGATCACGGTGACATCGACCGAGACGACGCCCAGACCTGCCTCGGCCAGCAGGTGCCTCGTCCTCCGGAGCATGTCGATCGACGATGCTCCGTGCCAACGCGGGTCAGACGATGGGAAGTGGAGCCCGAGGTCCCCGAGCGCTCCGGCACCGAGCATCGCGTCCATGAGCGCATGAATGGCGACATCGCCGTCGGACGTCGCTTCGACGCCCTGGTCGGAGTCGACCAACACGCCACAGATGATGAGAGGGGCGCTCCCACCAAAGCGGTGGGCGTCGACTCCAAACCCGACACGCATGGGACCCTTCCCCGGATCGCGGGCGATGGGATCAGGCTTCGACCGGCTGCTCGACCTTCGGCAGCGCCCGATCGAGCTTCTTGATCGCTTCTTCCTCGTCGAGCACCAGCGCAAAACGGAGCTCACTGATGATGATCAGTCTGGCCTTCGCCAGCATCCGCTTCAGCGCCGGCGAGATCCCTTTGATCTGCTGGGCGTAGGTCAAGTCGCGAACGACCTCAGCAACCTGGAAGATGTCACCGGAGTTGATCTTCTCGGTGAGGAGCTTGTACCAGCGACTCCAATTCGAACCAGCTTCCTGCGGGTCTTCCTTGAAGGTGGCGAACACTTTGCGTGCCACGGTCTTGGAGATCACCGGGCGGACGCCGAGTTCGACGGCCTTCAGCGTGGGAACCCGTACGGTCAGCTGGTCGGTCGCAACCTCGAGGACGAAGTAATCCGTCTTCTCCCCGCCGAACTCGATCCGCTCCTTCTTGATGATGGTCGCCGCACCGTGATGGGGATAGACGACCTTGTCGCCGACTTTGAACGGCACCTTCACTGCTTTGGGGGCCGGCTTGGGTGCTTCCTTGGCCGCTGCGGTCTTCCGGGCGGGAGCTCGTTTGGCGGGGGCCTTCTTGGCCGCGGCGGTCTTGCGAGCGGGTGCCTTCTTGGCCGGAGGCTTCTTTGCTGCCGTCGTCTTCCTTGCCGCCGTCGTCTTCTTTGCAGGCGCAGCCTTCTTGGCTGCGGTCGTCTTCTTGGCTGCGGTCGTCTTCTTGGCCGCAGTCGTCTTCTTGGCAGCAGTCGTCCGCTTCGCTGGAGCCTTCTTCGCCGGAGCTTTGGCCGCCGCAGTCTTCCTCGCTGTCGTCGTCTTCTTCGCTGTCGTCGTCTTCTTCGCTGTCGTCGTCTTCTTCGCCGGGGCCTTCTTGACCGCGGCGGTCTTCCGCGTCGACGTCGACTTGGCGGCCGTGGCGCGCTTTGCTGGTGTCTTCTTGGCGGCGGTGGTCTTGGCGGCCGTGGCGCGCTTCGCCGCGGCCTTCTTGGCTGGGGCCTTCTTCGCCGGAGCCTTCTTGGCCGCAGTCTTGGCGCGGCTCGATGTTGCGGTGGTCTTCTTCGCAGGCACGATCTCTCAAGGGGTCGAGGAAGCGACAGTGTAGAGGATGATCACGCCCTCACCGGCGACCGGCCCGTCAGGGGCCGATCGTGCCGACCTGGGTGATGCGATCGAGGTAGGCACGCAGCTGCTCGGCACGAGCCGTACCGATGCCCTCGACGTTGTCGAGATCGTTGACGCTCGCCGCAAGCAGTCTCTGGAGCGTGCGGAAGTGCGTGACCAGCGAGTCTTTGACAGCCTCTGGAAGTCGGGGAATCCCGGCAAGGGCACGTATCCCGCGGGGACGCACGGGTGTGTCGAGGGCGTCCATGCCCAACGCCGCAGCAACGCCTGCCGCATCGAACAGATCCTCGGTCACAATTGTGTCCAGCCGGTCGAACACCGTCGTCCGGGCTTTCGTCGTCCGGCGTCGTTTGGCGTAGTCGGCGAAGACGTTCCCTGCGAGCGTATCGACGCCATCGATCAGGTCGCGAGCCTGAATGCTGATGAGTTGGGCTTCACCGCCGAGCTCGATGACGATGTCGTCGACTTGCTCTGACAGGCGATGAACGAGGGCGGCACGTTGCAGGAGCATCGCGACGTCACGCACGGTGACGACGTCGTCGACCTCGAGGCGGGTGAGTCGGTCTTCCGCCTCTTGCAGCCTTCGCCGCAACCGCTCGATCGAGTTGAGGGTCTGATTCGCCTGCGCGAGCAACTCGGTGGGGCGCCGAAGTTCGTACCGGTCGGCACCGGAGAAGACGATCGCAATGCTGCGACCCTCTTCGGAGATCGACAGAATCGGGAATGATGTCTGGCGTGCGAGCCGTTCCGCAGTGCGGAACCGAGTTCCGGTCTCGATCGTCGCAATCGACGAATCCGGGATGAAGTGCACGTTCGCCCGAACAATGAAGTCCGCCGACTCGCTGATGACGATGCCGCCATCCATCTTTGCCAACTCAGCGAGTCGCTGAGCGGTGAAACGTGTCCTGTCGAGGAAGAAGCCGCCGCTGCAGACTGCGTCGACGCCGGGCCCACTCCCGATCACCACCAACGCTCCGGTTCCCTGTCTCAGGATCAGGTCGACGGCATCTCGGAGCGGTGTCCCCGGCGCAAACCTGCGGCGAATGTCGAATGCCTTGGCGGGAGTCATCAATCGGCAAGGCTAGCCGCCAATCCTGGAAACCCCCGTCATACGGGGGCAAACAACCGCGCCTAGCCGGTTCAGGCCGAACGTACGGTGCGCTCCATCGCCAGTCCGATACGAGCCAACGCCTCGCCGATGTGCGTTGCATCCGCTCCGGGCGCCACGATGGAGGTGAATCCGAGCCGAGCCGCCTCTTCACGACGCCAGGCCGACTGCCCGACCGCACGAAGCTCTCCCGTCAGCCCGACTTCGCCCCAGGCGGCCGTTCCGTTCACAGGACGACCCAGGAGCGACGACACGACTGCCACAGCGACGGCGAGATCAATGGCCGGCTCCCGCACCCGGATGCCTCCGACGACGCTGACGTAGACGTCGTGGCTCGCCAGTCCGCAGCCTAAATGCCGATCGAGCACGGCAAGCAGCTGGTGCAACCGAGTCACCTCGAAGCCCTTTGCCGAACGCCGAGCCGGCGTCGTGGTCGCCCCGGCGACGAGCGCTTGGACTTCGACCAGCACCGGACGACGCCCTTCGAGCGCCGGGAACACGACCGAACCCGGTAGATCCCCAGACCAACCGGAGAGCAGCACCTGCGTGGGGTCCGGGACCTCGAGCATTCCGGCCTCGGTCATCTCGAAGAAACCGAGCTGATGGACGGGGCCGAATCGGTTCTTGAGGCCGCGGAGGAATCGCAGGCCACGCCCGTCGTCTCCCTCGAGGTACGCAACGACGTCGACGGTGTGCTCGAGCACACGCGGGCCGGCAATCGCCCCTTCTTTGGTCACATGGCCAACGAGGATCGTGGCGCATCCGAGCCGCTTTGCCATCGCTACGAGCCGGTTACCGGACTCACGCACCTGGGCTACTCCCCCGGCGCTGCCTTCGACGTCGCGAGTTGCGACCGTCTGAATCGAGTCGATCACCACGAGATCTGGCTGCAGATCCTCGGCGACGGCGACGATCCGATCGACGTCGGCCTCAGCCAGAACCGAGAGACTCGGGGCAACGGCTCCGATGCGCTCGGCGCGCAGCCGGACCTGATCGACGGACTCCTCGGCGGTGACGATCAGGGCGCGGCCCCCGGTGTGCGCAATCGCAGCGCCGACCTGAAGCAGCAGCGTCGACTTGCCCACGCCCGGTTCGCCACCGAGCAGCACGACGCCACCGGGCACGAATCCACCGCCGAGAACGCGATCGACCTCGCTGATGGTGGACAACCGGGCCGTGGTCGCGACCGGTGCGACCTCAGTGATGGCACGAGGCACCGACCCATCGGGACTGGCGGCGCTCCGACGCTGCACCGTCCCGGCTGCCTTACATTGCGGGCAGAAGCCCGTCCAACGTCCGCTGCTGAAGCCACACTCCGTGCAGCCAAACTCCGTCCGCGTCGCCACGCTGCGCCTTCCATTCGGGTTCGTCGCAGCTCAACCTACGGGGCGACTGTGACACAAACTGCGTCTCAGCCGTCCAGGTAGCGACGGATCGCCAGGACGATGACGACGATCACGGCGACGAGCAGCACGATCCCAATGACCAGGCTCGGGCCGGTCCATGCTTCGACTTCTCGTAACGCGGCAATCTCCATGATCCGTGGCACAATAGCCCTCCAGGTGGGGACCCGGGGGCCTGACCCGGCCCGCGCGGTTCTGCGCAGCGACGACCGAAGGAGTGGCGTGGGCGACGATCGAATCGACTCGTTCGACGACCTGTTCGAGCCGTTCGAGCTCGAAGACGGGCCGCCGCCTGCGTCGAGTACCCCGCCGCCGGAGCCCACACCGCCGCCAGCCCCAGTAGAACCGGAGCCGGCACCCGAACCCGTCGCAACCGTTCCCTGCCCGTCCTGCGGCACTCACAATCCCGCCTACAACCGTCACTGCGAGGCGTGCGGTGCGCGGCTCGGCAAGGGCCCGCTCCCAGTCGCTCCGCCGCCGATGGTTCGAGTCACTCCCGGTGGCCGTGCACTCGGCGTGCTGGCCGCGGTCGTCCTCATCGTCGCCCTCGTCACGATGATCATCAGCTTCACCGGCGACGACCCGGCACCGACGACGACTGCAGCCGCCCAGCCGACCTCGACGGCCGTCGAGACGATCGTCGAACTGTCACCGACGAGCGTCGAGGCGACCAGCGAGCTCAACGACACTTACGCAGCCATCAATCTCATTGACGGCGACACCACAACCGAATGGCAGGACCAGGGATTACGGGGTGTCGGCGCAGTCATCACCTTCCGGTTCTCGCAGCCCGTCGCCATCAAGGAGATCGAGATTCGGAACCTCCCCGACAACGCCCGATTCCGTCAGAACTACCGCATCCGTGGCTTCAAGATCAGCGTCGATGACATCCCGTTCGAGATCAGCGACCAGCTCGAGGACCGCAATACCCCGCAAAGCGTCACCGTTGCGAGCGTCGCAACGAACGTGCTCACGCTCGAGGTCACATCGGTCTACGCCGCAGAAGCCAGCGGAGAGAACCCCCCATTCAACGAGCTAGCGATCGCGGACATCCGGTTCTTCGGTTCGTTGGCTGAAGGCTGAGCGAAGCTCAGCGTTCAGAGGTACGACGTACTACGTACAACATCCCCCGAGCCGTTCTGGCGCATCGTCGTCCGTTCCGCGTCACCTTGGTCGAACCCGTACGACGATCGCGAGCTACGGCGGTGGACGCCGCCGACTCACGAAGCGGCCTCGGTCTCAGTACTGAGTACTCAGTACTCGGTAGTCAAGGAATAGGGCGTAGCCCTACTCCTTGACATATGCCGCGTAGTCGCTTGGCGGACGGCTTCGGCCGACCAGACCTGCAACGACCACGATCGTCACGAGGTACGGTGCCATCGCGAGGAACTCCGACGGGATCGGCGTGTCGAGGATGCCGAGCTTCACCTGGAGCGAGTCGGCAAAGCCGAAGACCAGTGCGGCCGACAGCGCCCCGACCGGGTGCCAGCGACCGAAGATCATGGCGGCGAGACCGATGAACCCACGACCGGCCGTCATGTTCTCGTCGAACCGTCCGACCGACCCGATGGTGAAGTACGCCCCGCCGAACCCGGCAACGAAACCACCGATGAGCACGTTCAGATACTTCATCCGGAACACGTTGATTCCGACGGTATCGGCCGCTCGTGGCTTCTCGCCCACGGCCCGGGTGCGCAGACCCCACTTGGTGCGGAACAACGCAAATGCCGAGATGGCCACCAACAGGTACATGGCGTACACGAAAACGTTCTGGGCAAACAGCACCGGACCCGCAAACGGGATGTCCGACAGCAGCGGGATCTCCCAGGCACGCATGATCGGGGCGTTGTTCAGCTGCGGGTTGTCCACGAGGATCTGCGACGTATAGAACGACGTCAAGCCCAACACGAAGATGTTGATCACCACCCCGGCGATGATCTGATCCACCCGATACCGCACGGTCAGCACGGCGAGCAGCAGGGCAAGCAGACCGCCGACGAGGGCAGCGAGGATCATCCCAGGCCACGCACCGAGCGTCGACCCTGCCACAGCGCCGGTGAATGCCCCGGCGAGCAGCATGCCTTCGATCCCGATGTTGATGATCCCGGTGCGCTCACACAACACACCGGAGATCGCTCCGAACGTGATCGGAACGGCCCGCTTGATCGCCTCCTGGAAGATGCCCACGAGGCTGAACGATGCGCCGGCCGCCGCCCATGCGAGAAAGGCAAACAGGAACAGCACCATGCCGAGTGCGAGGACCAGGTTCGTCTTCGAGCCGAACCCGCGCATCCACTGCTGTGCTCCGAGGAACGCCAGCACCGCCGTAACGATGAAACCGAGCCCGCTCGCGGAGATCGTGAGATCAGGCAGCGCAATGGTGTCGTTGGCGCGGGACAAGCCGAACGTCGCCGACCCCTCCGTCCCGAGGGCGAAGACCACGAGAGCGATGAGGGCGAGCACCAGGTAGACGACCGCCAGGATCTTGGCTCGGCGGACCTCCGCCGGCGTCCGGACTTCTCGATGTTCGGTCGTCGTCGTCATGTCCCCCACCCCGAAGTGAGTTGAGCTGCTTCAGTTTCGGCTTTGACCCGGTAGATCGCCTTGATGAGCGCCGGAGCGGCAATGAACATGATGATGAGCGCCTGGATGACCTGGACGATGTCGATACCGACGTCGGCCGCGACCTGCATCTGCTGGCCACCGGCGGCGAGGCCACCGAACAGTAGCCCGGCGGCGACCACCCCCGCAGGATGCGATCTCCCTAACAGCGCTAAGGCGATGGCGTCGAACCCGATCACCCCAACGAAGCCCGGGGTCGCCCGTCCGAGCGTCCCCGCGACCTGGTCGGCACCGCCGAGTCCGGCGAGCGCTCCTGCGACCGCCATGACGCCGACATACAGCCAAATCACGTTCATGCCTGCATACCGTGCGCCGTCGGGATTGGCACCCACGGCCCGGAACTCGAATCCGATGGTGGACCGGTACAGGATCCACCAGATCACCCACGCCGTGATGACGGCAATGATGATCCCGATATGGACCCGGGGAATCCGGGTGAACTCGAACGGGATCCAATCGGCCGACAGCAACCGCGGGTACCGGGCACTCTCGGCCACGCTCTTCGACACCGGGTCGTTGCGCCCCTCGAGTTGGAAGTAGTTGACGGTGAGCAGATAGTCGACGAGCCGGAGTGCGATGAAGTTCAGCATGATCGTCGTGATGACCTCGTGCGCTCCGGTCTTCGCACGAAGGTAGCCGGGGATCGCCCCCCAGATCGCTCCGCCGAGCAGACCGCCGGCGATGACGAGCGGGATGTGGATGATCCCGGGGAGGCTGAACTGGAACCCGATCACCAAGGCGAACATCCCGCCGATCAGCATCTGACCGTTGGCCCCGATGTTGAACAAGCCTGCCTGGAACCCGACGGCCACAGCGAGACCGGCGAGGATCAACGGAGCCGCCCGCGTGAGGGTCTCCGAGATGGGCGTCCATCCGCCGACGGCGCCCTCGAACAGGGCGACGTACGCGTCCTTCACCGTGGTCCAGGTCTGGCTGAAGGCCTCACCAGGATCGGATCCCCACAGCTTCAGGGTGTCGAGGTCGCCAAAGGCGATGATCAGCGCACCAACGATGAGCGCGCTGATGATGGCAAGCAGGGGAACGAGCGCGTTGGAGCGCCAGTCGAACCGTCCGACACCGGTGAGGTCGGAGAAGAGTTCGGACGGGCCGCCCGACGGGGTCTCTGCCGATGGTTGCTCTGCTGCCACGTCGTCTGTGACGTCTCGATCATCAGCCATCGCTCGACGCTCCTGCCATATAGAGACCCAGCTCTGCGTTGGTTGTTTGCTCCGGCCGCTTCTCGGCGACCACCTTCCCGTCGAACATCACGAGGATCCGGTCGGAGAGGGCCATCACTTCATCGAGCTCCGATGACACGATGAGCACGGCGGCACCCTGATCGCGCTCCGCGACGATCCGTTCGTGGATGAACTCGATGGAACCAACGTCGACACCTCGAGTCGGTTGCGAGGCGATGACCAGAGCGACGTCGCGGCTGAACTCGCGAGCCACGATGACCTTCTGTTGGTTGCCGCCGGAGAGGTTGCTCGCCGGGATCTCGGATGACGGGGTTCGCACATCGAACTCCTGAATCAGCCGTCCTGCCTCTTGGCGACTGCGATCCCAGTCCATCTTGATCCCCTGGCTGAACGGTTCGTCGTAGTAGGAATCGAGGACGAAGTTCTCAGTCAGCGTGAAGCTCATCACGAGTCCGCTTCGTTGGCGGTCCTCCGGCACGTGGGCGACGCTGGCGTTGTGGACTTCACGCGGTGAGGCATTCGTCAGATCGACGCCACCGACGGAGACCCTTCCGCCGACTGACTCCCGGAGTCCGGTCAATGCTTCGACCAGTTCCGTTTGGCCGTTGCCTTGCACACCGGCGATTCCGACGATCTCGCCGCGGCGAACATCGAAGCTGACGCTGTCGACGGCGAGTTGGTTGTGCACGTTCAGCACATCGAGGTCCCGGACCTCGAGGACGACGTCGGTCGGATCGGCGTCGGCCTTGGAGACCTTGAGCTCGACGGGCCGCCCGACCATCAGCTCGGCGAGGCTCACCTCGGTCGCCGTTGCCGGGTCGGCTTCACCGACGACGGCTCCGCGACGCAACACGGCGATCCGGTCGGCAATCTCGAGCACTTCCTTCAGCTTGTGCGTGATGAAGATGATGCCCTTGCCGTCGTCCTTGAGCTTGCGAATGATGCCGAAGAATTCCTGGACCTCTTGTGGCGTGAGCACCGCTGTCGGCTCGTCGAAGACGAGGATCTCCGCATCCCTGAAGAGCACCTTGATGATCTCGACCCGTTGCTGAAGACCCACGGGGAGTTGCTCGATGATGGCGTCCGGATCGACGTCGAGGTTGTACTGACCCGAGATCTTCCGTACGTCGTCGCGGGCCTCCTCGATGTCGAGCACACCTCCGGTGAGCGTCGGCTCGACGCCAAGTACGACGTTCTCGGCGACCGAGAAGACGGGTACCAGCATGAAGTGCTGGTGCACCATGCCGATGCCGGCGGCAATTGCATCGCCGGGGCCGTCGAAGTTGACGACGTCTCCGTCGATGAGAATGTCGCCCTCGGTGGCCGTGTACAGGCCGTACATGATGTTCATGAGGGTCGACTTGCCGGCGCCGTTCTCACCGAGCAGGCACAGAATCTCGCCGGACCGGATCGTGAGGTTGACGTTGTCGTTGGCCAGCACGCCGGGGAACCGTTTGGTGATTCCCCTCAGCTCGAGCTCCAAGGTTGCCTCCCACGGTCTGCGTCCCGAGGGGTCAGCCTAGCGGGCGGATCACACGCCGCGCATTCCGTTGAACGCGCCGGAGCCCCCTGCTCACGCAGGGGGCTCCGAGCAATTCGAGTCGAGTTGCGATCAGCCGCCGACGCTGACCGAACCGTCGATGATCGCTGCCTCGAGCGCAGCCAGCTGATCCTTCAGCTCCTGCGGCACCTGGCTGTTGAAGTCATGGAACGGCGCAATGCCGACACCCTGATTCTCGAGCGAACCAACGTAGAGATCGCTGGTGAACGTGCCGTTGATCGCTTCATCCGCGGCGGCGTACACCGCGTTGTCGATCCGCTTCAGCACGGACGTCAGGTACACGCCCGAGTTGTTCGGATCGGCATCGTAGCCATCGACGTCGACGCCGATGATCGAGAACGTGCCGAGTTCGCTGGCGAGCGAAGCCGAGCCGAGACCGACCGGGCCGGCAACCGGCATGACGATGTCGGCGCCCTCGTCGACGAGGCTCTGCGCGAACGCACGGCCGTCATCGAGGCTCTCGAAGTTGTTCGTGAACGAGCCTTCCTGCGTGTCGGGATCCCATCCGAGGACCTCGATGGAAGCGCCGTTCTCCGAGTTGTAGTGGGCAACGCCGCGAGCGAAGCCATCCATGAAGATGGTCACCGGCGGGATGTTGATACCACCGAACGTGCCGACCTTGCCGGTCTGCGTCATACCTGCGGCCAGATAGCCGGCCAGGAACGCTGCCTCGTCCGTGTTGAACACGAGACCCTTGAGGTTCGGCGGCGTCTCGTCGCCGTATGCGAAGTCGACGATCGTGAACGGGGTGTCCGGTGCGGACTGCGCCGCTGCGAGCGTCGCGTCACCCAGGAGGAACCCGACCGTGACGATCAGATCGCATCCTGCGTCGATGAACGAGTTCAGGTTGACCTCGTAGTCGGTCTCTGCCTGCGACTCGAGGACCTCAGCTTCGGCGCCGAAGTCGGCCGCAGCACGTTGCGCGCCGGCCCATGCCGATGCGTTGAAGCCCTTGTCGTCGACACCGCCGACGTCCGTTACCTCACAGATTGATGCCTGCGGTGCAGCGGTCGTCGCTGGCGTGTCGCCGCCGCCGGCCGTTGTTGTCGTTCCGTCATCGTCGCCACACGCGGCGGCGACCAGTGCAAATGCAAACAGCAGCGCGAGCAACGCGCCCTTCTTGCGAAGCCCTGAAAGCATGAAAGCAATTCCTTCCTTCGTGAACGCTCCGCGGAAAAGGGGAAATGGCGGAGCGACGCCATGATACTCCGGCCACCGCCTAGGGCATCAATTTGGGGGGCGCCGCCGCAGGCGGCGCCAGTACTGAGTACTGAGTACTGAGTACCGAGACCGCAGGCACCGCCTCCGGCGGTGCCGTACTTGGCACCGGGCTACTTCGCAGCCATGTACTCGGTACTCGGACCGTGGGCTCCGCCGCACACGCGTCTGAAGCGTCGAACGCGTCGCCGATGCCGAAGGCGAGGCTGGGGGGGAGCCTGACGGGGGGCGGCTCCGCCGATCCCCCCTCAGCCGGGATCG